>JALGZP010000065.1 GCA_025774845.1 bacterium
CTGGAGGGATCGAACAAATGAACGTGGGACCTGAATTTCGAATGCGATCAGCGGGCCTTCTTATCTCACTGGTGCTCTTCCTGGCGGTATTGCTCTCGTGTGCCCCAGAGCGTGAACTCGAGCAGCCCAACGTCGTGCTCATAGTGATAGACGCCCTGCGGGCCGATCACCTTGGCTGTTACGGTTACGAACGTCCCACATCGCCCGTGATTGACGGTCTGGCCGACACCGGTGTCCTCTTTGAAACGGCGATAGCCCCGGCTCCGTGGACCAAGACCTCGTTTTCGAGTTTTCTGACATCGCTTTATCCGTTTCAGCACGGAGTCGTCAAGTGGGAATCGATTATGCCGGATTCTATCGCAACGCTTTCGGAGGTACTCCACGACCACGGTTATAACACCATTGCAGTTGTGAACATGCTCGGGATCACAGGCCGGTTCAAGGTGCTCGAAGGCACCGACCAGGTGAGCGCGGCCGCCAAGTACAAGAGGGATGCCGGGAAGGCGACGGATGATGCTATCGAGCTGATGACAGACTCACCGCAGCCCTATTTCATCATCATCCACTACTTCGATACACACTGGCCCTACCGCCCACCGATGAAGTATGTCGATATGGTACGCAATCAGTCGGACCCGGAGCCGGCGGTAACCGAGGAAATACCTGCTGACAGGGATGACGGTGGGCTTCCCCCCCATGTGAGGCAGCGGGAAGTCAGGATGTACGATGCGTGTATAAGACAGGTCGATGACAATGTAGCACGGCTTGTAAGTTTCCTCGAGGAAACAGGCTCAAGGGACCAGACGGTTCTAATGATCACGTCCGATCACGGTGAGGCCTTCTGGGAGCACGGCTTTGGTTCACATGGCCGCAATGTCTACGATGAGGAGATCAGGGTACCCCTGATTCTCAATAATCCTGTCAGATATCCGGGAGCGCAGACTATTGAAGACCAGGTGAGTCTGATCGACCTCGTCCCCACAATTGTAGATCTTGCGGGGGCGCCCGACAGCCAGCACCGCGAAGGCCGTAATCTCAACGACCTTGTTGACCACGGCCGCGCGGAGCGCGGAGAAGGAGGCCTTCTGCCGTCCGATCTCGAGCTCTCGGAATCTACGCTCAGAAAGGCCCCCGATACAAAGGGCATACGCAGCAATGATTGGAAACTGATAATCGAACCGGCGACATCTCTGGTCCAGCTCTACAACCTGCGTGACGACCCTCTTGAGACGGGGAATGTCTGGGGTAAGGGTGGCGCGCTCGGTGATTCGCTCCTGGGGCTTTTGCAGAGGGTTCCCGGTAGCAGTGTCGATGGTTGGAGGCTGGGATTCGTCAAGGGTGATACCGATGCCGGCTTCAGCGCCACCGCCCGACTCAGCGCGGGGCAACGGTTTGTTACGGTGGAAAGGCTGGTTTCCGGTGGTGACTTTGAACTCGAGATCCCGGCTGACAGTGCATCCTTCCATGTCGAAGTCAGCCCAAAGGGTCAACAGATAATCCTTTTTACGGCGGAGCCGGAGGATGCGGCGATCACGTTCAAGATCGAAGTTGAGGGTGAAGGTATATCCGACCTGATCTCAGCCGGCAGCGCGGGCACCTACTCTGCGGGGGATATGTTCACCCTGACACGGGATGAGGCCCTCGGGCTCCCGGAGGCATTCGACGAGGAACGCAGGACGAAGACTGCGGGGGCCTGTTTGTGGTGGTTACCGGGCAGACCGACGATGGAGGCCGGAGAGACCACCAGACTTTCCCCTGAGGAGAGACAACGCCTCAAAGCCCTCGGTTATATCCAGTGATCAGGGGCCAAGTCCAGGTGATGTAGCGTGGATCTCCGTGCCCGATGTCCCATAAATCGGCGTTCAGCCCTGAAATCAAGGGTTTCCCGACCTGGATTTATCGGTTGACATGGGGGTATGCGTGTTTTAAACTACCACGTTGCATATAGTTGCTTCTGAATGAGCCGCATTGGGCGGCTTATGTGCTTAATCAGTGTCTGATCTGTGCATGAGAAGAAGGGTTAGAGTATGGATAAAACCTTGAAATGGCGGATAGTCCTGGTATTGGCTGTCATCATAACCGCTGCGGTATTTGTTTATCCCACCATCAAGCTCGCGCTGCTCTCCGATGAAGACAAGGCAGCGATGAGCACCGAGGAGCTTTCGGAGCTTAAGGATAGGGCCATAAACCTGGGTCTTGACCTTCAGGGAGGAATGCACCTCGTTCTAGAGGTTGACCAGAGTGAGCTCGAAGACACCGACATCAAGAACGTCGTTTCACGCGCCGAGGCCATTATCCGGAACCGGGTCGATAAATTCGGAGTTGCCGAGCCGATCATCCAGGTTGAGGGCGAAGACCGGATTGTTGTCCAGCTTGCCGGGCTGAGCGATGAGGCCCGTGCCAAGGAGCTGATAGGGCAGACGGCCCTGCTCGAATTCAAGCTGGTCAAGGAAGGCGATGAATTCAGGCAGCTGCTTTCGGAAGTAGACGAAGCTCTTAGCGAGGAGATACGGAGCCTTACGGCGGATGATGATACCGAGGAATTCGAGAGGCAGCTTGAGGAAGTCGCGGCGGAGACGGACACAACCGGCCTGAGAGATGAGATCGATGACGTCGTGGATGAGGGGAGGGGACTCCTCTCGCTGGTGCGCTTCACACGCGTCGGCACTCATGAGGATGCCATGGTCAATATGGCGGACATGGAGACCGTGAAACAGGTCTTCGAGAGTGCCCGCGAGCAGGAGATAATGCCGCCCGATGTCCAGATCGTCTGGAATATGGCTGTTGAAGAGGGCCGCGAAGACAAATTCCAGCGTGTATACCTGGTCAATCGCAAAGCCTCACTGACCGGAAAGTACATAAACCAGGCGATAGTCCGGTGGGGGATTGATCCATCTTACCCGAGTGCCCCGGGGATCTCGCTCGAATTCAACAGACTCGGAAAGTCGTTGTTCTCGAGGGTTACGGGGGAGAACATCGAGCGAAGACTGGCCATCGTACTTGACGATAAGGTCCACTCGGCTCCCAACATCACGGAAAAAATCCGCGGTGCGGCATCGATCAGCGGAGCCTTCACAGCGGAGAAAGCCCAGGACCTCGCGATCGTGCTGGAAGCCGGTGCGCTTCCCGCACCCCTCAAGATCGTAGAGGAACGGACGGTCGGTCCGTCCCTCGGAAGCGATTCAATCAGGAGAGGCGTCCGGGCCGCCATCGTCGGTGGTGCCGTTGTCGCCATCTTCATGGTTGTCTACTACAACATGTCCGGGTTGCTCGCGGTTCTGGCCCTTACGCTCAACCTGGTCATCCTTCTTGCCGCCCTTGGCGGTCTCAGGGGTACACTGACACTCCCCGGAATCGCGGGGATCATCCTGACCATAGGTATGGCAGTGGACGCCAATGTACTTATATTTGAGCGCGTGCGGGAAGAGCTGGGGGCAGGAAAGACCGTGCGGCGGGCTATAAAAGATGGATATTCGAGAGCGTTCATAACGATTCTCGATGCCAATATAACCACGTTGATCACAGCTGCGGTACTCTACCAATTCGGTACGGGACCCATAAAGGGTTTCGCGGTTACGCTGTCGATCGGCATACTTGCGAGTATGTTCACGGCGATAGTAGTGACGAGAACCATCTTTGATGCGGTAACCAATGTAAGACGGCTCAGCAAGCTGAGCATATAGAGAGGTCAAACATGCGATTCTTTGGCAAAACCGATATTAAGTTCGTCGACCGGCGGCGGAAAGCGTTCCTGTTGTCGGCCATTGTAATAGGCGCTGGTTTGATCTCGCTTGTGGTAAAGGGCGGACCGGATCTCAGCATAGATTTCGAGGGTGGAGTCCTGGTTCAACTCCGTTTCGAGAAACCCGTAACCACTGAGGTCCTGAGATCCGCACTTGACCGGGGTGGGTATGGGAAGACCGAGATCCAGACATTTGCGACCGGTAACGAGGTGCTCCTAAGGGCAGTCCATGACGAAGAAGTGGATGTGGCGGAGGCCATAAAGAGCTCGATCAGTGAAGCCATGCCGGACAATCAATTCGAAGTCAGGCGGGAGGAACTGGTTGGTCCCAAAGTCGGAAGGGAGCTGGGCAAGAAGGCGGTCCTGGCGGTTGTATTCGCGCTCTGCGCCATTCTGGTTTACCTGGGCTGGAGATTCCAGTTCAGATTCGCCGTTGCTGCGGTTGCCGCGCTCTTCCATGATGTTCTCGTAACACTCGGTTTGTTCTCGCTCACCGGGAAGGAGATCTCGCTCGGGGTTGTCGCAGCCTTTCTCACCATAGTCGGTTATTCACTCAATGATACGATCGTTGTCTTCGACAGGATCCGTGAGGACCTTCGCAAGTACCACAGAGAAAACTACGACGGGGTCATAAACGCCAGTATAAACGAGACACTCAACAGGACGGTTATGACGTCACTTACAACCCTGCTCGTCGTGCTCTTCCTTTTCTTTATGGGTGGAGAGGTGCTCAGGGACTTCTCGTTCGCGCTCCTCGTCGGAGTGCTCGTCGGAACCTACTCATCGATATTTGTAGCCAGTCCTATTCTGGTGGAATGGTATCACAAGTCCCCCGTGCGCAGGCGGTAGGTGTACTATAAAGGGGACATATCTAAATTCAATTAAGACACTCCATCTGGGGTGTCGATCTAGTCTGTCGGGAAACGTAATGATGATGCCTCTTACGGGAAGGAAAATGCTCAGACCAACTGGCACGCCTATTGCAGTTGTAGGCTGCAGAGGTGAACGAATGAAGTGTATTGCTCGTGTCAGCGCGGTCTTCCTTCTTGTGGTTGGGATGTGGGTGTGTGGTGCTCTGAGCGGAGAAACCCAAGACCAGGAGATCTGCCGTCCGCGGCTTGTGCCAGACGACGACGTGGGAGTCGGAACCAAATTGGCCGCATGGGATGGTGAGATCGCCAGTGGTGATGAGGTGCGTGGTGGTGCCCGGGTTGAACCGCTCACGGTTTTCAGGGGCGTTGAGAAGGGTTGGCGAGACGGCACCCCGAAACCTTTTGAGAGGTATCTTGGGAAGGGAAAGGTGCGGCTGGATCTAGGCGAGGGTGGACCGCGCGGCGGGCTTTTTACAAGGAGTCAGGCTTACTACCTACTGTCGGATTACCTCCTGCGAACACAGACACTCACTATAGGTTTCGCAAGGATTTCAGAGGGGACCGAGAAAAAGTCCCGGCCTTACGCACTCCTTGAAAGGAAATGCCGTTACAGAAACGGCGTTCTCGGAAAAGAAGTCGTTTTTGTGTCACTGAGACTCGAAAGCGGCCACTGGGTCATCTCCGAGCTCAGGGCAGTACCCGCAAGATAGATCTCACCCCGCCGGATTAAGCCTGTAGGATGTAGATATGCGCCAAAGAAGCATACTCATTCTGATGGGGCTGCTCTCCGGTCTGGCAATCGTTGATGTCTTCACGGGCTGGACGCTACTCAGCCTCTCTGTTGTGATAGCCTGCCTTGCTTGTGTTGCCCTGGCTGTGGTACTTGGCGCGAGAAGATTGAGACTTCTTGCGGTCGGCCTGGCGGCAGCATGTTTTGCCATTCACCTGGTCTACTCGCTCTATATCATGTCTGAGGAACGGCGTTGGGGTCTGCTCGAGCGGGAGAAGGCCGACAGGGCACTCACTACCGCTGTTTCCATCCTCGAAGGCAGGTTCTCAGATACATCGGAGTTTGCCGGGACGGTCGCGGCGCAGGATGAACTTGTCCGGAGTATAAGGTCGGACGGTAAGCGGGAGATGTTCTCCGTTGTTGCCGGTGCCGCTCGATCCACCGGGTGGAGAGAGGGTGAGCACGGCATCATCCTGAGTGATCTCGGTGGCCGCATCCTGGCATGGACGGGAAAACTCCCGGACTTCATCGGGGAAAGATGGGCAAGAGGGCGGGATGTCGGGCTTCGCGTGAGCCGGAGCACAACCCACTACTGGCTCGAAGCTGTTGCCCCGGTCGAACCCGGCAACGACCACCTGGGTTCAATAACGGTTTTCAGACAACTGGATGCCGCGTATCCCGACATGCTGCCTTACGCCGGTGGGGGAACACTGTCGGATGAGATTACCGCCATGACCGGACATGAGGTGAAGGTGCTGATGGGGGAGGGGCCGGTGCCGGTCGAATCATCTGCTGATCGTGAGGAGGTCTCGGGAGCGGTCAGGCTGCCGGATGGCGGTGTCGTTGGGTCTGTGATCGTGATGGGAAGGGCATTTGGTGACGAGGAGGTCATACTGAGGCGCCAGGGTTTGCTAGTTGCCTCACTCGCGCTTCTTGTCCTCATAGCTCTGGGCACGATTGTGCTGGGCAGACATCTTGTCGGACCGAGATTCCGGAAGGCTACGGCTCCGAGACTCGCATTGCTCCTGGCAATGATCGGCTCGGCTCGGCTTGGTCTCTCACCACTCAGGGATTTTCTCAATCTCGATGCCTTCGAGGCTTTCACTTCTCTTCATTATGCTACCCAGATGCCGACCGGCATACTGCGATCACCGGCCGATCTCGCTATCACAAGTCTCTTTCTCTTCCTTGGTGTCGGCATTGTATTGCTTGCGCGGGCTTACCGAGCCAAGTCTTCAGCTCCGGGCGGGAGACAGGGGGGTGGGGACAGTCTGCCGCTGGTGTTGCTCGGATTTGTAGGTGGGCTGCTGGCCTTCGGATTCATTCTACTTGCTGACAAGGTCCTTGAAAGAGTGTTAGCCGACAGTTCCCTCATGTTCGCAACGCTTTCTCCCTTTGATTTCTCTTCGTCACACGTGGTGATGAGGGGTGCGGTCCTGATACTTGCGGCGGTGATGATCCTGCTGCCTGCCACCTTTATCAGATGGCAGTTCTCCCTGATCAGACGGTCGGGCATCGGGGGGTGGGTCGGTCGCAATCCGATCGCCCTCGCGGGAGTCACGCTCTTTGTACTTGTCACGCTTCTTGTGGTTTCGGGCACCGGCGCTTCCGTTTTTCTGCCTGCGACCCTTGCACTCATCTGCGCATATGTGATGGACAGGGTTCTCTTGAGAAAACTTGGAATGGGGTTGATAACTGCGGCAGTGGGGTTTGCCCTTGCCGCCTCACTTCTGCAATTTCCGTACGTGCATGCCGACCACGACTCCAAGCGGCGCGAGGCCATCGAGTCAACCGCCTTCCAGGTCAGATCAAGAACGGATGCATGGAGATCTTCGGTGCTTGAAGAAACACTTGCCCAGGTTACGGATTACGGCGATGTCGGCGCCACACTCACCGGCGGCCGAGATCTTGACGCATTTGCGCTGGAGCTCTGGGCGAATTCGATGCTGAGTAAGGCAAATGTGACATCGGGAATTCGTATCCTCGATCCATCGCATAATGTGGTCGGGAGGTTTTCTCTGGAGGACATCGGAGATCTTTCGGAAATCGAGGGCACCCTTCGGGAAGCACGTTTCATCAACCGGCCGTTTACGCGTGTGACACGCGGGACTTTTGGGGGAAAAGAAGTCGAGCTTTATGTCGGTGTGATCCCCTATTTCGAGAGAGATGCATATCTGGGTAGTGTGGTGATCTCCATCCCGTTTGCCTCCGGTGATCTCGAATCGGTAGCCGGTTTTGAGCCGACCTTTTTTGAAGCTGTCGGTCGGGGCGCGGGGGAGCTCGGAGCGTTTGAGGACATATATTCTGCAAGCATGCTGGCCGATGGGAAGATAGTGAGAACCACTGCACGAGACTTCGAAGTTGGAAAGCCCATCGGCGAACTCAATGCGGTGGGTGGTTCGGAGTCTGTCTGGGTCGAGCATAGGGCGGCTGGTCGCCCGTACGCATCTTACCTGGTTCCGCTCGATGAGGACCCGGAATCTCTTCTTCTGAGCTTCCGCAAGCCTTCTCTGAGCGACAGCGTGGTAAGGTTCATGGGAATCATTGTTGGCAATGCGATCCTTGCCCTTCTGATCATTCTCATTGGAGGCGTAGCAAAAGGAACGCGCTACGCGGTTAAGAAGTACCGCGGAAAGAGTACGGCAAGGCTGAGATGGAGTTTCGCCAGCAAGCTCGCCCTGGCCTTCGTATTGATAGCAATTGTACCGACGCTCATTCTTGGCGCCGCGAGCAGGGGTTTCTTGAGGGCAAGACTCAGAGAGATAATGGAGTCAAAAGCTGAGGAGAGCCTGAATCTATCCGAGCTCGCACTTGAGCGGCTGGTCGGAGGGGAAGCACTCCACCTCGCTCGTAACCCCATCCTCATCGATGAGCTTACGGCTGAACCCTCCATTCTCGGAATGCTGGTAAGCCATGACGTGTCATCCGCGGTCATCGATTCGACAGGCAGGGTCCTTGCAACCTTCGGGAAGCCCGTGCTTCCGGCGTCCGTGTTGAGATCGGTACTCGATGAGGGACGCGCCCACAGATTCTTCTCCACAGAAGATGGCCTGGTGGCCAAGGCCGCCGTTCCTGTCAGAGACGTAATATTCCCGGACAGGGTCAAAGGCTGTGCCTTTGTCTCAAGGAGGATAGACGACGGCCTCGCGCGCCGGCTCTCCTCTGAGATCGGCAAGGACTTGAACTTCTTCGGGCGGACCGGCGTTGCGGCTTCAAGTAAGCGGGAGCTCTTTGTCTCCGAGTTAATGGCCGGAAGAATCTCACCTGATGCCTATCTCGAGTGCTTTGTAAGTGGCCGTGATCTTCACTTCACCTGGGAACGGGTCGGGAAGATGGATGTCGTTGTCGGCTACACCCCCTTGAGGGGAAACGACGGGACCACGGTCGGGGCAATATCGGTTCCCCTGGTCTTCAGAAAGGATGATGTGGGCCGTCGCATGGAGTGGACCTCGGCTGCCATATCGTATCTGCTTGTTATCGTGATCTGTTGCATCTTCGCTTTCGGGCTCATTCTCGCCAGGAGAATCTCGCGACCCATACAGGAGCTGATCCGCGGCACACTCCGGATTGGTTCCGGCGATCTCGCCTTCACGATTCCGAAGTCAGGTGATGACGAGATAGGCGACCTGGTTTCCTCTTTCAATAAGATGACGGCTACGCTTGCGAAGAGCCGAAAGACGCTGAGTGAGAGGAAGCGATATATCGAAACGATCATTGGCAATGTGGGAGCAGGCATCATATCCACGGACTGGAGAGGCCGGATCGATACCTTTAACAGTGCCGCAGAAAGAATGCTCGGGACCAGGGGCAGGAACGCCCGTGGCAGGGATGCCAAGAATCTCTTGAGAAAGATCGGGGCCGCAGGTCTCGCAGCTGTGCTGGATGAGGTTGAGGGCGAGCGTGCCGTAGTGAGAAAGGAAGCAAGTCTCTCCCGGGAGGATGCCGGGTCTGTGACGTTGAGAGCCGTGGCCACAGTGGTGATGGGTCCGAGGGGCAGGCGGATGGGGAAGGTCATCGTGTTCGAGGATGTGACCGAACTCATAAGATCGAAGAAACTGATAGCATGGAGTGAGATGGCCCGCCAGGTCGCCCACGAGATCAAGAATCCGCTCACACCGATGAAACTGTCGGCCCAGCACCTGCTGCAGTCCCATAAGGATGGGACGGGCGACTTCGATCAGGTTCTTGAGGACAGCGTAGCCACGATTGTTGAGCAGATCGAGTCGTTGCGGAGGATAGCCGTCGAGTTCTCCCAGTTCTCAAGGCTGCCGCAGCGGAAGCTCGAAAGTACGGACATAAATCGCGTGATCGAGGACAGCCTGGCCCAGTATGAACAGACCGTGGGTGGCTCAATTGAGATTGCAAAGCACCTAGGCCGGTCGCTTCCAAGACCGAGGGTCGACCGGGATGAGTTAAAGCGTGTCTTTATCAACATGGTAGAGAACGCGATCCAGGCTATGCCGGAAGGCGGGAGACTTGAGATCACATCCGTGAAGGCGGAGGAGGGTGGAGGTCGGACGTACTACGACTTCAGGGTCAGCAGCCGCAGTGCTTATGAGAACGCGGTCAAGGACTATGTCGAAGTGAGTTTCACAGATACAGGCGCAGGTATCTCATCCGAAGATTCCGGGAAACTCTTTGAGCCCAACTTCTCCACAAAAACCCAGGGTTCGGGACTTGGTCTTGCGATATGCAAAGGCATCATCGACGGGTACGCCGGTGAGATCGTGATTGAAAGTACGCCGGGTAAGGGCACGCGCGTGAGTGTGCGAATCCCGGCAGGTGAAAGACAGCCTTCGCGCCGTCCGCGGAAACCCACCAGAAGAAACACGCGGCGAAACCCGCAGCAGCGAAACAACCGAAGCCGCCGGCCCCGCACCGGACCACGCCGGAGCCGCCCCAGCAGCTAGATCATGAGATCGCGGTGAGCACCTCCTCAAACGTCTTAAGAAATGCTTCAATGTCCCTTTGGGCTATGGTAAGCGGAGGATCGACTCTCAGGATGCCGTAGCCCGAGCGGTGTGCAAGGACAAAGCCCCGATCGAGCATGTCCGGGAGTGTCTTCTTGGTCAGGGTCTCCTCAGGTCCATCTTCCATTTCGATTGCTACGAGGAGACCCCTGCCCCGGACTTCCCGTATCCGGCGCGTACGTGTCTTGATTGCCTCAAGCCCACGGATGAGAACTTCCCCGATCTCGCCTGCGCGCGCGATCAGGCCATCCTCCCCGATCACCCTGATTACCTCCCTGGCGACGGCCGCTCCAAGCGGATCGTTCTGGTGTGACTGGGCGTACATGATCTCCCTTCCGCCAAGCCGGTCGATCACACCAGGTGCAAAAGCTGTAACGCTTATGGGATAACCGTTCCCCACGCCCTTGCCCAAACTTGCTATGTCGGGGGATATATCGTAGTGCTGGTAGCCGAACCATCTTCCTGTACGGGCGATGCCCGTGGTCACTTCATTCACCTGTACCAGCCCGCCGGCCCCGTGCACCTCAGCGACAATACTCCGGATCAGCTTGACGGGGGGGAAGCGGACAAGACCCGATGAGCTACCCGGCTCAAAGAGGAAACCGCCGATCCGGTCGAAAGGGATCGCCGCCCGGTGCTTACAGGCGTTGTTACAGCTCCGGTCATCGGGGCAGGCAGTGCAGGGAATCCAGTCAAAGCTGAACCACTCGCTCTCATCCCGCCTCCATGCCGACCCGTAGGCACCGAAGTACGAATCGGCCATCGTCATGAGAAGGGGTCTTTCTGTGATCATCCGGGTAACCCGGACACCGTACTCGACGGCCTCGCTACCGGAGCAGAGAAAGACAAGGTTGCCGCCGTCGAAGCCGAGGAGCGCCAGAAACTCCCGGGCCGCTCCCTCCACCACAGGGCTTGAATAGATAAACCCGTTATGAGTTATTTCTGCGGCCTGTTCGCTTAAGGCCTTCAGTATCCTCGGATGGCCGTGTCCGATTGAAGTACACCAGACACCCGATTCCAGATCGACATAGCGCTTTCCGTTTGAATCATAGAGATAGCAGTCCTCCGCCCTGACGACATCCTTAAGGAGCACATCATGACCGGGATACCAGATGATTTGAGCCATCTATCCCTCCTCCGCCGGGTACAGCTCTTATCTCGCCAACAGTCCTGACTCCATCAGATACGTGGTCAGCGATTGAGCGGCTATCTCATGACCCGTCTCGTTGGGATGGGCATTGACGATGTTAACCCACAGTGACTCCGATTTTCCCTCGTACTTGACGAAGGCCGGCAGCAGGCTGTGTACCGCAATATCGTTCTGCGTGATGAAGTCGACTACAATGTCATGTATATCCTGGAAGGCGTAGTCCTCATCGAGATCGATCAGAATTGGAAATATAACGAATGTCAGCCGGGCGTCGATAGACTGAGCAAGACCTTCTATGCCTACGATACTCTCCTTGCATTTCTCCCACAGCCCGGACTTTGTCATGCCGCCTTTTCCCTCGAAGTACGCCTGCCGGTATTCCTCCATCGTCCGGCGTGATATCACTCTGCGCATGATCCTGTACTTGACGTAACTGTAGAGTACGGAATGCCCCCCGCTCTGCTCGGCGGCTTCCTCATGTATCGGTCTCATCAGTGACGTGACGGTACCCATGTAGGTGGCATCATTGAAGAAGTAGACGACAATGATCAGGTCCGGAGAGTACCTGATTCCTTCCTTCTTCAACCACTCATATTCCTCCGGCGTGTTATAACCGGGTTGGGATCCGTTTATGACTTCGTAGATCAACCCACTGCCGGCTTTCGCGTTGAGCATGCGCTCCAACCGTTTTAGGAAGATATCATCGAGCGAATGTACACCTGTCCCATATGTGAAGGAGTCCCCCGTGACAACGATCCTGAAGACACTGTCCGGCTTCTCGTAGTCGTATTCATAATCCCTGAGTCCTTTGGAATTCAACTCGTAGTCGGGGCGGTCCTTTTCGGCATCGGGGATGGGATCGACGCCTGCTATCCTGAAAACCACTTCAAGACCCAGAAGAGTCAACGCGATACTTATGATGACAAGAAGCAGGGCGGTCAATGTGGTTTTTGCGTTCATTCACGCTTGATTCTATGGCGATGATTTTCACCTTGCAAGCACTTCCCGCCCTCGATCGCGAATACTGGGTCCGGCGCGGGGTGCATCCGGCGTTGACCCGTTATTCCAGCCGGGTTATGTTTCAAGCATGAGAACAAGGTACATAGTCCTGATCCTGTTCCTGGTGGTCGTCGCCTGCACAAGGGAGCCCGTCGACCGGACCCCGACACCGCACCTCATTCTTATCTCGCTCGATACGGCACGGGCCGACCACTTCGGTTTCATGGGCAACACGGTCATCCGGACGCCTCATCTCGATGAGATCGCCGGCCAGTCGATAGTGTTCACGAACTACATGACCGTGGTCCCCACAACGCTTGCTTCACATGTATCGCTCTTCACAGGCAAGTATCCCCACAACCACGGAACACCGCGGAACGGGTTCATGGTAAATCCGGATAACATTATGCTCCCGGAAGTCATGAAATCTGCGGGGTATCATACAGCCGGTTTCGCGGCTTGCTTCGCCATTGAGAGCCGCTTCGGCTTTGACCAGGGGTTCGACCACTACGACCAGAGATTCGACATGCTTCCCGGAATTCCGGCGGCGGGCCAGGACCAGCGCGCCGCTCAGTCCGTGACCGATGCCGTGATCGGCTACCTCGATCGTGAGGGGATTCCCGAACACCTGTTTCTCTTTGTCCACTACTTCGATCCCCACCAGCCGTATGCGGCCCCTCCGCCATATGACCGGCTCTATGATCCACTCGGCCGCAACGATGCTCTTACGGCGGATTTCGTGAAGGCCCACAAGGGTGAGTCCTCAGCCAGGGTGAAGCGTCAGGTCGGACGGATCGAGCACCAGTATGCAGCAGAGTTTACCTACATGGATCACCACCTTGGACGGCTCTTCGAATACCTTCGTGGTCAGGGAGTCCTCGATCAAGCGGTTGTGGTCATAACAAGTGATCATGGCGAGAGCCTCTGGGAGCACGGTGAGGAGTTTAATCACGGCTTCACGGTGTTCCAGTCGACGATGCACTGTATCTGCATGATCCGCCTACCCGGTGGGGAGCTGGGTGGAACCAGAAGTGACCGGCCGACCGCCAGCGTCGATATCCTGCCGACGGTACTCCAGCAGCTCAGCATTGCCATCCCGGAGGCCGTAGATGGACAGACCATCGATCTTCGGGGAGTCGATGGTCCATCAGGTCAAACAGTTCGGTTCGGGCAGGCATCCAAGCCGTGGGAGAAAATCGAAACAGACCCGCGGTGGACCAATATTATGAAGCCCAGGTGTATTCGCCGGGGGGACTACAAGTTCATCCAGACACCGTACCTGGGTACCGAGCAACTCTATGATGTTGCCAAAGACCCCGCCGAGATCATGAACCTGCTTGATGAACCCTCAACCGGGATAAGTGCGCTTGCAGATGAGTTACGACCGCAACTTGAGGCCTGGGCCGTCTCGGGGAATCCGCTTCCCTCCGGATTCGAGCCACGAAACACCGAAGAGACCGTCAAGCGACTCAAGAGTCTCGGCTACCTCCGCTGACACCCGGGCACCGTCCATAATTCAGAGGCCCTCTCTACGTGTGTATAGCCTCAGGCGGCCCCGGGAGTGTACGAGTTCGTAGTTTTCCTCAATCCACGCAAGGGAATGGAAATGGTCCCTGGGAGACCACAGGAGAATATGGTCTATCGGTTCTGGATACCTTTCCGGATGGGCGAACCCAAATGGCTTCTGCAGTCTGCCGATTATCGCGAAAGGATTCTTGCCCGTCTTGTATCTCAGGGGGAAATATGATTTATCGGACTCATAGTTGGCCAGGTTGATTGCACCTCTTTGGGCACAATAGTAACTCCCCGCGTGAAGAAAGACGCGGACTCTGGCTGACTCTGCTCCCTTGTGACTGAAGCTCACCGGCAGAATGGTCTCGTTCCTGTTCACAAACTGCATGCCAGAGTTGTATTCGTCCAGTCCGACGTTCAGTACTCTGTAATAATGGGTGTTGATGCCGAGATGGATCAATATCAGAGCAATGGCCGCAGCGCCCAGTGCCCATTTCACCGGTTGGCGGATACGCAAAGTCAGACAGGGAAGAATCATGATGAATGGAAAGAGATTCAGTCGATGTGTGATCCCACCTCCCCCATACATCCCCGCGGGCATAAAGAAGTAAAGAACACAGAACATAACTGCCAGGAGCCAGAAACCACCCCCGTCTGCTACTCCAGGCCCGAGACGCCTACCGCGTCGTCCCGCGGTCTGCCTTACAAGCGTATAGACCACCAGTATTGCATATAGCACACACAGCGCCCCACCAACATACTGCTGTCTGAAATCGTAAGATGTTATGGATCCTATCGTTCCAAAGTAGCTCCACAGATAGCCCAATGGTAGCCTGCGAGTGTATTGAAACGGTTGGGTCTGAAGGTAGTACAATGGAAGCAGGCATGAGGGTACCAGCCCCATCGCTACCAGGAGAGTCCTGTGAAGTCTGACACGATGATGGAGCAGCGCCAGAACCATGATTCCCATCATGGCCAGCAGCTGAGACAGTATGCTACAGAAGTAGAGGAACGTCAGCAGGAGATTCAAACCCACCAGCAGTCTCCAATCCATCCGTCTGTCGCGGCGCCTGTACCAGTACCCGATCGTCAGGAACATGAGTGGAATACTGAAACTGAAATTGTAGAATCCCTTGTGCAGCAGGTAGCTGTATACGAAAGGGAAAGCAAGAAGAACAAGGAATGTCTTGTCCTCACCCGTGGACCTGAGGAAATAGACTATGGCCAATACGAAGAAAATCACATAGATGGTCAGAAATGTCTTCTCGGCCACAAGTGGTGACGCAAACACCATTAGACCTGCCAGTGCCGCGTGGGAAAACCAGTTAGGAAATGGTCTCAAGTTGAGATCGTAGTAATCGCTGTACTCCGTGGCATGATCGGAATAGTGAAGCAGCATATATGCGTTGTCGATATGGCTGGGGCCGTCCTGAGACGGGAAGTAATCGAAGGCCCATATGGGGATGATGTGGAGAATTGTCAATCCAAGAATGAGCCAGTGCAGCCGGCTCGGCCGAATCCCTGACATCAAACCGCCCAATCCCTTTCTCGCGACCACATACATTGTGAGGAGCTCTGGTGACATGACTGAGCAACA
>JALGZP010000125.1 GCA_025774845.1 bacterium
TCACCTGCAAACGCCTCTTTCAGATGATCTTCTGCTGATGCCATGTGAAATTACTCTCCTTTCTCAAAACTACCGGTCCAAGGTTAAAGGTTGTTTTACTTACGATGCCATTTGTGGGTCAAAAGAATCAAGCAAATCCTGGAATTCTCATCAGGGCTTTCGCATCTGATCTCTGTGGCTTCACCGGGGTTCACACTACGCGCCGACCGCGATCTTTGGGTCGGCTCCGGGCACGACTCTGCCCACCACACTTGCCCATTCCATGCCCTTCTCGACGAGGAGGGTCATCAGCGTCTCAACCCGCTCTTCCGGGAGCGAGATCAGGAGACCGCCTGAGGTTTGGGCGTCGTTTAAGAGCACTTGCTTGACCTCGGGAACTCCATCCGCATACCTCACCGAAGGAGCAGTATACTCCATGTTGTTGCGCGTCCCACCCGGGATCACGCCTGATGTGACCAGTTCTATAGCTCCCGGTAAGAAGTGAACGCGGCTGGCCTCTATCTCCGCAGAGGTACCCGAACCGGTCATCATCTCGAGCAGGTGACCCAGGAGGCCGAAGCCGGTAACATCGGTGCAGGCATTGACACCGATCTCCAACATCGCCTCGGCGGCGCGCATATTCAAGCTCGCCATGGTTTCCACGAGCACTTGGGTCTGGCCGGCGTCCAGCAGACCCTGCTTGAGTGCCGTGGCAAGTATACCCGTCCCGATGGGCTTCGTTAGAACCAGCCAGTCACCTGGTTTTGCACCGCGGTTGGTTACGATTTTCTTCGGATCGACGACGCCGGTAACCGCCAGTCCAAACTTGGGCTCGGTATCATCCACGGTGTGACCGCCGATGATGGCAATTCCAGCCTCTTCGGCTTTGGACCTGGCCCCTTCCAGAATCTGTTCCAGCACTTCAACCGGAAGCCGGTTACTCG
This sequence comes from bacterium, assembly GCA_025774845.1. Classification (GTDB taxonomy): domain Bacteria; phylum Arandabacterota; class Arandabacteria; order Arandabacterales; family Arandabacteraceae; genus Arandabacterum. Next base: position 924 of record JALGZP010000125.1, read on the forward strand.
GAAACCCGACGACGCTCAAAGCAAAGAGCGGTTTTGCACCCATCGCGTAAACGTCACTCAGCGAATTCGCCGCCGCGATCGCGCCGAACTGGAAGGGATCGTCGACAACCGGTGTGAAGAAATCAACCGTCTGCACAATCGCGGTCTCCCTGTCAATCTTATAGACTGCCGCATCGTCAGACGTATCTGTCCCCACAAGCACATTCTTGTCACCTGGTGGCGGTATCTTCGCGAGGACCTTCTCAAGAACCTGCGGCCGGAGCTTGCACGCACACCCGAGCCCGTGTGTAAACTGGGTCAGTTTCACCTCCCCGGACACCGGGTCGGCGGAGACAGGCGCTTCTCCGGGCGCCATTCCACCCACAACCTTGGTGATCTCCTCAATCGCCCGGTCGATCTCATCGGGTGTCGTGAAGCGACCCACCGATAGACGGATGGTCCCCATCGCATAGTCCATCGGCACCCGCATCGCAGCGAGCACATCTGAGATCTCCACCCGGTCACTGTGGCAGGCCGCACCAGCAGAGGCGGCAACGCCGGAAAGCTCCGAAAGAATGGTGTTGGCCTCAAGTCCCCTGAAACTCACGCTCAGAGTGTTGGGTAAACGCTTCTCCGGATGCCCGTTGACCCTGATATCCGGAAACCTTTTCTTTAACTCATCCTCAAGCCGGTCGCGCATGTGCTTCATTTCGCCCGCGTGCTCGTCGAGGTCCCCGGTGATCAAGGCGCAGGCCTCACCCAGACCGACTATCTCAAGCACATTTTCGGTCCCCCCCCGCCACTTCATCTCCTGCACTGCTCCGTGAATCAGCTTCTCCAGCCGGACACCGCTACGTACATAGAGCGCACCTATACCCTTCGGCGCGTAAATCTTATGGCCCGCAAGGGAAAGCAGGTCGACACCGAGTTCGTCTACGTTCACAGGGATCTTTCCGGCCGACTGTGCACAATCCGTATGGATCAAAACCCCGTGCCTTCGGGCGATGCCCGCAATCTCCTTTATGGGTTCAACTGTTCCCACTTCGTTATTGGCATGCATGATTGAAATCAGAATGGTGCGTGGTGTGATCGCAGCTTCAACCTCTTTGGGGTCGACCAGACCGTGTTCGTCAACGGGAAGATAGGTCACATCGTATCCGTGCCCTTCAAGATACCTGCAGACTTCAATCACGGCGGGGTGTTCAACCGATGAGGTGATGATGTGTTTACCCTTGTCGGCGTAAGCGAGGGCCGCTCCCTTTATTGCGTGGTTGTTACTCTCGGAACCACCGCTTGTAAAGATCACTTCATATCCTTCGCACCCCAGGAAACCCGCCACCTGCCCGCGGGCCTTCTCCACAGCCTTCCTCGTGGCGACGCCGTAGACGTGACCGCTAGAGGGGTTACCGAAGTGCTCGGTGATATACGGCGACATCGCATCGGCCACACGCCGGTCGACCGGTGTCGTAGCATTGTAGTCGAGGTAGATCGGTTTCATCTATAGTGCTCCGGTCCCGTTGCCTTTGTAGTGTCCTATGGGGTAAGATACTAAAGGAGACGGTCATCTCGCCAGTTCGAAATCCGGTCGGCTACCCGAAGGCATGCGCCACGGAACCGCACGAGGAGAGCAACTGGCAGTTAGGCCACCGTGAGGAGGTAACCGGGCATTGGCACGAAGCGAGTCATCAGGAGGCAGAACCTGCAGGGCAAGCTCAGGCTATCAATCGGCCTATCCTGACCCGCTCAAACTCAAGGCCGGCGACGAGGTCAAGGTTGAGGAAAAAAAGAGCGAATGGCCGGGTTGGTTGTGGTGCACCGACAGGAACGGAAATGCCGGGTGGATACCCGGTGACTACATTGAACGTGATGGTGACACCGGTACCCTGCGCGTCGATTACGACGCAACAGAGTTGACCGTGGAGGCCGGCGATGAGTTAGAGGTAATAAGGGAGCGGAACGGCTGGGCCTGGTGCCGCAAAAGCGATGGCGAACACGGCTGGTTGCCACTCAATGTCCTTGAGGGTTAGTCGACCAGCTCCCAGTCCGCTGTTTCCTCTTCGGCGGGTTTAAGAAGGAACTGTTCCGGACGCGATTCGATGACATGGCGGAGCCAGGCGTCGGGATAACCTTTCTCTTCAGGTTCTCCCTCTTCGCTCTTAACGTAACCGTCGTTATACTTGGTTATGAGATACCCGGCGAGGTCCTGCCAGCGTGACATCACCATTTCAGCCTGTGCGATCGAGTACCCGGTCAGATAGCGTTTCATGAGCCCCGGATCAGACCCTGCAAGTTCAAGCGAGGTTTGCTCAACCGAAGGTTGAAGCGCCATGAACGTGCCTTCGATATCGCTCTGAACGGCCTGAATCTCGGGTGCCATGTATGAGTACTTGAGACATGCGTAGTTGGCAACGAGATTGAAGATCCACCACGCCGAATCCCACGAGAACTCCTGCAGACTTCCGATCGTATAAGACCCCGGGAGGCTGTCGATACCGCAGTAGAGCGGCATATAGCACGTCGTATAAGTATCGTCGACCCCATACCAGAGCACTCCACCCACGGCATCGGGAAGCCATGACCTTGACTGCGACACCGTCGAGAACCCCGTCTGCTGGGTTGAGATCGAGCGCTCCCATGCATAAGCCACGCTGTCCACCGTCCAGTCGAGAGGTCTCCAGCGCTTCGGATTACCGTAGGGTCCCGCGTCGACTCCCTGAGTCATGTCATAGGCCGTCCCCTCAAAATGATCACGCATCAAGGAGAAGACATCTCCAAGTGAGAGTTTCGTATCTGGCCTTATCCAGAGTGGATACGGTTCGGAACCGTCGACACACCGGTGGTAGTCGGATGAAAACTCCTTAGACGGCGCCGCGCGCCGGAAGATACTCCAGACGCGTGAGCTACAATACTTGCGGTTCTCAGGTGTTGGAGGACAATAGACATCGCAGAAGCGGAAGGGCTCTCCTGACTGTGGATCGTAGTAGCCCTTTTCGACGGCAAATGACCTCACGTTGTCTGAATAAACACAGTTCGCCGGATCATCGAGCGGAAACTCACCTATCCTCGCCTTGTTGGCATGACACGAGATATACCCGTCGGGGACCCGGACCGCCACCCACTCCGCTCCTTCACCACCCTCGCCGGGTCCAATCATCTCAAGTATCCAGGCTTCCTCGGTGTCGGCGATCGAGAAGGACTCGCCCGTTGACCTGTAACCATATTCGGCGACGAGATCGGTGATGACTTTGATCGCGTCACGCGCGGTCTTTGCCCTCTGGAGGGCGAGATACATGAGATCCCAGTAGTGTAAGAGACCCTCTGGGTTTTCGAGTTCCTTTCGGCCATCGAAGGTCGACTCACCAATCACGAGCTGGTGTTCATTCATAAGATGCACAACCGAATACGTGTGCGGAACCTGCTCCACCCTGCCCCTCACATTCCCACCCCAATCGGCTATGTCGAGCGAATCGCCGGGTTCGTAGTCGGCACCCGGTTCATACTCAAGGTGGGGATGAAACTCACCATCACATGTGTAGGTGATCATCACCGAACCGTCGGCAGACGCACCGTAAGATATTCTCTCACAAAGGAATCTCCCTTCATCTCGTGGGATGGTGCCTTACTCTTTCGTAGCCTCCCGCCTTTTCACTTCCTTCTCGATCATACCTTCTTTGATCGACGAACCCTCTCCCCATATAAATATGCCC
>JALGZP010000126.1 GCA_025774845.1 bacterium
CGGCGGTATTGCAGGTGCGATAGGCGGTACGTTCATCGTTCCTTTTGTCGGGAGCATCTTCTTCGGCCTCATCGGCGCCTTCGCCTTTGCCGTCCTCTTCGAGTACCTCTACTACAGGTCGCTTGACCAGGCACTCCGGACCGGCTTCTTCGCCTTTATCGGAAAGCTCGGGGCAATGTTTGTCAAAATGGTCCTCTCGCTTGTCAACCTCGGTCTCTTCGTATACCTGAGCTGGCGCTGATCTGCGCTGATTCGGGGAAAGATATTGCCTCCTGGTGGAGCCCTGGTTTAGCTTGCTGGCTAATTAGTAAACTGTCACCGAATTATGGAAAAGGGAGAGCTCCGCCGGCATTAGCCGGCGGCCATGATCATCAGACTGACGACTACAGCGATTACACCCGCAACACCGGCCCCGGCCAAACCCGGGTACGAACCAACCTTGATACCGGTGTGCACATTGGTCTCCTCCAACTGATCCACCGCGACATAGAGTGCAACCCAGTCCCTGTAGTTGACATCCAGATGACCTGCAAACGAGGGCTTCTTTTCGTCGTAGCTTCCTCCCCATAGTAGAAGGCCGGATGCGAGGTTGACGCTGAAGCCGTGGCTCAGCCACCGGCGGAGCCACAGCTTGCAGCCGGCCCGGAGTTCGTCATACTGCGTTTCAAATGTCAGGTATGCCGTCGCGCCGACAGCGTAATGGTCCCACCGGTTCATCATCACACCGTAATCTCCGAAGACAAAATTCAGACCGTGATCCGTGGGGAAATATGTCTCACTGCCACGGGTGATGTTAGTCCCGATGCCTGTCTCGGCCAGGAGAAACAACCGGCATGATTCACGTGGCTTTCCGCGAAAACAGAACCTCGCCTGCGTGGGTTCGTCGGCCGATATGCGCGAGCAGAACAGAACGAGAAGCAAACCGGTGAGAACAGACCATCGCTTCACGGGTTCCTCCTTTGGGCTACTCCATCTCAAGTGTCATGGGGTCCCGCAGGGGCAGTATGGTTATCTCGCCGAAATCGGAGAAGTGCTCCGGGTGCTTGTCAGATCCCGCCTCGACGGCCTCCGGGTCACCGACCACCAGGAATACCAGCTTGTCCGGATGGAGATACTTCTGCGCAGCTGCAAGAACATCATCCGGTGTTACGGCCTTTATGTTGTCGGTATAGGTCTGCCAGTAGTCATCGGGACGGCCTGTGTAGTCATCGTCGGCAAACGTGCTGACGATACCCGCTTTGCTGCCGAACGGGTTGACCACATCGCTGATAAAACTGGTCTTCGAGTTTTCAATGATTTCGGCATCGCACTTGTCGGTACGGATGCGGTTGATCTCATCGACGATTAGACGGGTTCCAAATGCGGCTGTGGCATGCTTGGTCTGGAACCAGGCCCGGAATGTGCCAGGGTATTGAACCTCGCGCTCGAACCTGCTGCCTACATTGTAGGCCAGCCCCTCATCGGATCGCACACGTCTCACGATACGTGACGTGAAGCCGCCGCCACCGAGAATATCATTCATCACCATCAGCGCATACCGATCGGGGATGTCCCGCTTGACACCGATGTGCCCCACGCGAATCCGTGACTGGTTGACATCCTCCTTCGCAATCATATAGACCCCGGGCTCGGGATCGGCGATCTGATCGGGGATCTCGGGGAGGCTCAGCTCACGATCGGGCCACCCGTCAAGCATTTGATCGAGGCTGGCGAGGATGTCGTCGGTCTTGAAGTCGCCCGAGACGGCGAAAACGAAGTTCTTGGGGAAGAAGTACTTCTCATGGAAAGCGATCATATCCTCCCGCGTGATCGAATTGACAGACTGCTCTGTCGCGCGGTGGGGAAGTGTCGATGGGTGATTCCCATACATAAGGAATTTCCACTCGCGGGTTTCGATGGCCGCTGTAGAGGCATTACGTTGTTCAAATCGTGATAAAACATCGGCGCGGTAGCGGTCGAGGGCATCCTGATCGAACACCGGTGCCTGCAACACCTTCTTAAGCAGTTCTAATCCCTCGGCAATGTCCTTTGACAGACAGAAGAGAGTGGCGCTACCCTGCGTTGCACCGATACTGATAGATATCTCTCCCGCCAGGAAGGCAAGGCGCTCGTCGAGCTCCTTTGCCGTCATGTCTTTAACACCGCCGTTTCGCATGAGGTAACCGGTCATATCCGCAAGGCCGGCCTTATCTATGGATTCATAGACCGCCCCCGAGCGGACAAGAACGGTCAATTCAAACGTGGGAAATTCCGGGTTCTCCGCTACATATGCGCGGGCTCCGCACTTGAGTGTATGCCGATAGCTCTCAGGCTTGGGCGGTTGGTAGATTAATTCCTCAAACTGCAGGTTGTCCGGGTGATCGACGATCTCACCGGCTGTGACCAGGGACACCAGGATGAGCATGACAGCCAGCGCAAGACCGGACGACATCGAAAATGTCCTTCTCATGTGCACATCTCCTTTAGTGTTGGTTCTACTCCGCCTCGGCGGCCTTTAGCTCCTTGAGGTGCTCGCCAGCGATCTTGAGCAACTCCTCCATCTGGGCTTTTTCCTCGGGATCCTCAACCTGATCCATCCGCATTGAGAACATACCGATCATCTGCTCCAGGCGAGCGGCATCATCCATTGATTTGATCATCTGGACAGCCTGGGCGAATCGGGGGTCCTGACCTCCCTCACCCTCACCTTCCTGGCCGCCCTTGGTGTTAACAATCATCACGTTCCGCTGATCATCAGCGAAATACCTGTTGGCCACACGCTGGACCTCCTCGGCAGTGACAAGGTCGCATTTGTCCGGGTTGTTGTTGGCCTCGGTCCAGTCACCCATGGCGGCGTTGCGACCAAGGGTGAAAAGGATCCCCATTCCCGACATGATGTCCATGAACCTTATCTTCTGGACACGTAGCTGGTTCTTGACCTTCTGCAGTTCCTCGTCGGACACGGGGTTGGTTTTCACGTCGTTTATCACTTCATACATGGCCTCTTCCAGCTCTTCGGCACGTACACCGGAGACGCCCTCGGCACTGATCTGGAAGGCCCCACCATACTTCTTGGAATCCTGTGACGCTCTGACGGCGAGCTGGCTGCCACCGAACATGCGTCTGCGGGCATCACCCGAGCTCTTGGCTATAGCCTTTTCCTCAACCAGCTTTTTGTAAAGCCGGCCGGTCTTGCCGCTCATAATCCCGGCGAGGACCTCCAGCGGGTAGCTATCAGAGTGTTTCCATGCCACTGTGTGGTACCAGATCTCAGCCCGGGGATTGGTCTCCGCCTCGGCGGTCAACTGCTTCGCCCCGTATTGATTCTCTTCGAGCGTGATCACATCGGGTGGTTCGATCTCTCCGGGTGGAATCCGTTCGAAATACTTCCTGACGAGTCCGATCATATCGTCAGGCTCGAGATCACCCACCAGGAGCATGGTGAGATTGTTGGGTGCGTAGTAGGTGTTGTAGTACTGCTCGGCCTGTTCGCGGGTGATGTTCTCAACATCGGATGACCAGCCGATCACATCCCAGTGGTATGATGACGACTTCCAGAACATGGACCGGAAATCCTCCTCGATCAGTCCGGTTGGTGTCGATTCGACACCGAGGCGGCGCTCCTCACGCACGACATCTCTTTCAGAGTAGAACTCCCTGAACACGGGGCTACTGAAGCGGTCGGATTCGAGCCACATGTATAACTCAATCTTGTTCCTGGGTACACGCACCATATATCCGGTCATATCATCTGACGTGAAGGCATTGAGGAAATAGCCGCCGTGCTTGGAGTAGATTTCATTGAGTTGATCCTTCACAATCAGCTCACGCTGTTCGAGGATCAGACTATCGAAGACGGCCTCAAGTTCACGGTAGCGGGGGGTCTTCGCATCCGGATCAAGCATCCCCTTAATCTCTCCCCGGCGCAGCTGCTCCCGCATCTTGCGCTCCTCGACACGCATCGACGCCTTAAGCCCATCAAGATCCTCCATGATCTCACGGTCGCGCTTGATGTCGGTCGTACCGATTGTCTCCGTGCCCTTGAACATCATGTGCTCAAAGAGGTGAGAAATACCCGTGATACCCGTTGTTTCATTGGCGGAACCGACCCTGGCCAGGATCACGGCCATTATGGTCGGGGTCTCGTGTCGCTCAACCATCAAGACCTGCATACCGTTATCGAGCCAATACTCCGCGGCATCGATGTTTTGAGCCTTGGTGGGATTCGCCATGGCCAGGAAGGCCACCACGCAGATCCCGAACACATACATACCTTTTCCGTTCATCACATACTCCTTCTAAGGCCTCAATCTTGAGGAATCGATCGCCGGAGCCGTCGCTGTTCTTGTGATTCCATGAGACTATAATCCTAGCTCATCGGAAGCCCAAAATCAAGCCGCTCCATTATGTGATTGTGGCCTCTGGCGCGGCCCCGTGCGTACGGCGATTTGACTGAATTATCCCAGTGGCTTAGACTTGGGGAGAGG
>JALGZP010000066.1 GCA_025774845.1 bacterium
CTTGTTCCTACCTCCAGACCTACGTATTGTTAGAAGGGTACTTCGTCCTCACTATCGATACCGCTAGTGTTAGTGTCGCCGGTACCGGACTCGACGAATTCCTCTTCGGTAACCTCGGGTTTCGCTATACGGTCGAGGAACTGAACCCTTTCACCCTTCACTTCCAACACGCTCCTCTTCTGGCCGTCATCCGTTTCCCAGCTGCGGCTGTTCAGACTGCCTTCGACGAAAACGGCACTGCCCTTCTTCAGATATTCATTCACTAAAACCGCAAGTTTGGCCCATACAACCACATTGACAAACGCAACCAGTTGCTTCCATTCGCCGTCCTGCCCCTTGTAACTCCTGCTCGAGGCAACAGCAAAGGATGTTACTGCCGTCCCACTCGGGGTATATCTCAGTTCGGGATCCCTTGTCAGTCTCCCGCTCAGCATCACCTTGTTCACCGAAGCTAACTTGACATCCGCCATCTCAACCCCCCTGTCCATAGACGAGCACCGGGCCCGCCTAGTTCTCGACTTTCCCCTCTTCCCCACCTTCGGTTTTCTTGCCCACCCAGTTCACGATCACATGCCTCAGCACATTCTCATTCAGTTTGTAAGATCTTTCGATCTCACCGATAGAGGACGGCTCGAACATGAATGTTATTAGAGTGTAGTAGCCTTCCTTGTTGCCTTTGATCTCATAGGTGAGCTTTCTTTTGCCGCCGGGATCAACACTGATGACCTCACCCGACATCCCGGAGATCAGGTCCTGAACCTTGGTTATTTCGTCTTTGACCTGATCCTCATCAAGTTTGGGATCCAGAATAAAGACCGTTTCGTACTTCCGCATCCTTTCCCCCTTCACTTACCGAATCTTACCAGCACGATATCCCCATCTTCGACTATATAATGCTTCCCTTCCGTTCGGACAAGTCCCTTGTCTCTGGCTAAACTCATCCCCCTGCATGCGGTGAAGTCCGCAAAGGAGATTACCTCCGCGCGGATAAACTTATCCCGCATGTCGCTGTGTATTTTACCCGCCGCCTCCCTCACCGCCGTCCCGCGTTTCACCGTCCACCCTCTCGTCTCCGCCCCCTTAATCGTAAAGAATGTTACCACTTCAAGAAGATCATAGCAAGCTCTTACGAATCTGTCCAGAGCACCCTGATCGAACTCAAGCTCCTTGAGGAGCATTGTGCCCTCTTCGGGCTCAAGGTCGCCTATCTCCGCCTCAATCTTCGCGGAAACCGGTAAACACACTGTATTCCGGGCCCTTGCAGCCTCCTCGATAATGCCCCGGCATCTCACCGTCAGCTCGGCCGAGGGCTCCTCTCCGATATTGGCGACAAGCAGCACCGGTTTTGAAGAAAGCAGGTTGATCTCGTCAAGAGCGGCAGCCAGCTCGGGATCAAGGTCATCACCAGGCTTGAATCGTTTGCCATCGTTCAGAAGACTTCTGACACCGGAAAGGAAATCCAGCTCCTTCTGGGCATGTTGATCCCCAGTTCTTGCCGTTTTCTTAAGCTTCTCCGTCCTACGGTCCAGAATCTGCACATCAGACAGAAAGAGCTCGGTCTCCACGATCTCAAGATCTCTCAGAGGGTCGATCTCTCCCTCAACATGGACAACACTCGTATCTTCAAAACCCCTTAGAACATGCGCTATCGCATCGACATTTCTGACGTGAGACAGGAACATGTTGCCGAGGCCTTCACCCGTACTCGCACCCCGTGGCAGGCCGGCGATGTCCACAAACCTTAGCATCGGATGAGTGACCTTCTCCGGCTTTACAATCCCCGCTATCTCCGGCAGGCGACTGTCCTTCACCTCGACCACGGCGACATTCGGTTCTATCGTGCAATAAGGATAGTTGCTCGCGGCGGCACGTGCTTGCGAAAGCGCGTTGAACAGAGTGGATTTTCCCACGTTAGGTAGACCTACGATCCCGACTTCCACTATTCATCCATCCTCTTGTTGTAGGTGTTCATCGCCTTATCGATCCCGTCCCGTCCTACGGCGAGTACCGCCTCAGCAGCGGTTTCCTTGATCTTCCGTACAATGTCCTCATCGCCGGGCTCAAACCGCGACAGCACGAAGTCGGCTGCGTCAACCCCGGGCGGTAACGGCCCCACACCGAGCCGAAGCCTCGGGAAGTCCTGAGTGCCCAGCTGATAGATGATCGACGCAAGCCCATTGTGACCGCCATCGCTGCCGCTTTTCCTTATCCTGATCGTCCCCAGCGGGAGGCTGAAGTCGTCGCAGACCACAAGGAAGTTCTCGGGATCGGTATCGAAGGCCCCCAGGGCCTGGGAGGCGCTCACACCGCTTGTATTGACGTAGGTTGTCGGGACTACGAGACAAAAATCCCTTCGAGGATCCCTGGAGTAAAAGAACTCACCCGCGCCCGCGGTCACCGAAAGGCCGAGATCTTGAGCAAGAGCTGAAACCACGTCCTTGCCCAGATTGTGTCTTGACTGTCTGTATCGGTCGCCCGGATTCCCAAGGCCGAATACAACCAACAAACTCTATTTCTCCGGCTTCTCTTCTTTTTTGGCTTCGGGCTCTCCCTCTTTCTTCTCCTCAGCGCCCTCTTCGGCCGGTTTCTCCTCCTCACCCTCCTCGGCTACCTCGACCTTGGGCTCCTCAACAACGGTAGGAGCACCGATGGTTAGAAGCGTGGCGTCCATGTCGCTTATGATTCTGGCGTTTTCTACATGGAGATCCTTGACCTGGAGCGAGTGGCCGATATCCAGTTCCGTCACATCGATCTCAATCCCATCGGGTATGTTGGCCGGAAGACACTCGACCTCCACCTCCCTCAGGATCACCTCGAGAATGCCGTCATTGGTCTTGACACCTATGGATTCCCCGACGATCTTGATCGGCACGCTGACCGTGATCTCCTTGGTCATGGATATGTGCTGGAAGTCGACGTGGAGGATTTCTCTCCTCACCGGATGAAACTGTATCTCCCTTATGATCGCCTTGACTTCGGCCTGCTTTGCCCCTTCGATCTTCAGGTCAAGGATTACGTTCTCCCCTGCGGTCGTATGGACGACCGTGTAGAAGTCCTTGCCGTCGATGACGAGCGTCTGCGGTTCCTCGCCCTCGCCATAAAGCACGGCCGGTACGAAGCCTGCTGCTCTTGCCTTACGTGCGCTTCCCTTACCCTTCTCTTCCCTGGTCTTAACTTTGAGTTCCACTGTTGCCATTGTTTACTACCCCATCTCAGATGAAAAGTGAACTGACTGACTCACCAACATTGATCCTGCGTATGGCCTCACCCAAAAGTCCGGCCACCGAAAGTACTTTAATCTTGTCCACTGGACCTCTTCCGTCAAGAGGAACCGTGTTGGTTATAGCCATCTCCTTTACCGGGGACTGGTCGATCCTCTCAAGCGAGGGCCCGGACAACACGCCATGCGTGCAGCCGACGTAGATATCCTTCGCTCCCTTTTTGGCCAGCGCGTTCGCAGTGTTTACGATGGTTCCACCGGTATCTATCAGATCGTCAATGATGATTGCGTTTCTGCCCTCAACATCACCGATGACATTCATTACCTCTGAGACATTCGGCTTGGGCCGCCTCTTATCGATCAGGGCAAACGGTGCCTTGAGCCTCTTGGCAAACGCCCGCGCCATTCTGACGCTCCCTATATCCGGAGCTACTATTGTCGCATCCTGGACATCGAGATTCTTGAAGTAGTCGATCAGCACGGGGGATGCGAACAGGTGATCGACGGGGATATCGAAGAATCCCTGAATCTGACCCGCGTGAAGATCCATGGTGAGGATCCTGTCCGCCCCGGCGCTGGCTATCATGTTCGCGACGAGCTTTGCGGTGATCGGGACTCTCGGCTGGTCTTTTCTGTCCTGACGCGCGTAACCGAAATACGGCAACACGGCAGTGATCCTGAGGGCCGATGCCCTCAGTGCAGCGTCGATCAGTATCAACAGCTCCATGAGATTCTCAGCCGGCGGGAAGGTCGATTGAACGATGAAAAGGTCGACGCCTCTCACGTTCTCATTGTACTTGGCAAACAGCTCCCCATCGGAGAACTGGGTTATCTCGCAATCACCGAGATCCGTGCCCAGATAGTCGGCGATCTCCTCAGCAAGAGTCGCATTGGCCCTGCCAGCGAATAGCCTCATGGCGTCTCCATTCCTCCTCTGTGAAGAACACGAAGAACATCACCTGGCTGGGGCGGGAGGACTCGAACCTCCGGTGCAGGGTCCAAAGCCCTGTGTCTTACCACTTGACGACGCCCCAACAGAATCTTCCCATCCGTACCCAATCTCAATCCTCTCCGAGAGATTCTTCGTAGGTCCCAAACACGGTCTTCTCAATCAGCTGTCTGATCTCCGGTTTGATCGGGAATGCCAGGTCTCTGAACTTGCCGCTCTTCCTCCTGACATTGGGCATCTGTACAAATCTTCTCTGTTTGCCGGCGATTATCTTAATCCCGTTCACGGCAAGACAATCGTCAATCACCAGTGACGCGAAACCTCTGAGCTTCTGCTCTTCGAAGGTCTTGACGCGGCATCCGGTTATGATGAAATCCGGTGACTCTGAACCGATACGGACCGGCATCTCCACGTCCGTATCTCGGTCTGAGGCCTTGTCCTCGTAGCCCTGGGTCACCACCTGCTCAAGCACATCCCGTGCCTCTCTGTTTATCGGGTGGTACACCTCAAACACCCCGCCCTGGCTTGTCTGCCTGACCGGCATGGCAACATAGTCGCGGCTCCGCCCCTGCATCAAGCGCATCGCCCGCAGGACAAAACAGTCGGATAGAGTGATAGTAACCACTGCCAGTACCTTTTCTCTTTGTATAGGCGTGACCCTAACTGAAGTGATCAGCATATCGTCCTCCCACCCGACTGGTGTTCAGCTCCACAGCTTCAGCGGCACTGGTGCTCCGCCGAGCAACACCTTCACATGGGGTCCGTCACGCCCCGCCCGGCAAACTCTGTAATCACTGTGTTCAAGCCGCTATCAGAAAATCGCTCCTTGAAGAGCTCAGCATCACCTGCTCTCCGAAATATCCCGTAAACAACCGGCCCAGAACCTGACATCAGTACCCCATCCGCCCCGGATCTGAGCAGCTCCTGTCTGACCTCCCTCAAAAAAGGAAACCTTTCGAAGATCAGGCCCTCGAAATCATTATGAAGGAGCTTACATAGGGAGGTCACATCTCCTTTTTCGAGAGCGTTCGATATCATAGTAAGGCTGGTACCCTCTCTTGTCAACCCCGTTTTAAGTGAATCATATGCCCACCCGGTCGGGACCGTAACCGGTGGTATGACAAGGACTAGCGAGAGAGCAGGAAGACATGGGAGCGGGCTGAGCTGATCCCCCCTGCCCGTCCCCTGTGCACACCCGCCCCTAAGCATGAATTTGACGTCCTGGCCGAGTCCTTCGGCCATCGTTTCCAGCTCCTCCCGGGTGTGCTCCTTCTCAAACAGCCGGTCGGTTCCCACCAGTGCCCCGGCCGCATCCGCACTGCCTCCACCAAGCCCTGCACCAACAGGAATTCTCTTTTCAAGTGCGATGTCCACGCCGTGTGTCGACCCCTCAAGCACGCTCGCAGCCGCCTTGAGGGCAAGATTGCTCATATCAAGGGGCACATCGGGATGATCTGAAGAAATGGAAAAGCCTGAATCGGCCGGCTTCAGGATCAGTGTGTCATGAAGCGAGATAGAATGGTAAACGGTTTCGATATTGTGGTAACCGTCATCCCGCTTACCGAGGACTCTCAGATAGAGATTGACCTTGGCATTGCAGTGGACTCTCAGAGATCCCAAAACATACCACCCCCGGGACTAGCCCTCACGATGTGTAAAGTATAAGACCGGCCACAAACACCCAGAGGATTATGTCGACAACGAGCGGGAGATCCGAAACGAGCACATCGGAAGGGCTCCCACCGCGGTTCTTCATTATCACCAGGTACATGTATCTGAAGAGTCCGAAGACGACAAACGGCACTGTGTAGATCAAATGCTCCGTATGGAACTTATCAACGGTCGCAGGCCAGATAGTGTAGATGGCATATGCAATTACTGTCGCAGCTGTTACGACTGCGATCATTGCATCGAGAAACTCCTTGGAATACTCCTCCAGACTCTTCCTGTGACTCCCGGCATCACCTGCAAGAAGATGGATCTCATGCCTTCGTTTGTTGAAGCCCAGAAAGAGCGCGAGAAAGAGCGTGCAAACGAGGAGCCAGGGTGACATGATCACACCGGGATCGAGATCCTTCAGGGCCTCGACACCCGCCATTGCTCTCAAGACGAATCCCACTGATATGATCAGCACATCAAGAACGACCATGTGCTTGAGCCCGAGTGAATAGAAGATGCTGATCCCGACATATACCAGGCTCACGACAAAGAAGCCCCGGTTCAGGAATGACGCCAGTACGAGTCCGACTGCGGCCGCAAAAACCCCGAGCAAGAACGCCCCGCGTTTCGAAACCCGGCCGCTTGCTATCGGACGATTCCGCTTCACAGGGTGGGCTCTATCCTGCTCGAAGTCGACCAGGTCGTTAAAGATGTAGATCGATCCCGAGAGCAGGCAGAAGATCGCGAGCGCCTCGATACTTCTCAGGGTCAGCTGAAATCTGAAGAGGTTACGTGAGAATATGAGCGCAGCGATCAGAACCAGGTTCTTGGTCCACTGCATCGGACGCAGGCATGCGATATAGAGCGTAAGTTTACCCATTGCCGCTGTTCCTCAGGATGTCTTTTATCTTGGTGATCAAGAGGTCCATGGCCACGGCGTTATGGCCGCCTTCCGGGATTATGATATCGGCATAACGTTTCGATGGTTCGACGAACTGCAAGTGCATCGGCCTCACCGTTTCAACGTACTGCTCGATCACCGAATCCGCACCCCTCCCGCGTTCCTTCATGTCCCGCAAGAGCCTCCGTATGAACCGCTCATCCGAGTCGGCCTGGATATAGATCTTTATACTCATGAGCGACCTTAAAAGTTCATCCGCAAGTACAAGAATCCCCTCGATCAGGATTATCTCAACGGGTTGAACGTTTACGGTTTCGGAAAGCCTCGTGTGACTCGCGTAGTCGTATATCGGCATCTCGACGGGACGCCTGTCCATCAGCTCCCTGAGATGCTCCGCCAAGAGGACGTTCTCAAATGCAGACGGGTGATCGTAGTTGATCTTCTCCCGCTCCTCCATCGGAAGTTCGCTCCGGTCCTGATAGTAGGAATCGTGATGCATGATCCTGACGCTCTCACCCTCGAAGCGGGACTTGATTATCGTGGCAACCGTGGTCTTACCCGACCCGGTACCTCCCGCAACGCCTATCAACACCGGTCTTTGCATACTCACGACCTCAGAAGCAGGAACACACCCGAGCATACAAGGAGTGTCCCGGCGATTCGCATACCCGTAACAGGTTCATCAAAGATGTACTTGGAGAGCACGACAATGATTATGTAACCTATGCTTATAAGCGGGTAGGCATAGCTCAGATCGACCCTCGACAGGATGATCAGCCAGCTGGCGGCACTGATGAGATAGCACAGGAAACCCGCCAGAACGAACTTGTTTGTCACGGCGGTCTGCAGGAACGCGAAGATCGATTTCACATCCAGCGACTGGGCTATCCTGGATGATGTCTCACCTGAAGCTATCCCCACGCCGTGCTTGAGTGACAGCTGACCGGCCACACCCAGAATAACGCTGAATATGATCAGCAGAAAATTCTTCATGCTAAGTCTCCATTCCCTGGCTCACGCGCCCTGTGCCCTGCGTAAGAATATACCTGATCGTCATGAGCATGATCCTGAAGTCAAGACCCAGCGACCAGTTCTCAACATAGTAGATGTCATACTCGGTTCGTTCCTCAACGGATGTGTCACCGCGGAGCCCATTGACCTGCGCCCACCCGGTCACACCCGACTTGACACGATGCCTGTCCAGATACCCGGGAATCGCGCCGGCAAACTCACTGACAAAACACGGCCGCTCCGGTCTCGGCCCGATCAGACTCATCTCTCCCCTCAAGACATTGTAAAGCTGAGGTATCTCATCAAGACCCGTTCGTCTCAATATCCAGCCCACACGCGTGCTCCGTGGATCATCGACACCCCGGCCCCACACCGGCCCGTCCTTCTCGGCGTCGGCTTTCATAGACCGGAACTTATACATCGTAAAGCGCCTTCCATCCCTCCCGATCCGTTCCTGCCTGTAAAAGACGCCGCCCCGGGATTCCAGCACGACAGCCAGCGAGACAACCGCAAAGACCGGGCTGAAGATCACAAGAAACACACCCGACAGGAACATGTCCACCAGCCGCTTGAAGAAACGGCCCCACGGATCCAGGGGAAACGGTTTTAGACCGATCAGAGGAATGCCATCCAGGTCATGGACTTCGGTTCTCGTCGTTATCAGTCCAAAGAGATCCGGCACGAACCTTATTTCCACGCGGAGACCGTCGGTCTGACGAAGCACCTCGAGTAAGCGCTCATGCTCCGAGAAGGGCAGCGCCACTATGACGACATCGAGCCCGAGTTCCCGGATCAACCTGCCCGTTTCCTCGATGGGCCCCAGATACTCTATGCCGGTTGGGTTTTCGCCCTCCCCGATGTAGCCCTTTATTACCAGTCCCAGACCCGGCTTGGACTCGATACGGTCCACCACCGTGGGGAGCATGGGTCCTGTCCCCACGATCGCAACGTTCTTGGTAAGATGACCGCGTGAGAAGGCCCAGGCCTGTATCTTCCTTAAGGCATAGCGCTCGAGCCAGATCACAAGAATCCCGATCGCCCATGCCAGCACAAAGACCAGCCTCGAATAGTCCACGCCTCGATAGAGAAACGTGGTGGCCATCGCGATCAAGGACGCACCGGTCATGGCCTTGAACAACTTGATCATCTCGGATGCGAACGAATCGCCTCTCGGCATCCTGTAAAGCCTGAGAAATCTGAACGCCCCGAGCGTGACCAGACAGGCAAACACCATCCCCGGAGCATAGGTTGAGAGGGCCGGGATTCGCTCGTAGAAGAGCGGTATTAGACCTGAATAGAACCGGATCAGGAACGCCAGGACGAAACTGGCAAGAACGAGGACGGCGTCACTCAAGGCGACGAGCGCGGATGCAAGTGCGGCACTCTTCTTGTCGGTCAAACCGTGTTATGCCCCTCCGATTGCGATCACGTGAATTCTATGTGTACACCGGCGCCGTGTCAAGTAACCTCCACATGACAAAACTTTCAGAATTGCTCACGCTTGCGATAATTGGTATATACATAGACAAACCTTAGATGGGACCCGATAGTGGATGAAACCCGACAGATCCGGCTCTTCAAACTGACGGCGGTCCTTCTCGTCGTACTTGTACCACTCATCATCCTTGAGGTTGCTTTCAGGTGGCGGATGCCTCAGCTGGGTTGGACACAGCAAGAGGATACCTACCTCGGATGGTCGAGTCGCGAGTACCGGGAGTTTGAACCCGAGGCAGGGTCCAGGTCAGATGTCACACGTATTCTCTTTCTTGGTGACTCATTCCTGGCAGGCGCCGGTGTATCGGATCTCGATCGCAGATTCCCTGTGGTTCTTTCCGGGATGCTCGGACCGGGCGTCGAGACTGCGATCCTGGCCGCCGGGGCCTGGGGCACCGACCAGGAGCTTCTGGCATTCAGGGCCAAGGGGGCCGGCTGGGATCCGGACATTGTCGTACTCGCGTTCTGTGCCAACAACGACATATCGAACAATCTTTCACACCATCACGGTTCCAGGATGCTCAAGCCTTACTTCACGCTCGACGAGGAATCAGACCTCACCATGCACGATGCCTTCGGAGCACGGATCGGGCATGATGTCCCTGCGCCTGATGACGACGAAACTCAGATGCCGGTCTGGAAACGTTTCTATGTGCTCAGGTGGATTGGCCTCAGCATCCAGGCCGAGCCTTCCGACGAAAGACATGATCTATCCCGGTTCACCGGTGTTGACCAGCGCTACAGGGAGTTCCTCTTCTGGAACGAAAAGCCGGTCGAAATATACAAGGGCCAGGACACACTGAGCTGGGCTCCACAAGAGGGTACCAACCATGTCTCCGCTTACATTCACGAAGACTTCGCCCGTAACGCCTACCAGTGGCGATTACTGGAGCAGCTTGTGCTGGAGCTGAGGGATGATGTTCAAGCAAGTGGAGGCACACTCGTCGTAATGCTGCTTCCGGCCATCTTTAATCCCTGGAATCTCGACACCGTCGCGGGAGGACCGTTTGAGAAGAGGTTCGTAACACCCGGTGGTGAGTTCACATTTCGAAGTGCCGAGCCCCGCGACAGGCTTGATGCTATATGTAGCCGGAACGGAATTCGGTTTCTCGATCCGACGCCTGAGTTCCTCAACACCGTGGCCACGCATGATCTTCACGAGAAAGTATGGCCACCTCCCCATGACCGGCATTTCTCCGATGTCGGGCACAACATTCTTGCCACGATCACAGCCCGGTGGTTCCGCACTTTTCTCGCAGCCCAGTAGGTACCCCCCACTCCTAACAGGCACATACCGTCTTCTCCAGTATCCAGATCTTCCCACTGAACAAGAACACCCTCTCCCCTTCGGCCGTGAAGAAGCACTCAAGCGAGTCACTTATCCACTGGCCCGCATCCTCATAACTTCCCTGCCTCCCATCGACGGCCGCAATCACATTGCTCGTCGAGAGCTGGAAGTCAGTGAACCGCTCAAGTGTCATATCCACCGCGTCAAAGAACTCGTGCTCCCCGTGGAAAGTGAAACCGTACTTCAGTGCGAGGTCATCTGTAATCGGAGTCCGGTTACGGGGCGGGGTCGGGAACCGGCGCAGATACTCACCCTTCCACCAATCGGAAAACGCAGGCTCGCCGTCCATCACACCGGTGAACCAGCTCGTGTAGACCACGAGCCATCCTTGCACCTTTAGCAGCCGGTGAGCCTCCGTAAGAAAGGCCCCCTGGTCGAACCAGTGAAATGCCTGGGCCACTGTTATGAGGTCGAACTGGCCGTCCCGAAAAGGAATGTTCTCAGCCGACGCCTGCTGGTAGGCAACATTCGAGTGTGGTGTGGCATGGCAAAGCATATCGACTGATGGATCGATCCCCATCACGCGTTTCGCAATCTCAGTGAGCACAACCGTCGACTGCCCCGTTCCACAACCGACATCAAGGGCCAGGGCGATCGGTATATCTATCCTAACCAACGATTGGAATTTGGCTAACGCAGTTGGGTGGACATATGGACGGACCCTTGCATAGCGCCCAGCATCGATCCCATCACCGAAGTAGTTCACCATGTGCCTTCGACTTCTCTCATGTGCTCATCTTGGCGGTGGCCAGCTTCGTGATGGTGTCGAGATCTTTCTTGAACCTTATCTCGAAGCGAAGCGCCCTGCCCTCGGCATAGCGTTTGGCTGTCTTGATCTCTTTGACAACGGTAGCGGGCAGCTTCATCTTTAGCGCCACCGCAACCGCTTTCTCGCCGAGGACCATACCTACCAGGAAGTGCTTGGCCTGCGGTGTCATATAGAGGATCGCACGCGTCTTATGCTTGAGACGCAGTGACCAGCCCCACTTTTCGCTGTAGCAGGTCCACTCCTCTGTAAAGGGTTGATACTCTTCAGCGGCCCATTCGATGAGTGCATCCCAGGTGATGGAGCTTCGTCCCAGCACCTCGCGGAGTGCTTGCTTCTGCGGCCTCTTTGACTTGTCGGCAAATGCACTTAGCGCCATCTTATAACCTCACGATCCTGAATGTCTGTCAGCAGCGTTATTCTTCCAATCCGTGTAGGTCAGAGTATATTCCAACCGGTTCTCTGTTGCACGTTCGAAGCGAAACCCGCACTTCTGCATCATTCGCCTGGATCCGGAATTCTCTTTCCGGCACACGGCCGTAATTGTTCGGAGACCGATGTCTTCAAAACCGAATCTGATCATCAGAGCGGCCGCTTCTGTGGCATACCCCAGGCCCCAGTACTCCTTCCTCAGAAACCAGCCAATGTCCCCCGTGTGCTCATCGATCAGCGTTATGCCCGCTCCTCCCAGGATCCCCCCGTTGTCCTTGTGTTCTATTGCCACAAAGAACCGAACCCTGTCCGGCTCGGTTTGTTGCTCAATCGCGTCCCGAAGACTCGCTTCGGCTTCCTCCCTCGTTCTCGGCAGAAAGCTTACGTACTCTCCCACCGCGGGATCACACTGCCAGTCGGCATAGTCCGGAAGGTCGGCTGCGACATGCTCGCGTATGATGACCCTATCTCCCACCTGAGGTTTCATGCTGGAACCCATTGTCGCAGCTCTGTTACACTGTTGACAACCCTGATTACAGGCGACCGTTTGCCGCAATTATCATCCGAAATAGGAGTAGAACACACTAAGGAGAGTCAAATGAACCGGCGAATTACAGTTTCGTTGATGTTGCTAGCACTTCTTGCCTCACTCGCGATACATACCCTGGCTCAGACACCGGCAGAATCTCCGGAGCCCAATAAGGATGCTCCAGCCAGAAAGAGTCCTGCCGAGAGGGGGGCAGACCTCTACGCCACCTACTGCGCCCTGTGTCACGGTAAGACCGGAGAGGGCTATCTCGCAGACGAAGCCAATGCCCTGGGGAACCAGGATTTCTTAAAGAGTGCGACCGACGACTTCATCATTGAGGCTATCGTAAGAGGAAGACCCGGGACTCCGATGTCGGCCTGGGGCAAGGAAAGGGCCGGCGTACTGGCGACAAGTGATGTGCTGGCCATCCTCGCATTCATTAGAAGCTGGCAGAAAGAAGAACCGGCTGAGGTAAGCCGGGGCACGGCGGACGGAGATGTCAAGGCCGGTAGCAAGATCTACAAGCGGTGGTGCGCGGCCTGTCATGGACAAAAGGGTGACGGAGCCAGCGCTCTCAGCCTCAACAACACAGTGTTTCAGCAGACCGCGAGCAACGGTTTCATAGCTTACGCCATAATGAACGGTCGTCGCGAGACCTCAATGACCGAGTTCAAATCGCGTCTTTCCACCCAGGAGATTGAGGACGTCGTCACATTCATTCGGACACTCGAATCGGTCCCCGAGCAGGTTTCGGCGGGCCCTGACAGTGGCGTCGAGTTTACTCCAGAGAGACTGAAAAGAGCTCTCCTCAATCCAGGGAATCCTCTGGCGGAATTCTCGCCATTTGATGGACGCTACGTCCCCGCAGATGTTGTTCACAAGGCCTACAAGGAAAAGAAGTCCTTTGTGATAATCGATGCGCGTCCTTACAACGATTACCTCAAGAGTCATATCGCAGGAGCTGTGTCGGTACCGTTTTATGAAGTTGAAAAGGCTGTCGACTACCTGCCGAGGGACTCCTGGATTATCGCCTACTGTGTATGTCCCCACGCCATGTCCGGAAAGGCCCTGGATGGATTGCGCGAGGCCGGCTTTGAAAAGAGCGCGATTCTCGATGAGGGTTTCAATGAATGGAAGCAAAGAGGATACCCCTCAATTAAGGACTAGGCAGGAGCCTCTTCGACCTTCACAGGCGAGGATGAGGTTATTGGCCCCGCGTGTGTTGGACCTATGCCTATGCTTTCTTGTTTGACTGTTCGATTTCACTCAATTCGGAATCAGTGAAACCTGATTTCTTCAGGATATCCAGCAAGAACAACGATTTGCCTTCCACATAAGCATCGATGTCATTCGGGAACTTCGACGCAAGAGACTTCTTCAGTCTGGAGTATTCCAAAATGGAGGCCGGATTAGATCTCAGATAATCCCTGACTGCAAT
Organism: bacterium; assembly: GCA_025774845.1. Taxonomy (GTDB): domain Bacteria; phylum Arandabacterota; class Arandabacteria; order Arandabacterales; family Arandabacteraceae; genus Arandabacterum. The sequence goes on from JALGZP010000066.1 coordinate 13,748, forward strand.
ATGATTTCGAAGGCCCTGGCCACCTTCTATACTTGCGTACAAATTATGAGGGAAGAAACCCGGAAAACGCGTAAATGCTTCTCTACCCGGGATGCCAAGATCACCTCTGTGCTCAAGACCGAGCGCTTCCAATTTCTGAGTAAGCAATTTCATATTTGATCTTGATGAAACAACTATTGTTATGTCCAGTACAGGCTTTGCGGCAAGACCCACAACAGAGGTACTGCCGACATGCTCAATTGCTAAGGCAATGTCAGATATAGATGGCCACAGTTTGTCATGTAGGGCTCGGAAGTGATCTGCCCAGGATGGATCGTATTCTGATATTTCTATTGATGTCATAATAGGCCTAACGTCCGCGGTCAGCGGCTGGCGGCGACCTACTCACTGTCCTGGATGAATCTCCGAATCAAGTCACCGATCTGATCGTCCGATGCGTTGAGCTCGGTCATCAGAGAACGATGATCCCGGTTGGGAACCTCGATGACCTGCGCTCCATGATTGCCGGCCGAGCGCATCGCTTCTCCGAAGGTGTCATTCTGTCGATGCCGCCACTCCTCGTCGCCGTCAGCGTAGATGAGGAGCATTCGCCCCTCCGCGCTGCCGATATGCGGGGTTACTGACGCGGCCAACCAATCGACCGGATCACTACCCCACACGTCTTTCGGCCGGTCGGGAGCAGTCTCCTCAACGTAAAGGAACGCGCTGATCGGAATCGACCCGCGGATGGAGCCCGGGGCCAGACCGTGGGCTCCCAGGTGAGTCGGGTCCAGTGTGAGAAGCGCGGCAAGATACGCACCAGCCGAGTGACCCGCCACGTAGACGTTCTCCGCGTCACCTCCGTACCGAGCGATGTTCTCAACCACCCATGCAGTCGCGGATGCCGCATCCTGAACATGTGCAGGATGCATGACAGAAGGCGTCAGACGGTAGTTGGCCGAAACCACGGCGATTCCATGCGGGACAAGACATCCGGCAACCGCCTGGCCAACCGGACCTTTGTCACCGGCCCGAAGAGCCCCGCCGTGGAAGAACACGACCACTGGGACATCGGTAGATCCTCCAGGCATGTAGATATCGAGGAGACCCTTCCCGCCCTCATAGCCGACACCGCTCACATAGGCGATGTCACGAGTCACCACGTCTTGAGCACACCCGGACAGAACCGCCACAAGGAAGAGCATGGCGGTCAGTGCGCACGATCGCTTGATCCAGAACATCATCATCTCCTTAGCCGATGCGACATCTAACGTCTTGCCGTCAGGTGGCTGCCGCATCCGCTGCCTCACCGAGTAGAAACTTTGGATCGTATAGGATTCGAATTCCGTCTGAGATCACCTGGCGCGTTCCCGCGTCTAATGGGACACTTGCCCATGTGGGGGCAGCTATCCCGAATTCTACTTCCAGGCCACCTTGATAAAAGACCCGCAGCGAGCGAACTGCCCCGTAGTCTTCGGTACAAACATCACGGACCTCACCAAATCGCGCTATCCAATCGTTCCCGTGAACCAAAGAACCGGGATCCGTACAAAGCACCACAAGATCGACGTCGGAGTCTGGCCGACCGTCGCCACGGGCGTGGGACCCAACCAAGGCCAATCCCACCACGTCCGGGCGCTCGTTCGCCCACCTTGTCACGTCATCGAAAAAAGTTGTAAGTTCCACCGAGTCCCTTTCGGCCTAACGGTGTGGGTGAAGGGCGGTTGAGTTTCTGTCCCTTCAAGCCACTGGTTGGCCCGACTCACCTCACGGAATCCTGCCTCAATCCTAGTCAGCTCTCCACGTAC
>JALGZP010000067.1 GCA_025774845.1 bacterium
TCGCATCATGCTGTCCAACATCATTCTCCTTGGGAAGGCCGTACAGGGCCCGATGGGCAGAGGTCTGTGGAAACACCGTGCGGGTTGCTTTGTTCACAGGCCTGATGGCTGCCGCTTGAGACATCACCAATCCTCCTCAATCCGACCAGGTGAAGTGCAGGTCAGACTAAAAGCGAGTTATGAGAGCTCGCCCGGCAGAAGCATAAAAGCAAGAAGAGGGCCACTCGTGGCGGATTGAGACGGGAAAAAGACAAACGTCGTAGTGCCCGCGTAACCTGTTTAAATACAAACAGAAAGAGATAGCTCACCGGGCTCGGCGTCCGGCCTGGAGGAGCGCTCCGGCGTGCCGACACCCATCACAACCGTTACCTGGTTACATAAATCGTTTCCAGACTACCCACAGGGTATTCATGGAGTCATAGCCACGGGGAGCTACGGGGTCAGGTCTTGGAACTAAGCATTTGGTATGATTCCAAAGGTGGGGTTGCGATCGGTTTATCGCTTGAGTCGCTGCCAGAGGGTCTTTCTGCTGATACCGAGCATCTGGGCGGCCTTGGTCTTGTTGCCGCCACAGACTTTTAGAACCCGCTCGATCTCCTCATGCTCAAGATTCGATACTCTGCCCTTAAGACCCATCCCGGGGGTCCCATTTGTCAGGAAAACAGTCACCTGTTCACAGGCGACGATGTCCCCATCGCTGCTTGAGAGGATCAGTGCCTCGGCAACGTTCTTGAGTTCCCTCACGTTACCCGGCCAGTCATACGCAGTCAACGCCGTGTTTGCCTCGGGGCTGAGCCCGATCGTGACACCGTGCTCGTCACCGTATGCCCCCATATAGTGTTCAAGGAGACGCTCGATGTCGTAGGGACGCTCTCGCAGGGTGGGGATCCTTATGAGAACTGTCTTCAGGCGGTAGTACAGATCCCGCCTGAATCTCCCGGCCTCCACCTCAGCCCAGAGATCACGCGCAGTCGCACTGATCACCCTTACATCGATTCGCCTCGGGACGTTCTCCCCCACACGTCTCACAATACCATCCTCGAGCACACGCAGGAGCTTGACCTGAAGAATTTCGCTCAGCTCACCGATCTCATCCAGGAATAACGTTCCTCCGTTAGCGCTTTCAATCAAACCGGTCCGGTCTTTCATGGCACCGGTAAATGATCCCCGGACATGACCGAAGAGCTCGCTGTCGGCCAGTGTCTCACTCAGGGCACCGCAGTCAACCGCTACAAAAGCACCTTCACGGCGGCGGCTCATGGTGTGCAGAGCTCTCGCCATCAACTCCTTGCCCACGCCCGTCTCACCTTCGACCAGTATGCGTGCCTCCGTCGGACCCCAACGTGCGAGGTCGCCGACTATCCTCTCATCTTCCGTCACAATCCCGTATTGCCCAGGGTTCAGACGATGGCGTGATACCGTTCGGATATCGCCATCCCGGGCCATCTGTTTCTTAAGACCGATCGGACTTGCCGCAATGGAGGAGAAGATCACGTCATCGAGAGCCCGGAGCGCCGATCCTACGCCAAGGTTTGAGTAGATACGCCGGGCCGCAAGCAGGTGCTCGACAGCAGAGCCGGTACCATTTTCACCATTGTGCCCCAGAAGTGCTTCACCCAGGGCGAGTTCGGCTGACGCCAGTTCTGAGCACCAGGGTGAGAGATTCGACAGCGCCATAACCGACTCTTCGAGATGTTCGATCCCGCACCCCCCAATACCCTCAGCCAGCTCCAGCTCACCAAGAATCCGGAGACAGACACCGTGTTCATAGGCGTCATCGGCTTCATCGTCAAGATCAAGAGCTTCGGTCACGAAACGCTTGCCGTCCTCGACCCTGGTCATCTTAAGACACACGGCCGCCGCACGTCTCAAGAACTCAGCCTCAAGATCCCCGCCCCTGGCAAGTGCACGGGAAAGCTCAAGACCGGATTCGTACATGGTCAAGGCTCCGGCAGCATCACCCCTGAGAGCGAGCAGATCCCCGTTGATCTCAAGGGCCAGGAGTCTCTCGCGTTTGTAACCATTGGTTTCAGCGACCTTCCTGGCAATACGCAGATACTCGGCCGCTTCATCCGGGTCACGCTTTATGACACTTATGTTGGCCAGCTCAAGCCCGTAGCGGCAGACGCCTATCGGGACACTGAGCTCATCCGACTTCTTAAGGCCTCTTATACATATATCGCTCGCCTGGGCGATCTTACCCATCTTCCTTAGAAGAATGGCGAGGTTAAGTGATACTCGCAGATTTCTCATACCATCGCCGGTACCGGCGTAGGCATCCATCGCTTCTCTGAAGTGGCGCTCGGCTTCCTCCCACACACCCAGATCCTTAAGCGCCAGCCCGAGGTCGTTGTGAGCATCTCCCCGCAGTGGTTCGTCATCCAGCTCCCAGGTACAGAAGTAGATCGCAGCCTCGGCATGGGATCTGGCACCGCGGTAGTCCCCGGTTCGGAGCAACAGGCCCGAGAGAAGCAGATGACACCTGGCCGCCCTCTCTCTCAGATTGAGTTGCCTGAACCGCACAAGAAGTCTGTCGGCGATTCCGATCGCGGTGGAGTAGTCCTCTTCGCCTGCAAGGATTTGCGCCTTGAGGAACTCAAGGACAAGCTGTTCTTCCTCTTCACCGGAGCACTGCATCCGGTCGGCAATAGCCCTGTACTTGCCCCTTGCGCTCTTAAGCTTACCCGCAGCAATCAAGTGCTGCAGATCACTCAGCTCACTGGTGATGTCCACAGCTATCTCCGGATAACAATGGTGGGTCCCAGTACCCTCACTACGTAACGTCTCGACGACGCTCCACGCTTATCCCGGACATGACCGGCCGGTCCAGACCGGACCCTGGAAGCATACATGCCGTCAGATCGAATGGTCGCACCTGCGTCTTCAAGAGCAAGTCGCCTTGCGACACCCCCATCCCTGCTGTAGGATGGCCAATCCGGATCGCCCCACACCCAGGGCTTGGGCCCGGGCTCACCACCCCCGTCTCTCCGGGGAGGTATTTCTGCGAGGGCAACTCCAAGTAGTCCGGAAATCAGGAGCCCCACCACGACAAAGAATAGAACCTTGCGCCCCATGATTCTTAATCTCCCTTCTGTGCACACTTGAGGCGGCTTCGGTGTCGAATCCGGTTCAAATCATCCGAATTCACCAAAGCCATTGTTGCCTTAGTTCGGCACAGATCTCAACCCATCTATATTTACTATTCTCAAATCCCCCCAAAGTGTCAATTGTCTAAATTCAGGCCTGTTTCGAGCCCTCTTCAGGGAGGCCTTCTCCGGCCTCCAAACCCCCAAAAAACCTTGACGGCATGCCACTTTTGTGATATTCTGCATCTTGCCATTGGAGGGCAAGCGATCCTAACTCGGGAGGTGTTCGTCAACCTAGAGCATCCGGCCACAATCCCTGTATCATCCCTGACGTGCGGATGTACATCCGTGATTGTGCGCTGATCCCAGAACGAAGGATCTGCTGAGAAGCAAGAACTAATGGTTAAGTCCTGCTGTCGTTGAAATCAGGACCCAGAAGTTCGGCGGATGACGAGTAAGGATCAGTGCAAAGTTCCAAGATATTTGGACACGGAGGGGGGTGATGCTGCGCGACCCGGCAGTAGATAGTTCCTCAAGTCCACTGAAGAGGCCCGGGTGATCTTCGGCCGTAACAGTGGGCTGCAGGGAAAGGACTGAAAAGGAGGTAGGACATGAGTAAGGTATTAGCGCTTTCCTGCGTCTGCATGCTGATGCTGGCAGGGGTGGCCACCGCCACACAGGATCTGATCCTGCGTGTGGAGGATGGCAGCGGCAATCTCATCACAGACGCACAGGTAGTTTTCATAACTTCTGATGGTGACCATGTAAAGGCGGATCAGCTGCCGGGGGGCACCTACGCACACTACAACGTCGGTCCCAAGCTCGTCATAGAGATTGAGCACGACGTACATGGATCGGCGCGCTACGAGGTGGTGACTTCTCACGAAGAGGTTGCGAAGAACCCACTCTTTGCCGGACAGATTCACAAGAGGGTGATTCTGGGCGTGCCGGATCAGAATCCTGACCTGGAGCCGCCATCGAACGACATCTGTGAGGACGCCATTCCGGTGGCTGTTCCTTCGGTAACGGCCGGAACGACCACGGACGCTGGAATCGATTGGCCGGATATGCCGGACTGTGGTGTGATTATCACAAGCCCGGGAGTGTGGTATTCGGTTATCGGAACAGGGACCACCCTCTTTGCGGAGCTTTGCGGCGCGACATGGGATACCAAGATATCGGTATACTGCCGTGGTTGCGATACTCCCATCTGTATCGGTGGAAACGACGACGCCTGTGGTTGGCAGAGCAGGTTTAGCTGGTGCTCAGAGGCCGGTGTCGAGTATCTGATTCTCGTGCACGGCTATGGGGGAGCAAGCGGCCCCTTCGATCTCACGGTCTATGAGGACGGTGAAGGCTGCACGCCTGACGTCACGTGTCCGGATGCGCCGGAAAACGATCTCTGTGACGGCGCCATCCCTGTGGCTGTTCCATCGAACACCGCGGGATCTACCAATGGGGCGAGCACTGACTACGACGCCCCGGACTGCGGCGGGGCGTACATCACCTCACCGGGCGTGTGGTACTCGGTTATCGGCGACGGAACCACACTCACCGCGACGACGTGCGGTGATCTCTACGACTACGACACGAAGATCTCTGTGTTCTGCGGTACTTGCGACGAGCTCATCTGCATCGACGGCAATGACGACGATTGCGACGATGGTGCGAGCTGGCTTCTTAGCACAGTGACCTGGTGCTCCCAGGTGATGGCAGAGTACAAGATCCTGGTGCACGGTTTTGGTGGTGCAACCGGCGACTTCAAGCTGGATGTCTCATCAGACGGAATGTCCTGTACAGCGGATGTGGCGTGTATTCCCACCGGCGCCGGCTGCTTCCCCGACGCCTCCTGTGTCGATGGCTTGACACAGTACGAGGTTGAGGTACTGGGCGGTGGCACGTACCAGGGCGACGACAGTGTTTGCGGTGGCGGACTCGTAGGCTGGACCGGATTTGCAGACTGTGCCAACGCGTTTGAGGATATCGCCGGCACCGGTACTGAGCTGTTCCTCGGTGACGACGAAGGCGTGGTGGTTCCCATCGGGTTCGCGTTCAACTTCTGGGGAGTTGTCCATGGTGATATCGCCGTCTGTTCCAACGGTTACCTGACATTCGGCGATGACCTGACGGACTACTCGAACGACGATATTCCCGATGACTACGACCCGAACGATTACATTGCGCCCTTCTGGGACGATCTTTCCCCGAACCAGGGCGGCACGGTACACTACCAGACTCTGGGTGTGGAGCCGGACCGCTACTTCATCGCGCAGTGGACAGAGGTTCCGCAGTTCTATGCGGGTGACTCGAACACCTTCCAGGCGATTCTGTTCGAGGGCTCGAACTGCATCGAGTTCCGCTACGGCGTGGTTACCCCGGAGAGTTATACGGGTGACTACACGGTCGGGATTGAGAGCCCGGACGGTACGGACGGCTACAGCATCCCCGGCGCGGATGCAGCCGATGGCGTCTGCAAGAACATCTGCCCGATCTTCAGCGATCCTATAGTGTGTCCGCTTGAGGTGCCGTTTGACATCAAGCCCACATCGTGTCCGAATCCGCTCAATACCAGAAGCAATGGCGTGCTTCCGGTTGCGATTCTTGGAACCGGCGATTTTGATGTGAACGATGTTGATCCGGCGTCCATCACCCTTGAAGGCGTGTCTCCTTTGAGGTGGTCGTATGAGGATGTTACGACACCTTACGCCGGGATGGATGAATGTGACTGCACCGAGGACGGGCCCGACGGTGAGATGGACTTGACGTTCAAGTTCGACAGGCAGGCTGTCATTGCAGCACTTGGTGCCGTGACCGACGGTGAATACCGGCCGCTCCTCATGGCGGGTGCGCTGTACGATGGTTATCCCATCTACGGTGAGGATTGCGTGTGGATCAAGGACAGGGGTAATGATCCGGATCCGCCAGCGGTGATATCCGTCGAGACATTCACCGGAGTATCTACAAGTATCGGTTTCAGTTTGAGTGAACCGACTCATGTAAGAATGGTGGTCTATGATGTTCAGGGCAAGCGTGTCCAGACAGTGGTTGACCGCATGTTGCCCAGAGGAGACCATCAGATCACCTGGAACGGCAGAGACGAAAACAACAGATCTGTCGTAAAGGGCGTGTATTTCTGCCGCATTGAAGCCGGAAGCGTTGAGAAGACAGTGAAGATGCTGTTGACGCCATAACCTTTCGGTTCAAGTATTGGGGTAGAGCCAGGGACTAAGTCCCTGGCTCTTTCCTTTTGGTCGCCCGGGCCGATAGTTACTGCGTTTCGACATTGATTAGCTGGGGTTCATGTGATATAGTATAATCATCGGGGCAAGGGCGAGCACCACATCTGGATATGTGAGGGCATGATAAAACTATCACTTACACTCGTTCTTACCTGCTTCTGCTGTGCGTTACTTGCAGCAGATTCCTTCGCCCAGGGACCTGACACACTCTGGTCAAGAACCTACGGAGGATCCAGCTCCGACTACGGGTATTCGATTCAACAGACTCTCCCGGACGGCGGTTACATCATCGCAGGCTCCTCCTTCTCGTTCGGGGAAGGAGCCTACGACATATACTACATCAAGACCGACGCGAACGGCGAGATTGACTGGTCAAAGACCTATGGGGGTGCCGGCACGGATCACGGGACTTCTATTCAGCAAACCTTTGACGGCGGATACATCATAGCGGGCTACACGAATTCATCAGGTTCCGGCAGCTACGATGTTCTTCTCGCCAAGACGGACTCGGGAGGAACTGTAGACTGGGCGTACACTTACGGGGGCGAGGCAGACGATCGTGGTTTTTGTGTCCGGCAGACCGTTCCGGACAGTGGGTACATTATCGCAGGTTACTCAGAGACAGTGGGGGCGGGTGGGGGAGATGCCTTTGTGGTGAAGACGGATGCAAGTGGAAATCTTCTCTGGGGGATGCCCTACGGCGGAGTTGATTGGGATGAAGCCAGGTACATAAGGCAGACGTTTCCGGACAGCGGCTATATCGTGGTGGGGTCAACGGGCTCCTACGGCGCTGGTGCGGATGATGTCTACCTCATCAAGATCGATGCGGATGGGGATACCCTGTGGACGCGAACCTATGGTGGAACCGCGAGTGATTACGGCTACTCCGTTGAGCAGACACTCCCCGACAGCGGCTATGTCATCGTCGGGAATACGTACTCATTCGGCGCAGGAAACAGCGACCTGTATCTGGTGAAGACGGATCAGGCCGGTGATACCCTTTGGACAAGAACCTTCGGAGGCTCAGGCGTGGAGCATGGCTATTCAGTTCAACAGACATCGCCTCAAACCGGTTATATCATCGCCGGGGCCACAAGGTCCTTCGGCAAAGGGAGCGCCGACGCTTACCTCATAAAGACGACCTGGGGGGGTGACTCCCTTTGGACAAGGACATACGGCGGACCTGAGCATGACGAGGGCTACTGCGTCCGCCAGACCGCCCCCGACAGCGGGTATGTGATTGCAGGATCGACCAGATCATTTGGTGCGGGTGTCTACGATGTCTATGTCCTGAAAACCGAACCTGTTTTGTCTGGAATCAGAGGGGAACCGGCTGCGGGGACGTCTCTGGTACTCTATCACTGTGAACCCAATCCTTTCAGAGACAACACCATCATCCGATACCGCCTCGGTGAACGCTCCAGGATCACAGTAGCAGTGTACAATGTCCTCGGACAGAAAATGGCTACGCTCGTTGACGCAGTGCGAAGCCAGGGCACTCACAATGTCACCTGGAAAGGCAAAGATTCCCGAGGGCGTACGCTTGCGCCGGGGATCTACTTCTGCTCAATCCAGACCGGGAACACGACTGCCACCCGGAAAATCGTCCTGATGCGGTAGAGTGCAAATACGCTGACGGCGTCAACTCCTTACTTCCCGGCTGACCAGAGAGTATGCTACCTCAGCACAATCGCCTTCCTGAGGGCTTCCCTGCCTCCCGCCTCGATCCGTATGATGTAGACGCCCGCTGCGACACGATCGCCCCGGCGGTTCGTGCTGTTCCATGAGACTTCGCTCCGGCCTGCCGGGTGAGCACCCTCGCCCAAGACCCGGACAAGACGCCCCGAGACATCGTAGACAGCGAGCCGCGCCTGACCGGGCTTTGCCAGATCGAACGCGACCTTCGCCCCGCCGGCCGTTGGATTCGGGTACGGCGGATGGAGACGGAGGCTGACGGCAGACACGTCCGGACCATCAATACCGGCACAGTCGCCCGGCGTCAGGATGACAAGGGCCATCTTGGCAAGTGCAATATCAACCGATTGAGAGTAGCCGTCGCTGGCTATGGCATCCGGGGTGATCATCCCCGGATTGGTCGCACCACTACCCATGTAGATCGAGTCCTGCGAGTTCACGGCCTCGATCCAGGTCTCATCGAGAGGGACCCCAAGCCGGTAGCTCCCGAAGTCGGTATTCGAGAAGTTCGCCACGACAACGACATCGTTCCCGCCATAGTCGGTCCGCCGGAACGCGATCACATTCGAGCCGTCGTTCACGTGGAAGATCTCGATCCCCGCATCGGCACGAAGTGCCGGGTTTGAGGTTCTCAATTGGATGACGTCGGAGAAGTAATCAAAGATTCCCGAGTAGGTCGTCTTGTGCGACCAGTCGATGCGGTTCCCGGCGTCCGTCCCGAAGTTGTTGTCCTCGAGCCACTCTGTGCCCTGGAGTATGGCCGGGATGCCGGGGGCCGTGAGGACGATACCCTGCGCGAGCTTCACTCGGCCTTTGGCGTACTGGTCATCGTGCGGGGCCGTCGTGTCGATCGTCCTGACCATCCGTCGCCCGCCGCTCGACGGCCAGGCTTCATCATGAAGTTCGAAGTAGTTCAAAACGTAGCGGCCCGAGAGGTATGAGCCGCTCCCATCGAGGATGTCGGCGATTACCGACATCTGCGGGTTGCCGGAGGCTGCATCGAGGATCTCCTCGCGAAGCCGGTCAGTGAAGTGATCGTAGTACTGCGCATCGAATCCAGCGCCTCCAAGAGCGGTCGGGCGGGTGATCCACGAGTCGTCGGGCAACTGCTCGGCGATGTTGATCTTGTCGATCCAGCGGCGGTCCATCTCATCGTTGAGCCACTGCATCAGGCTCCAGCCGGACCCCTCCTGCGGGTAGATGTTCATAAAGTCGGTGGCGTCCATGCGGAAGCCGTCCATATGGTACTCGCCGAGCCACATATGGGCGCTCTCGATGAACCACCGGCGGACACCGTCCAGGTCGAAGTCGGCCTGACTCCCCCAGGGCGTTTCGACGACAGGATCATCAAAGTAGTATTGCGTCCCGTCGTAGTTCCAGAGGAAGTTGTCGCTGAATGAGAAGTGGTTCCATACGATGTCATGAATGACGGCGATGCCACGCGTATGGAGCGCATCCACCATCGCACGGACGTCATCCGGATCGCCGTAATACGACTCCGGTGCCCACTGTGTAACCGGGTTGTATCCGGCGGAGTAGTCCCAGGGAAACTCGGTGATCGGACAGAGCTGGACCACATTGATGCCGAGCTCAGCCAGGTGATCGGCTCGCTCGGTCACGTTCACGTACTTGGCCGGGACCGGCGCCGAGCCGTACGGATCGTTGAGACCCGCAAATGTCCCGACATGGAGCTGGTAGACCACCATTTCCTCAAAGTCCGGAACATCGAAATCGTCCACCTGCCAGGTGTAGCGCTCCGGATCCTCGATAACGGCGTTGTAGTTGTCACCGGGGTTCAAGAGCCTGGCACGTGCGTCGGTGTTCCAGGTGGTGTTCTGGAAGTAGTACTTGTACATGTCGCGGTCGGCGGCGGCCGGCACGTAGAGGATGAAGTCCTCACCGACCCGGTTCATCGGGTTAGAGGTGCCCCAACCGTTGAACTCGCCGCGGACATGGCAGACGGTCCGGTTCGGCGACCAGACCTTGAATACCACGCCCCCGCCCTCAGCCGGTGTGGAGCCGTACGGTGCGTGAGAGAGCGTGGTGAAGTCCATCTCGAAACCGGTGGACGGCAGGCCGTCCGAGACACCGTTCGGACCAAGGTAGTCCGTATGGGTACCGTCATTGAGTTCGAAGACGAATTCTATCGTGCTTCCCGCCGGCCCTGGAATCTGGGCCTCCCAGATATCGTAAGGGCCGCGGTTCCCGACAATGCTCGCATCCACAAAGGTGGCCCCGCCATCCTCGACGCGGACCCGGACCGCCGTAAGGTCGTTCGCCCAGCTTTGGACACGCAGCGCGAACGGCTGGCCGGCCAGCGGGCAGAGCGGGGTGCGGTCGAGAAGCACGATGTGAGAGATTCCGCTCCACTCCACGCTGTTATCAGGCGCGGCGCCGTGTGCAGCCGGTACCAGGATTGCGATCAGTGCCAGGGTAGATAGAACGGTTCTCACGGAGGCCCTCCTCAGGCGGCATCTGGGTGTCGAAACATGCATCCTCTACCATTATATCACAATACATGGAGGATCGCAAACCCTGTCACCTCAGGCCGGACACCGCTTGAGTAGGCGCTTTCGCTATGGTATAATGTATGATAGATACTGGTATTCAGACCACATGACCCTATCTTGCCACTGAGACACTCGGAGGTCTGAAGCGATGAAAAACACACGGCGTGGACTCGCCGCAGTTTTGTCCGCGGTTACTGTCCTCGTAATCATTCTGACCAACACTCCATCGGGTGATCGGGTCCGGTCCGCGGGGCAGCTCTCGTCCGAAGAGATGGAGACGGTGCGGACGGCGATCAGCGAAAAACGTGCAAAACTGGCGAAGAGGGGTCCAAAGCCTTTCGATAAGCCCAATGAGGCCATGGCTTTCTACCTTGAACAGCGGCTTGCTCCCGGAGAGACTGAGATTCCGATGGAGCATCTTCGGGCGGAGCTCACCAAAGTCCAGGCCCGGGAAGCCAGCCAGTCAGAAAGGCCTTTGCTCGGGTCCTCACCCGGTGGGATCGTGAGCTGGAACGCACTTGGCCCGGGTAACATCGGCGGCCGTACGCGTGCGATCGTGTTCGATCCCACTAATCCCAATACCGTATACGCAGCCGGGGTGGCCGGCGGCATCTGGAAATCCACCGATGGAGGTCTCACCTGGAACGTTGCAGACGACCTGATGCTTAACCTGGCGGTATGCGCCCTGGCCATCGATCCGACAAACCCCAACGTGCTCTATGCCGGCACAGGTGAGGGCTACTATGGCTCAAATGTCTTTGTGCGTGGTCTTGGTATCTTCAAGTCCACTGATGCCGGTGCAACGTGGACACAGCTCCCCGGAACCGTGTCGGGTGTACCCGCGGGTGCATTCTATTATGTAAACAAGGTCCGCATCAGCCCCAATGATCCCAACCGCATCTACGCGGCCACCAGGTACGGGGTCTGGCGCAGTCTGGATGCCGGAGATAATTGGTCTGTTGTACTCAGCAACCCGAGATACATCGGCGGAACACCGGCTACAAATGGATGTGGCATAGGGTGTACCGATCTCGCCATTCGCCGGGACCAGAATCCCGATGTACTCTTTGCCGCGTTTGGAAGTTACGAGAAGGACGGGCTCTTCCGGAGTGACGACGGCGGGGATACCTGGCTGGAATACACAACAGGGACATACCAGGGGCGTATGACCATCGCCATCGCCCCGAGTAACAACGACGTCATCTACCTTGCCATGGCCGACAACGGCGGGCTCAACGGCTTCGGGCGGATCGTGAGTGTTTTCAAGGCGGACGACGGTCTCAACTTCCTGTCGGTGCTCGATCTTGGCCATCCCTTCGGCCCCTGGCTCTTCAGTTATGTTGCAATCGCGACAGGTTGCTATGACCATCCCGTGATCTACTCCCAGGGCTGGTATGACAACATCATCGCAGTCGATCCGGTCGATCCCGACAGAGTCTGGGTCGGTGGGATCGATCTCTACCGCTCTGATGACGGCGGGCAGACCTTCGGGCTTGCCGAATACTGGTTCTTCTACCGGGATGATCCGCCTCCACCAACACAAGTGCACGTTGACCAGCACGAAATCGCGTTCCATCCCGGTTTCGACGGTACGACAAACCAGATCATGTTCGTTGGCAACGATGGCGGCCTCTACCGTACGGCTAATGCGCGGGCCGCGACCACACAGGAGGAGTGTCCCATCGGACCGGACCCGGGGCCCCCACCCGACATCATCTGGGAGAACATGAACAATGGCTACAGCGTGACCCAGTTCTATCATGGTGACTGCGCGAAGGACACCGACATGTTTGCCGGCGGTTGCCAGGACAATGGCACATGCCAGGTGCTTGCCGACGATACGCCCGATGACTGGCAGATGATCTATGGCGGAGACGGTGGCTATGTCGCCATCGATCCGACGAACAGCCAGCGACTCTTTATCGAGATACAGGGTTTCCCACAGATCTTCTTATCCGAAGACGGTGGTGAGACTTTCGAAGAAGCAACCAATGGAATCACGGATACCGATGGTGTGTTTATCACTCCGCTTGCCATGGATCAGACAAATCCCGATATCCTCTGGACCGGTGGGTCGCGTCCCTGGCGTACGATGAATGGGAGTGATCTGTGGGAAGTTGCCGGACCGGATCTCGCAAACGCGGATAAGATCTCAGCCATCGCGATCGCCCCGTCAAACAGCAACGTGGTCTATCTCGGTTTCAGCAACGGCTATGTCGCCCGGACTACAAACGGGCTTGATTCGCTGCCCACGTGGACGGTCTTTTCAAATGGCCTTAACGGCACCTGGGTGAGCAGTGTTGCGATCGATCCAGAGAATCCGGATATCGCTTACTGCACCTATACAAACTACGGAACTACCAATCATGTCTTGCGCACTACCAACGGCGGTGCCAACTGGGAATCGATTGACGGCATTGATGCCACAGGTGTACCCGACATTCCGGTGCACTGCATCGCCGTCCGGCCATGCGAACCGCAACAGCTTTATGTCGGTACGGAACTCGGCGTTTTTGTCAGCGACGACGGCGGTGCCAACTGGGTACCTGCCAACACCGGACTTGCCCACACGGTGGTCGAGTGGCTCGACTTTAAGGACCACAACACGTTAGTGGCATTTACACACGGCCGGGGCGCGTTCGCGGCTGATCTCGAACCCTGCGACGTTGCGGGTCTGCCACCGGATGCCGAGAAGCCCACGCCGGCGGATCTCACCCTCACTGCTTCACCGACCCCGTTTAAGGGGAGCGTCGCCATACGTGCGGCTCTACCCAGGCCGGGAAGCGTGCACCTTACCGTGCACGATGCGACCGGGCGCCGGGTCGCCGTCCTGCTGGATGGCGAACGCATGGAGGGTGTGGTTACGCGAAGCTGGAACGGCAAGAACCACTTCCAGGAAGACGTTGCTCCCGGTGTCTACTTCGTGCGCATCGAGACGGGCGGTCTCGCATCAGTGAAGAAGGTCATGCTGCTTAAGTAGTGCCAAATCAGTGAGCGTCCCCCTTGTGCACCCGGAAGTCCACCTCGGCATAGGGTTTCGTCTCCCCACGGAGGAGATCTGACTCTTTCCCTCTCAAGTAGAGATCAAAGAAGGCAAGCGTGTAGTCGTTCATGATATCAAGCATACGCTGGCCATCTACGCTTCCGATCATGAGGTGTTCCCTATGAAGCAGAGTGAAATCGGTAAAATCATAATGATCCGCATCACCTATGATGAGCGTATACGCATCCCCTGCAGCGTGGTCCGCAAAGACCTCATGATAGCCTACGAACCGTTTGCTCCCCATATAGAACATGGGTTGAGTGACCACCGTATCCGCCAGATCACCCAATAGCCCACCATCAATGTTCATACCGGCTTTGATCCGCGGTTCGATAAGGCAGGCCTGACCCGTAGCAATTCCACCCATCGACATACCCATTACACCCAGACGTCCAAGATCGAGCTTCCCTTTGAACCGTTCATCCGACCTGTTGAGGGAGTCGAGTTGATCAATGACGAACCTGATATCATCCGCCCAGTGGCGCGGGCTTTCACCAAGAAATGTCGGCATGAACTCCACCGTCTGTCTGAACAGCGATTCCTGGGCGGCAGCACCCTTTGTGGTGAACATGGCCTGGAACAGATCCATAATTCCAGGTTTACTCTGCTCTCCGAATATCTTCTGGAACCGTGGACTCTCAGTAACAAGAAACCCGAGGTCGCCATCCGGATAGACCCAGTACTTGGCTTCATAGTGATGGGCAAGACTGAGCACCACGTAGCCGTGGCTGGCAAGCTCTTCCATCAGCACTGTGTTCTGTGCGGCATGCTCACCCCAGCCATGGTTGAAGAGTATGACCGGATACATGTCTTCCTGGTGGCCCACCGGGATTCCGATGTTCGAGTTGGTGTTGAGATCCAAAAGCGTCGATGGGTAACCGAATCTCGGCACAATTGCCTCGGCATTCTCATAATATGGCGCCGCGCTAGCCTTCTTAACGGCATCACCGGGGTACCATACTTTAACAGTGACCTCACGATGATCGGCTGGATCCTCTGTAAACAGTTCCGGCCTTGTCTCATCGACGAATACCAGGTGAGTCGTGCCAATGGTATAATCCCCGGTCGGCGGTGGCAGGGTGATCTTCTGTGCTGTGCATATCCCTGTACACAGAATAAGTATTGATACAAATATAAGAGCCTTCATAGAATCCTCCTCATGAGCTGCACACCAGGAATCAATCCTGTTATGGTTCCGGTCTATCAGTTTGACTAACAACATAGCAACAGAATACGCTTGTCAAGAACGTCCGCGCATGGCCCGGTCTCAGACTTTGTCCGACATCGCCTTCGCCAATCTGACCAGGTCCGGGGCATCTATCGCCGGGTTTCCCACCGCCTTTCGATCCCAGTTCGAGTTCTGTTGGGGGAGGCTGCTCTGGTTTCAACGGCCGACTATGGGTGTGCAAGTGGTACGATCGCTCAAATGAGTATGCCGATGCTACTTGTTTCTCTTCACCCATGCTAGGGCGAGAACGTTCATCCCATACGCGAGTGCTGGACCAGCATTCTTTTTTGCGCGCCGTTGAAGCCTAACATCGCTCCTTTGGGTCAAGGCTCCGGAGGTTGAGACATCGAACGATCGAACGTTTAGTTTTTCCTTGCCCCGGCCGACCCAAGCGAGGAAAAGGCGATTATTGCCGAAGGCGAGAGCTGGACCCGTGTTTTTCTTGCACCGGACGTCGAGTTTCTGGTCGGTGGACATAGACACCGCTCCAGCAGCCGAAACGACCAGGGTCGCAATGTGGAGGTACTGTTTCTTCTTGCCCGCCCAAGCTAGGTAGAGCCTCCCGTTGCCAAAGGCTAACGCTGCGCTTCCGTGGTTTCTGGAGCGA
>JALGZP010000127.1 GCA_025774845.1 bacterium
TATCAGCAGCAGGTGGATGATCGAAGGTATTCCCATATTCTGTGATGGATGGTGCCGGGAGTATTCGGTTGATGAGATAGCAGCCCATTTACTGTCCGAGGGAGAACTTCCTGCTTTTCAGGATTTCTTCGTTGAGTATTCAAGCCTGGGTGAGATTCGTGCAGGCTTTTACGCTGCAAGCATTATCGGGTATATCCGGAATGCTCACGGCATGGATGAACTCCGCAACCTCTGGCATTCAGGTACTGAGGATCTGGAGGGAGTCCTGGGTGAGGATCTGAACGCGATAGAAAACTCATGGAAGAACTATTTAAGACTAAATGTTGAAGATGATATCGAAGTTGACTTTGATACAATAACTGAAATGGGATGTGGATAGCTTAACACTAAGTGAGGTAGCATAAATGGCCAAAATTCTCGGTCTTCAGAAAAGCATCATATACGGCCCCGTCGGTTCGAGGCGGCTCGGACGCTCGCTCGGGATAAACCTCTCGCCCACGGGCTACAAGGTCTGTTCGTTTAACTGTATATACTGCCACTACGGCTGGAGCAAACACCTGGAGACCGATCTTTCCGGGTATGCCACCGATCTTCCTGCGGTGGATGCTGTCGTAGAAGCGCTCGAGAATGCCCTTCGTGACCTCGATCCGCCACCTGAGTACATCACCTTCTCAGGGAACGGTGAGCCCACGCTTCATCCGCAGTTTCCTGAGATCGTCGATGCCGTAATCCAGGTGAAGCAACGGACCGGCACGGATGCCAAACTCGCGATCCTTTCAAACTCCACGGCGGTTACAGACAAGCGTGTGAGGGATGCTCTCAGCAAACTCGACGTGAGGATAATGAAACTCGATGCCGGCTCCGAAGAGGTTTTCGATAGAATCAGCCGCCCTGCACCCGGTGTGACGTTTGATGCGGTCGTAGAGGGTCTTAAAGAGCTGGATGATATCACGCTCCAGTCTGCGTTTGTCGGTGGGGAGCTCACCAATACCTCTGATGAGGATGTTGAGGCCTGGCTCAAGGTAGTCCAGGAGATCAAGCCCACATCAATGCAGATCTACAGTCTTGAAAACGCGCCGGCCATGCCGACACTTGTCGGTATCCCGATGGAGAGACTGAGAGAGATCCGGGATCGCGTGAAGCAGGTGCTGGATATCGAAGTCGAAGCCTATTGAAGCCACTGCTGGAGAGTCCGCGTTTCGAGTAGACCAGCGAATTCCTCGATTGTCTCGACTACAATGTCTGATGCGTACCTGACCACCCAGTTGGGCTTCAGAGGTGTTATGGTGACGATCTTTGCTCCCGCCCGCTTTGCCTCCCACATCTCTATGGCGCTTCCCATACTGGCTTCGGGCAGGTAGGCGACTATGAGATCGCTCTTTCGAGCCGCCTCGATCGATTCCTCCAGGACCTCAAATGCTTTTTCATCGTCGTAAGACAGTGATTCTGGATGCAAACTCACCGGACAGTAAACCTCAGCCTCGGGCATATGCTTCTCCACGAGGTCCTTAAGCACAGTACGATAGGACTGCCCGTGCACCGCCAGCTCACTCAACGATCCCTGTATGATTCCACAGATGAATACTCTCATCTCACCCCCCGAACCTAATCTTCAGCGCATCACTTACGAGAGTACCGATTTGCCTGATTGAAAAAGGTGACGTCGGCATATCCTGCGTGGATTCTCCCGGAATGCGGTACACCTTCCGGAATGAAATATCGATCACCTTTTGTGTACGTACGCTCTTCACCGTCAATCGTGAGATCGATCTTGCCCTCCAGCACTATACCCAACTGACCTTCATGAGAGTGTTCAGGTACAACAGCAGCCTTCTCAAACTCCATGAAGAGTATCTGGTGGGTCTCGGATT
Organism: bacterium; assembly: GCA_025774845.1. GTDB lineage: Bacteria > Arandabacterota > Arandabacteria > Arandabacterales > Arandabacteraceae > Arandabacterum. The sequence goes on from JALGZP010000127.1 coordinate 1,872, forward strand.
GCGAGATATAGGCTCTGAGGCCCTCTATAGGGATATCGGCCTCCGGCAGGCTTGTGATTGGCTCCGGGAAAACGCTTTTCATTGTGACTCCTTTTTCCAGCCCAGGTTCATAACCAGCATAACGGCTTTGATTGTGCCCCGTCAATTACCCAGTATGACCTCCCGCACCTCAAAGATCTGAGAGTCCTCAGGGATACTCTTTCGCTTTCCCGTCGCCCACTCTAAAACCTCATCGGGGATCCTTGTCAGGTGTAGCTTCTTAACCGCAAGACTCATGTTTAGTGGGAGTGCCTTCGCCTGCTCCAAAGCCTCCTCATATCGCGCTTGATCGAGTTCGGACTCCTGCGGGTTATCCCAGTCGTAGGTGCAACCCTTCTTCAGGAACAGGCCAAGCCCGAGATGAGGCACGAATTCGATATCATCCCTTCGGAGATCCGCCATGATCCCTGTGTAGAGCAATTGATACAACTTCCTGATCTCGGCCTGACCCTCGGTGAGTGTAAGGAACAGCCAGTGATCGGGAGACTTATGAAACCCGCCCAGCCGGATCTCGAAGGGGCTCCTGTCACTCAGCACATTCTCGATGTGATGGATCAGGTGTGCCTCCCCGACACTTCCCGGTACCGGGAACAGCACGGTGATATGCGGTTTGATGAAGCCAAACGTAGGATCATGCTTCTGTCTTATAGCGGCGATTGCATCCGCCAACCCCTCGCTGAACTGCGGGTAGTAGACCAGGGCATAATACATATAGTCTTCCTTTGCGCAAATCTACTGGGGCCGGCGAGGCTCAACATGGGTGACCCGCTTCAGCATGTCCACATAGGAACCCTCAATCAGCTGTGATTGCTCAATTCCTAACTGCTTCATCAATGTGTGCGCCTCAGCAATCCCAGATTCGGCGGATTCCCCATCTTCGAGCACGACTTCCAGCTCAAGAAAATCCCCCAGCCCCTTAACATGATCGAGATGTATACGGGTACGTCCCGCAAGAAACAAAGTGCGGTGCTTCTCAACCCTGCCGGCCTCCCCATACGAGCGGAATAAGACCTCCCGCAACGAGTAAGGCGATTGGGTGGGCGTAACCACGTAGAAGGATTCCTTTGGACCCTGCCGGTCCGCTCTGCGATAGAAAATCAGTTCGCCACGTTCCTCCGAGAAGATTCGCAATTTCAGACGCCCGGCCTCACACTCAAAGAACGTGTCATCCTGGATAATCTCGGTCGGTCCCCCGGTCGCAATCGCTGCCACCCTGGGAGTGAGCTCGGCAATGCTCTTGATACATGCTTTGATTTCGATATTTCGCGCCATTTAGCGTTTCCGCATCAGATGCCCGAGCCATGCAAGACCGATGAGAATCCAGACGGCCGTAACGATAGCTCGTCCAACAGCATCGTCCTTCATCACGATCCCGAATGCGGGGATTGCGGCCACAGCAAACGCAATGATTGCCAGCACTATCGACAATCTCGGTGGAAATCTACTTGCCATCGTTTTCCCTCACTTTAGAGCCATGCTCCCAACGCGATCAAAGCCGCTGAAATGCTAAAGATCACAGGGCACAACCTGAAGGGCAGGAATGAAACCCTGAAACCCGTGAATAGCGAAACAACTGCGAGCACAACCAGGGTGCCAATTGCCACCCCGTATACTGCCGAGGAGACAACGGCTTCCGGCTGGATTACGGTTGCAGCAGTGACAAATGCAGCCGTCGAGATGAGAGCCACGCCCTCGACAATCCACTCCATTGTAATTATCCGTCTGTTATCCGGCGTGAGATCACCGAAGCCCGCGACAGCACCCCTTGTAGCAAGCAGATGCCCGATGCCCCAGAAGCCTGTCAATGCGGATGCCACGTAAAGCAGAACCTGGTTCATGTAATCTCCTTATCTGGGTCACTTAAAGGTCATCCAGTCGGCTTTGTTACCGGTCCTGGCCCAATCCTCCCAACCCGTCTTGTAATACAATATCACCTGTCTGATCTGGTCGGCGGACAAGCCACCGACATGAACGAACAACGTGTGCCCATCAGGCGAATACAAACGATGCTCGGGAATTGTCTTAAACCATAGCTGAGCGGCCAGGACCCGTTTAGGATCGAGATGGAAGCGCTCGGTCCATGCCCTTGCCGTCTCCACGGTTGCGTGATCGTTATACTTGTTACTCTTACTGGTCATTATCGTGAGAAAGACGACATCGTTTCCCATTTCCTCTTCGATCTTCATCGTTTGCGGGGTCTGCCGCGTGCACGCCTCGCACCATGGGGCAGCGTATTCAGCCCAGACAAACTGCCCCTCAAAATCTGGCATGGTAACCGGCTTCCCCAGTGCATTGGGCCTGGGCTCCTGGGTCCTCCCGGAGGAATATGAGTTATCGTTCATGTTACCGACGATGTCCTCAAGCCCTTTCATTCTTCCCCAGGAACGTTTGACCGGACCCTTCTCACCGCCGCAGCTGAACAGCGCTAGTACCAGAGCAAGAACACTCACCAGAGTGATGGTCTTATGCATTGAGATCTCCATGATCTTT
>JALGZP010000011.1 GCA_025774845.1 bacterium
TAAGTCGGTATCCCAGTCGAATACTGCATCATCACATTCATTCCAGGGAGACCAGACGTCGTTCCTGTCGTAGTCACCCGTGAATGCGTGGGCCTCGAAACCTACAAATGCCTGGGGGGAGACCTGGACAGCGATTGCGCCTGCCCATGCCGTGAGGGCCCCGCCTGTTTCCTCGGCATCCCGGTACTGCGGGTCGAGATTCGGAGGAAGCTCTCGTACGCTGTAGGTATCCAGCATGTGGGTCCTGAAGACCGACCCTGCAAGAACCAGGCTCCCACGATAGGTGGGAAGCGGAAACGAAAGCGCGAGTTCCCTGAGTCTCGTAGATGATACGGACCGTGAAGATGTGCCCGTGTACCACTCGGTATCGATATCGTAGGATTCCTTCTGAAAGGTCGTCAGCAGTTCTATTCTTCTTATCTTGGCGAGACCCGCAGGATTCATATACAGGGCTGAGCCGTCATCCACAGCAGCAATACAGGCTCCACCCATTGCCATCCAGCGCGCACCAAGCGCATCCCTGGCAAGAAAGGGCATTTCGTGGCCGGTTGCGCACCATCCTTGAGAGCCGGCGGCCAGGACAAGCGCCAGCCCGATGGCAACATATATCTTCATCACTTATCCTTTGACTTGCGTTCCTTCTTCTCAGGCTCTTTGTCGTCCTTGGGCTTCTCAGCAGGCTTCCGGGGCTGGAAGAGACGCTTTTCCTTGTTTGTCTTGACTCGTTCCGTCTCGCCCTGACCTGTCGCGGGACCCGTGCCCGGATTTCTGGGGGATTCCTTCACCTTCTCGTTGGAGCCGCCCGGGAGTCCCGGCGTAGGATCTCCGGTAGATGTGCGCGGCTGCCAGAGATTCCGCTTTTCACCGGCGACGCCACCTCCACCATGGCCGTCATCATCCCAGTACCAGTAGTCGTCCCACCACCAGGGATTCCCGTAGTAGGAGCGCCAGTATGGTGAGCGCCAGTTCCAGCTATTGTAATAGGGGTTATGCCAGTAGTAATAATCGGTGCTTTCGTGGCAATCGGAGCAATGCCTTACCGTCTGGCCGGTATCCCATGAGGCGTCCGTTGTGGGATGGGCCAGCATTGTATAGCATCCCGCAAAAGCCAAACCGAAAAGTGCCGCAGCCAGAAGCCATCCTACGGTCTTCATATCACCACTTCCTTCGCGTGCGACAGACCTGCTTCCATATTATACTATCGTCACATGAAGGCGAGTGTCAACGCTTTTCAGTGAGGTACCATCGATAGCAGCACACCTGCGGCGACCGCCGAGCCAATTACTCCGGTCACATTCGGTCCCATAGCATGCATGAGGAGCGAGTTATGAGGGTTGGCTCTTTCGCCTTCCCTTTGCACAACACGCGCGGCCATCGGGACCGCGCTTACCCCCGCAGCGCCGATAAGCGGGTTGATTTTGCCGCCCGAGAGCTTGCACATGAGCTTACCCAGGAGTACACCCGTGGCCGTACCGATTGCGAAGGCAACTGCACCAAGTACAAGTATCCCGATCGTCTTTGGTGTGAGGAAGCGTGATCCCTGGAGCGTCGCCCCGACGGCAAGGCCGAGGAATATGGTGACTATATTTATGAGCTCATTCTGGGCCGTCTTTGAAAGCCGCTCGACAACTCCCGATTCGCGCAGGAGATTACCGAACATAAGCATCCCTATAAGCGGCACGGCCGAGGGTACGAGCAGCGCACACAGGATGGTCACGGCGAAGGGGAAGAGAATCCGCTCACGCTTTGTGACCTCACGCATCTGCTTCATCTCGATCTTGCGCTCGCGCCGGGTGGTGAGCGCCCTCATGATGGGCGGCTGGATTATAGGTACGAGCGCCATATAGGAATACGCCGCGATCGCGACGGGCCCCAGCAGGTGAGGCGCCATCTTCGATGTGAGATATATGGCCGTCGGACCGTCTGCACCTCCTATGATTGCGATCGAACTTGCCTCGGGGAGCGTGAACGACAGCCCCAGCCATGGGATCTTTGCAAGCGCGAGAGCACCGAGCAGGGTTCCGAAGATCCCGAACTGGGCCGCGGCCCCAAGGAATGTGGTCTTGGGATTTGCGATCAGAGGCCCGAAGTCGGTGAGCGCGCCTATACCGAGAAAGATGAGGAGCGGGAAGAGCCCGGGTACTATACCGAGGTCATAGATGTACCTCAGAATTCCGCCCTCATCCATCATGCCTATCACCGGCACGTTGGTGAGTATCGCCCCGAAGCCTATGGGTATAAGCAGGAGCGGCTCGTAACGCTTCTTGACCGCCAGGTATATGAGGAAACAGCCGATGGCGATTACGATCACATTCTGGTAGCTCAGATTTAGAATACCGAGCGACTCTATGAATCTACCTAGGAGGTCCCCAATTCCGTACGTCGCTTCCATCGTCACTCCCCTTATTCAATGACAACAAGCGGGTCACCGTTTTCGACCTTGTCCCCGGGCCCAACCAGGAACCTGCCGATCCTGCCGTCAAAGGGCGAGACGACTTTGGTTTCCATCTTCATCGCTTCAAGGATGAGTATCTCATCCCCGTTCTTGACCGTATCGCCTTCGTTCATAAGGAGTCTTAAGACATCTCCGGTAAGCGGCGCGTCGACCGTCTTACCATCAGCAGCAGGAGGTGCTGTGGGCGTGGGGGTCGCAGCGGGTGCGGAAGGCGCTATGGCAGTTACCGGGCCGCATCCACCACCGGCCAGATCCTGAACGGAGACATCGTAGCTCGTACCATTAACAGTTACCTTAAAAGTGCTGTGTGAGACCGCAGCGGGTGCGGCCGCCTGAGCAGGCGCCGGCGCCGCTGCTTTTTCCGGCTTCTTGGCCGGTGCTGCCGGCTCGGGTTGCTTGATCCCGTCCCTTATGTCGAGAAACTCCAGCCCCACCTCGGGGAAGAGGGCAAAGGTGAGCACATCCTCGTCCCCGGCCTTGGGTTCGCGTCCGAGCTTTTCGACGAGTTCCTTCCGGTCTTTCTCAAGTTCCGGCTCGATGAGATCGGCGGGCCGCTGGGTGATCGGTTGCTCTCCGGTTTCTGCGACCACGCGGTCGACGAGTTCCTTCTTGACCTCCCCGGGTGCCTTACCGTACCTGCCAAGCAGGTAGTTCTTGGTGTGCTCGGTCAAGACCTTGTAGCGTTCGCCCTGGAGCACATTGATCACGGCCTGGGTGCCCACGACCTGGCTACTCGGGGTGACGAGCGGGGGATAACCCATATCGGCTCTGACTCTCACGACCTCTTGAAGCACCTCGTCATAGCGGTCCATGGCATTCTGTTTTCTGAGCTGGCTTGCGAGGTTCGAGAGCATTCCGCCAGGCACCTGCGCGGAGAGAATCCTCGTATCGACCCCGGCAAGACCACTCTCATGCTCCGCGAGCTCCTTCCGGACAAACTTGAAGTGTTCGGCGATCTCAATTAGGAGGTCGAGATCGAGCCCCGTATCGTATGGCCCACCCGCAAGCGCTGCGACCAGACTCTCGGTCGCAGGCTGTGACGTCCCGAGCGAGAGCGGGGAGAGGGCGGTATCTATGATCGTGGCTCCGGCCTCGATACCTTTGAGGTAACTCATCTCGCTCTGGCCCGTGGTCGCATGGCAGTGAAGGTGAATAGGAATGCTGATCTTCTTCTTGAGTGCAGTGACAAGCTGGGTGGAGGCATGCTGGGTCAGGAGTCCGGCCATATCCTTGATACATAGCGTGTCGGCCCCCATCTCCTCAAGTTGCATCGACATCTCAACATAGAAGTCCAGCGTATGGACGGGACTCGTGGTGTATGAGATGCAACCTTCAGCGTGCTTTCCTACCTTCTTGGTCGCACGCATGGCTGTCTGGAGATTGCGTATATCGTTAAGTGCATCGAATATCCGGAAAACATCGATCCCGGCATCGGCGGCCAGTTCAACAAACCTCTCAACGAGATCATCGGCGTAATGCCTGTAACCGACGATATTCTGAGCCCTCAGAAGCATCTGCGTCCGTGTATTGGGGATCGCTTTTCTCAAAGTCCTAACACGCTCCCACGGATCCTCACGCAGGAACCTTATACAGGAATCGAATGTCGCGCCGCCCCACATCTCAAGGGAGAAGTATCCCACGCTATCCAGTTTGCCGGCGACGGGGAGCATGTGCTTCGTAGGCATCCTTGTAGCGAGAAGTGATTGATGAGCGTCTCGAAGGATAGTGTCGGTGATCTGTACCTTTGCAGTTTCTTTCGGGGTCACGACTCATCTCTCCTTTCAGCACTTCTTGATCGGAAAACATGCGCATGTAATGCTGCGCTGACTGCGGCAATCAATTCACCTGGAACTTCACCGGCAGGGACTGTTTCCGGACCCTTGAATCTCGCGAGAAGGTGTATTGCCAGTGCAAGAAGGGCGATGAAACAGAAGACAATCGCCATACCGAGAAGGGCAATCGCGTAACCAGTACTCATACCCACTTCCATTGGCCGCCTCCTTGAATCGGGTTAGGAGTTTAGCCCTGCCGGTATGCTGATGTCAACTGTTTTGACAGTTTTTTGGTTGCAACATGATTACCTTGAAAATATGCTCGTTCCAGCCCGGATGGGCAGGTTGCCCGGAGGGTCCGAACCGGCCCGTGGCAGGGTCGGCAAGAATCGACAAGAAAAAGCCAGGGAAACGGACCATCGCGGGAACTTTGTGGGCATACACAGGTAGAATATACTGGTAGGGGTGAAGATGACCCGAGACAGGGGCGAGCTCTTGCCCAGGGGTGGTGCTGAGAGCGACGAACAGTTGATGTTGCGGGTGGGGCAAGGGGACAAGAGTGCTTTTGATGAAATCGTTAAAAGGTATACATCGCGGATGGTCAATCTGGCGTATCAGATTGTGGGTGAGCGGGAGCTTGCCCAGGACGTTGCACAGGAGACTTTCTTGAGAGCATATAAGAGTGCGGCAAGGTACCGGGAAATCTCTAAGTTCTCAACCTGGCTTTATACGATAGCAATTAACCTCTGCAGGAATGAGTTACGTCGGCGCAAGTTCAGGATGTACTCGCTTGAGGGGATGGCCGAGCGTGAGGATGACGACAAGTTGAGGATCGATATCGCCGATGAAAGCAGGAAACCCGATCGCGATCTTGAGAAGAAGGAGATCGGGAAGATAGTACGCGATGCGGTGGAGATGCTACCGGAGAAATTCAAAACACCGCTTGTGCTGAGGGACCTTCAAGAACTCACTTATGAAGAGATCGGTGGGATATTGGATCTGCCGGAGGGCACGGTGAAATCGAGGATAAACAGAGCGCGGCTGAGGGTGAAAGAAATACTCACCCCTCTATTCGAACGTACGGACGGGGAGATGACAAACGATGGACTGTAAGCATGTTGAAGATCTTTTGATGGCATTGTGTGACGGAAGCCTTGATGCGGACAGCGTCCGCCAGGTGGAGGTTCACCTTGCCTCGTGTTCGGATTGTACCAGGGAGAGGATGAGAGTCGCAAGGACGCTGGATGCACTTCGCGAGTTTGAACGGATTGAACCCCGCGAGGACTTCTCTGCAAGGTTGTGGCAGAAGATCGATCAGTGGGACACCGCCAGACGGGCGCTCTGGCTGACCGCGGTGGCCACCTTTGTACGGAAGAACCGCAGGGCAGTGGCTGTCTGCTGCACGGTGTTTGTCATATCACTCTTAAGCGGGGTCTTTATCCTCCGGGATATGACAGGTGGACCGGGTATGGAAGTTGCCACAGATGAAAGACCTGCCGAGGGGTTCGTTATCCGCGAGATACCGCAGTCTGTTGCTGCCGTGGATGACACCGTCTTCATGCATTACGTCACGGGAGACCGTCCTGTGAGACAGGATCCCCGTGCGGAGGACTACGTATTCAAGCCCGTGGTCAGGCCCGTTTCGGATGCCGGGCCGCCCTTCTAGTGAGGTGTGAAATGAGGGAACTCGCCTGCATACTCGTGATAGTCGCTGTGGCAGGTGCCGCCATGGACGGCACGGCTCAGGGTATAGATGCCCTCGAACGAGACGTAACCCGGCTGGTGGAGGGGGTCAGTGAGTCGATCGTGTCGGTTGCCGCGATCTCAGGGCCTCACGCTGCGAGGAGTGTCGGCTGCGGCATCGTTTTCGATGAGGAGGGTTTGATACTTACAACGACCAGTGTTGTCGGACACGCCCGGCAGGTAGAGATCGGGACTCGTGACGGGACCAAGATCGAGGGGATGGTTGTAGGCAGCGACGCGATGTCGGATCTCGCGGTCATAAGAGCAGAGGGACTCAAACTAAAACCGGCAAAACTCGGTGACGCTGATGCCCTGCTTCCTGGCTCTCTGATCTTTGTGATCGGCAATGCCTTTGGCTCACTGCCATCGGTTTCGATGGGAGTCGTGAGCACCCCGGCCGGCCGGAGTGGTGACGAGTTGGGTGATTCGATGCTCCGGCTTTCGGTTGCGATCAATCCTGGCGATATCGGCGGGCCTGTCGTCAATACAAAGGGTGAAGTAATAGGGATCGTAGTCGGCCGGTTGACTTTCCAGTCGCGTTACCAGTCGGTCCGTATCCAGGAACGTGGTTCATTCAAGATTGCAGGGACACCCCAGGTTTCGAGTATGACCGTTGCAATGCCTGCTCAAAGGGCGGTCGCCATGACTGGCGATATCATTAAGACAGGGATGCGTGAACCCGGTTTTCTCGGCGTCCAGGTACTGGATCTCTCTGAGGAGATGAAGGGTAAGCTTGGCAGGCAAGATGACGGGGTCGTTGTCACGCATGTGGTCACGGCAAGCCCGGCGGAGTCGATAGGCATTGCACCCGGGGATGTGATCACCATGTTCGGTGCGCACGCTGTAGAATCGGTCGGTGTCCTCCGTGATGCCGTGAGAGCAGCGAGACCCGGGGAGATCACCGAGGTCAAGTTCGTAAGAGGCTCAAAGACGCTCTCGGATGGCGTCAGGCTAAGCCGTATGGTGCCCGAGTACGTTCGGGAGGCGTCCCTGCGGCCCCAAAGTGTTGGACCCGAGGAGGTGCGCGCCCGTATAGAAGATCTCAAAGTCGAAATCGAAATTCTGCGAACCCAGCTAAAGGATATAGAGAAGAGGCAGTAAACCCCGGGGTTCCACCCCCGACGTTACCGGGAATTTCCCCTTGACATCCTCTACGACCGTGGCTACTAGAATTGTGTCAAAGCGAGGTGACGTGATGAGGCGACTCTTCTGGATTATCCCCGTGCTTTCCCTGCTGGCCGGTTGCACGCGACCCATGATCGCGGCCTTCGGGTCGAACAGTGAGATCGTAATCGTAACGAGCCCGAGGTGCGTCGACCAGGCAACTGTGCTGAAATCTATACTCGAGCGCGAAATCCTCACAGTGCAGTACGAGCCGGCCTTTGAGGTCAGACTCGCGACAACCGCTGAAATCCGCTCGGAACGTTCGAGGAAGAACATTATCATCCTGGACTATCTCAGACCCGATGGCATGATCACCGACGCCATCCTCAGCCTTGCCGGACGGGACAAGGACGCTTTTCTTGAGGGGCGCCAGAACCGCAAGGAAATGCATGACAGGTGGGCCAAGGGGCAGGTGCTGCTCATAATCGCGACCGAGACCCAGCGTGACCTCGACGATCTCCTGGCCCGGGAGTCCGATGCCATCTTCAGTTTCGTCAGTGACGCTGTCCAGAAACGTCTCAACCGCTCTCTGTTCTATCCGGGCGAGCAGACAGAGGTATCGGAGCGCCTTACCGACAGTTATGGATGGGAGCTCAGGCTTCCGAACATCTATAAGGTTGATGAAACGCACGCCGCCGGGCGGGTGATCAAGATCCAGGCCGAACGCCCTGCCAGGATGATCACGGTTCACTGGGAGGATGGCAGCTGGGCGGACCTGGCCACCACATGTCTTGAGCGCAAGAAGATGCTGGCGTGGGAATTCTGGGACGAGGACGAGATTGTCGAAGAAAGCCTGGTTATCGGTGAGGGCCGTTTCAATGAACACGACTGCATAGTACTGAGCGGCACCTGGGATAATGAAAAGTACACGATCGGCGGAGTGTATGCGAGTTACTGCTTCACCTGTGACGCCTGCAATCGCAGCTACCTTGTTGATGCTTCGGTGTTTGCCCCGGGTCTTGAGAAACTACCGCTGATGAGGGAGCTGAGTGCTGTCCTGGCCACCTTCCGATGTTGTAGTCCTTGACATCACCTTAGACCTCTGTTAGATTCAGCCCGCATTGTTATAGCAAGGGGGTTCCATCTGTGAGTAGATTGGACAATCTCTATGAAGATCTGAAGACCAGGCAGATCGACAGGTTCCTGGTCTCAAACATATCCAATGTGAGGTATCTCTCGGGTTTCTCCGGCTCGACGGCGGCAATGCTGGTCGGGACCGATGGGGCAACCCTCGTCACGGATTTCAGGTACAGGGAGCAGGCGGAGGGTGAGGTTTACAGGGGTATCAAGGTTGAGATAGATACCCGGGACGCCCTTACGGCGATCATTGACATGCTGACCGATTTTGAGGGCAAGATCGGCTTCGAATCTGCTTCACTCACCTATGCCGTCTTCGAGAAACTCCAGAACAGCCTCAAGGCAAGTCTCGTGCCAGTTGAAGCCGCGGTCGAGTTACTCAGGCAGGTCAAGGACGAGAGTGAGCTTGCCAGCATAGCCAGGGCCGTTGACATCTCAGACGAGGTGTTTGCCGAGGTAGTCGGGGAGATCAAACCCGGGTTGACCGAGGTCGATATCGCCGCAAGGATCGACTTCCTGCTCAGGAAGAAATCTTCCCAGATTCCGGCCTTTGAGACTATCGTGGCTTCAGGGGAGCACTCCTCGTTGCCGCACGCGAAGCCGACCACGAGGGTGATCCGGGAAGGTGATCTTGTCAAGATGGACTTCGGCGCGATATGGGACGGATATTGCGCCGACATTACAAGGACGGTGGTTGTTGGCAAGGCGTCACAGCGGGTCCGCGAGATATACGACATAGTGCTTGCGGCAAACGAGAAGGCGATCTCGGGAGTCAGGGCCGGAGTCAAGGGAAGCGACGTGGACGCCATCGCGAGAGGATACATCACGGAAAAGGGTTTTGGTGAGGAGTTCGGGCACGGGCTGGGTCATGGTGTGGGGCTAGAGATTCACGAAGGACCGCGGTTCTCGCGTAAAGACGATACGCTACTCCGTCCGGGCATGGTTGCGACCGTGGAGCCGGGGATATATGTACCCGGTTGGGGTGGTGTGAGAATTGAGGACATCGTGGTGGTTGAGGATGGGGGCTGCAAGGTCCTGACATCTTCTGAGAAGGCGCTGATGGAAGTGGGGATGTAGCATGACGACAACGAATGACCTGAGGAACGGCATGGTGATCGAGTTCGACGGCACACTGTATTCCGTGGTAGAGTTTCAGCATGTGAAACCCGGTAAGGGCGGTGCCTTCGTCCGGACGAAAATCAAGAATATGGGTACCGGCCGGGTGATCGACAAGACCTTCAATGCCGGCGAGAAGATCACGAGTGTCAGAATAGACAGGGTTGAAATGCAGTACCTCTACGGCTCGGGGGATGAGTACAACTTCATGAATAATGAGACATTCGACCAGATAGCGCTGCCGAGAGCCATGGTCGAGGACATAGCACCGCTGATGAAGGAGAACACCATCGTTTCCGTGCAAATGCGTGACGGACAGCCCATTGCTTTGGAACTGCCAACATTCGTGGATCTCGAGATAGTTGAAACCGCGCCTGGTGTCAAGGGAGACACCGTCTCCGGAGGGACCAAGCCGGCTACGCTCGAGACAGGCAAAGTCATCCAGGTACCGCTCTTTGTTGAGCACGGAACCGTGGTCCGTGTGGATACCCGGTCCGGAGAGTACGTTTCGAGGGTATAGCCATGAAGATATCTTTCCTCAAGAAGTTGATTCAGATTGTCGAATCAAGTGAGATAGAGGAGCTAGAGGTAAGAAGGTGGTGGACAAAGGTAAGAATTACCAAGTCCAGGCCAAGGAATGGCACCACCAATACCGGTAGCCCGGTGGAAACTCGGGTCGATGGCAAGTTGGTCGACGGTGAGTTGCAGACAGAGCCTGCAGCAACCGACGATAATCTTGCCGAGATCAAATCGCCCATGGTTGGAACGTTCTACAGGTCAGCGAGCCCCGGTGCCGAGCCCTACGTCGAAGTGGGGCAACAGGTACAGACGGGGCAGGTGGTCTGCATCATCGAGGCCATGAAGCTGATGAATGAGATCGAGTCTGACATCTCAGGCAACATCGCTAAGATCCTTGTGGAGAACGGCCAGCCGGTGGAATTCGGGCAAACCCTGTTCCTGGTCTCACCTTCATAGGAGTCAGACAATGGACATCAAGTCGCTTCTTGAGGAAATCGTAAGAAAGAACGCCTCAGACCTCCATGTGAAAGTCGGCACATCCCCAACCGTGAGAATCGACGGGATACTCGAGCCGCTCGATGCGGAGCCCCCGACATACGACGAGGTGGACGCCGCATGTGCTGAGATACTAACACCGAGGCAGAAGGAGATCTTTGACGAGACCAACGAGGTCGACTTCGCGTTCGGAGTGCCGGGGCTTGCAAGGTTCAGAGCGAACTTCTACAAGCAGCGCGGTACGGTGGCGATGGTGTTCAGGCTGATTCCGTTCGACCCGCCCCAGTTTGATGAACTCAATCTTCCGGATACGATCAGAGAACTTGCATTGCGCCCGAGAGGCCTGGTTCTTGTGACCGGTACAGTCGGGTCGGGTAAGTCAACGACCCTTGCCGCGATGGTGAGAGTGATAAACGAGACGCTTTGCAAGAACGTGATAACCGTTGAAGATCCGATCGAGTTCCTTCACAGGGACTGCAATAGCATCATCAGTCAGAGAGAGGTGGGGAGTGATACCGAGACCTTTGCCGCAGCCTTGAAACACATTCTCAGGCAGGATCCCGATGTGATCCTCATAGGTGAGATCAGAGACCAGACTACGATGTCCATCGCGCTCACCGCGGCCAACACGGGCCACCTTGTTTTCAGTACTCTCCACACGGTTGATGCGGCACAGGCAGTAAACCGTACAATCTCGTTTTTCCCGCCCCATCAGCACCAGGAGATAAGATTCCTTCTGTCAAACTGCCTGCAGGCCATCGTATCACAGCGGCTGGTACCGAGAGCAGATACTGAGGGACGAGTGCCGGCGATTGAAGTTATGATTGCAACCGAGACCATTAAGGAGTATCTTGTGGATGCTGCCCGTACGGAGCTTATCAAGAGCACGATAGAGGAGAGCACTACGGAGTATGGTATGCAGTCATTCGATCAGTCGCTTCTGTCGTGGTACAATAAGGGAGTTATAACCCTTGAGGAGGCACTGCGTCACGCTTCGAGCCCGACGGCACTTCAGATCAAGGCAAAGGGAATTCAGACGGGTTCGGATGTCTCGTGGACACCGCTTGTGTCTGAATAGGCATGTTTGATAAAATCCTTATCGCCAACCGGGGAGAGATTGCTCTCCGGGTAATCCGAGCCTGCAAGGAGATGGGCGTGCGCACCGTCGCCGTCTACTCCGAGGCTGATCGCGATTCACTCCACGTCAGATTCGCCGATGAGATCGTCTGCATCGGCCCTCCCAGAGCGACCGAAAGCTATCTCAACGCCCCCAGGATAATCAGTGCCGCCGAGGTTACAGGCGCTGAGGCAATACACCCGGGATATGGTTTCCTTGCTGAGAACGCGGATTTTGCCGAGGCCTGTGAGTCATGCGGTCTTAAATTCATCGGGCCGGGGGCTGACCTCATATCCAAGATGGGGGACAAGGCCGCCGCCAGGGAAGCCATGTTGAAGGCAGGCGTCCCGGTTGTGCCCGGGAGTCTCGGGGCCGTCGACAGTGTCGAGGATGCGCTCTCCGTTGCGCGGGAGATCGGTTATCCGGTGATGATCAAGGCATCGGGTGGTGGCGGTGGCAAAGGTATGCGTCTGGCCAGAGATGATGAGGAGCTCGGCAAGGCATTTGAAGCGGCTGCCGGCGAGGCCGAAGCGAGTTTCGGAAACCGGGAAGTCTATCTTGAAAAACTGATCCAGGCACCGAGACACATCGAGATGCAGGTGCTGTGTGATTCGATGGGGGGCTCGGTGTATCTGGGGGAGAGGGACTGTTCGGTTCAGCGGAAACACCAGAAACTGATAGAAGAGGCACCTTCCCCGGCGGTCGATGAAGAACTGAGACTCAAACTGGGTGATGCCGCGATCCGGGGTGCCGTCTCGGTGGGTTATGAAAATGCCGGTACGGTGGAGTTTCTGATGGACTCAGACGGCAGTTTCTACTTCATCGAGATGAACACAAGGGTCCAGGTCGAGCACTGTGTGACCGAGATGATTACCGGGATCGACATCGTGCGCGAACAGATCAGGATTGCGGCCGGAGAGCCGCTTTCCGTAACCCAGAAAGACGTCACCATCACGGGTCATGCGATAGAGTGCAGGATAAACGCTGAAGATCCCGACAGGAATTTTGCCCCGTCACCGGGCACGATTGAGGCAATCAACATACCCGGCGGGCCGGGTATAAGAGTAGATACGCATGCATACGCCCAGTACGTTATCCCGGCCTTCTACGATTCGCTGATTGCGAAACTTGTCGCCTACGGGCCGGATCGGGCCCGAGCCGTCGAGCGGATGCTGCGCGCGCTCGATGAGTTCATAGTAGAAGGCGTGCACACCACCATCCCATTTCACCGGAAGGCCGTGGAAAGCGACCTCTTCCGGTCCGGCAACTTCGACACCCGGTTCGTAGATCAACTCGCGAATCCGGAGGCCCCTCGAAATACCGCCGAGAAGAAGGATCTGTCAGGAGTGCATACCTGAAATGAGGATCGAAAGCCTTTTCACACCCGGTGAGATCACCGAGTCAACAGTCAAAGGCACGACGGTTGCGGTTATCGATGTGCTGAGGGCGGGTACGACGGCTGCCTACGCTATGTCGGGTGGATGCGAGAGGATCATCCCGGTTGCGACGGTTGAAGCGGCAACGAATCTGGCCGCCTCTCTGGATAAGACGGTTACACTCCTGGGTGGTGAGCGTGAGGGGAAGCGCATAGACGGGTTTGACCTGGGGAACTCACCCCTTGAATACACATCCGATGTTGTGAAGAAGAAGACCATCATCCTGGCAACGACCAACGGAACCAGGACCATCTCCATGGGCCAGGGCGCCAAGGAGATACTGATAGCCTCCTTTGTTAACATGCGTACGGTTGTCGACTATGTGGCCGGTCTCGACGAAGAACTGCTTACGGTGGTCTGTGCCGGACAGGACGATAGATTCGCGCTTGAGGACGCCGTCTGTGCCGGGATGTTGATAGCGAGACTCTCCCGGGATAACGATGTTGATCTCAATGATGGGGCCCAAGCGGCCCGTCTGCTTTACCGGCAGAACGAGGAGGCCATTCCCTCGCTGCTCAAGAACTGCGAGCATGGAAGATACCTTGAGAGCCTGGGGTTCGGCAAGGATCTCGATGTTTGCGGTAGAGTCGACAGTCTGAGGGTTCTGCCGATCGTCAAGGATGGCAGAATCAACAAGGCGAAGCGGCCAAGACGGAAATAGGCAGACATTCCTTCCACTTTGCGCTATACTCTCCCGGGGGTAAATCATGATGGACAAGGATGCTCTACGTATAATCGATGCCAACGGCAATCGTTCGAGGGAAGCGCTGAGAGTGATAGAAGACGTCGTCAGGTTCCGGAGCGAAGACGCCCGTTTGACCTCGAAACTG
Organism: bacterium; assembly: GCA_025774845.1. Taxonomy (GTDB): domain Bacteria; phylum Arandabacterota; class Arandabacteria; order Arandabacterales; family Arandabacteraceae; genus Arandabacterum. Next base: position 13,725 of record JALGZP010000011.1, read on the forward strand.
AAGAAGGAAAGACATGTTATTGCAAAGCATTGCGACCGTCTCTTAAAGCAAGATATGAAGGGCTTTGAGGCCAGAGACACTCACGGGGATCCGGGCCGGGACTCGATGACCCGCGGCGAGGCGGCACGGGGAGACTGGACGGACGTGCTGATCTCCAATTTCAGGAGAGCCGAGGAAAGTCTCAGGGTACTTGAAGAGGTCAGCAAACTCATCGATGTTGCTCTGAGCAGGCAGTTTAAGCGATCGAGGTTCAGGGTCTACAATCTTGAGAAGGCGTGCCTATCCGCGACGGAGGACGGGTGTGAGACCGATTGACCTCTCGCTTTATGTGATTGTCGACAGCGGCGTACTGGGGCCGCTGGCATTCGAAGAGTATACCCGGGAGATCCTGGCAGGCGGAGCCACGTGCCTGCAGGTTCGGATGAAGACCCGTTGGTGACGGGGGCCGACGGGGTCCACGTGGGTGACGACGACATGGCCGTCGCCGATGCAAGAAGGATATGCGGGAGCGACATGGTGATCGGTGGATCAGCAATCGATGTCAAGGGAGCGAAGGCGATGCGTGACGCCGGTGCGGATTACCTCGGTGTCGGACCGGTCTTTGCGACACCGGTAAAGCCCTACAAGGCTGCGCTCGCGCCGGGTACGCTCCGGTCGATCCGCCGCGAAATTAGCTTGCCAATAGTGGCAATAGGTGGCATAAATGAGACGAATGCAGCCGCACCGCTTGGCGAAGGAGCCGACGGTGTAGCTGTGATTTCTGCCCTGCGTCGGTGTCAAAGCCCAAAGGAGGCGGCATCGCGGCTTAAGAAAGCCATAGACCACGCAAAGAAGAGGTGACGAGACGATGGCCATTGGACGCAGGGAAAGTCTGAGCACGGTCTCCGGCATTGTACTGATATGCTTCAGCATTCTCACCGTTGTCGGTCTTGTGGGCGGCCCCGAAGCTCTCGGCAAGCTGAGTTTCCATCTGAAGACCAATGTCGTACCCTACATAAACCTCCTCGCCTGGCTCATACCGGTTCTGTGCGTTTACTGGGGCTGGAAGCTTATTGTGGGCGGTCCCTATCTGAGAGGTATCGCCTTCTCCGCGTTCATCCTTATGGCTTACTTCACGCTGTCCGTGTTCTGGTACGTTGCATTGCCGGCCGATGCGGCCTCAGCCGAGAATCTCGGCGGGAAACTGGGGCACCGGTGCGCCGGGTATCTTGTTGAGTTCATCGGCCCGGTTGGTAGCGGGATTGCGGTGGTGGCCGGTCTTGCGGTTCTTTTTGTCCTTGTGTCGGGCATCAGTGTACGCAGTGGAGCTTTGTGGCTTGAAGAGGGTCTTAAAGGGCTTGCGGGCCGTTTCTCCTTCGAGCCCGAGACAGCACCCAAGCGGTCAAAGCCGCGTGTGGCCAGACAGCCGGCTCCACGTCGACCTGAACCTGCGCGTGCAGAGGATGACGACAAACCGGTGCGAGAGAAGATAATAACCCCGCCTCCACCCAAGGTGCTTTCGAGATCCACGGAACCCCAGCCATCGCTCGGGCTGCACAGTCCGGAACGGACGACCGATGGATCGGACTACAAACGGCCGCCGCTCACGACATTTGAGGACAGCAAGTCGGATGTCGTGATGCCCGAGGAGGAGCTGAGGGACCTTGCGAAGTATCTTGAGGATAAGCTCTCAAAGTTCGACATAGAAGCGCGCGTCGTTGAGATTCACCCGGGACCGGTGATCACGAGGTTTGAGATCGAACCCGGTGTTTCCACAAAGGTGCACCAGGTCGTAAACCTGGCTGATGACCTCGCCCTTGCGCTTAAGGCAAGAAGCTTAAGGATCCTTGCTCCGATTCCCGGTAAGGGAACGATAGGCATCGAAGTCCCGAACAACCATCCGAGCACAGTTGCGATCAAGGAGATACTTGCTTCCGACCGCTTCGCGGCTTCGCCGTCCAAACTTGAATTGGCTCTCGGGAAAGATGTCGCAGGAAACGCATACACGGCCGATCTTGAGGCCATGCCGCATCTCTTGATAGCCGGTGCGACCGGCTCCGGCAAGAGCGTGTGCATAAACACCATAATCACGAGTCTCGTTTACAGGAATTCTCCACAGGACGTCCAGCTCCTTCTTATCGATCCGAAACGCCTGGAGTTAAACCAGTATGAGGGCATACCGCACCTGGTCTGCGAGGTGGTGACAGAGGCCAAGAAGGCTGTGCGGGCGCTTGGCTGGGTGGTCGAAGAGATGGACATGAGGTATCAGATTCTGGCCAAACGGGGTGTGAGGAACATCCAGTCATACGGTGAGGGTCTGCCGTATATCGTTGTCGTTATCGATGAACTTGCGGACCTTATGCTAATGGTTCCCCAGGAAATAGAGACGGCAGTGACCAAACTCGCGCAGATGGCGAGAGCTGTCGGGATCCACCTCATAGTTGCCACACAGCGTCCGTCGGTAGATGTGATCACGGGTGTGATCAAAGCCAACTTCCCATGTCGTTTCGCGTTCAAGGTTGCATCGAAGATCGATTCGCGGACGATAATCGATGCCAACGGCGCGCAGCAGCTGCTCGGCAAAGGTGACATGTTACTCCTGCCGCCGGGGTCGTCTGAACCGATCAGGGTCCACGGTGCATTCGTCTCTTCCAAGGAGACTCAGAAGATGGTGGAGTTCCTCAAGGAGCAGTCACACCTTGCGTGTCCGGCCTTCTCGCTGGAAAGCGTGGAGCAGCGTCGTGAGGTTCCCGTGGACCAGAGGGACGAGCTCTATGAGGATGCCGCGCGCATTGTGATAACACACCAGCAGGGATCCGTCTCATTGCTCCAGCGAAGACTCAAGGTAGGATATTCGCGTGCTGCCAGGTTGATCGACTTCCTCGAAGAGGCCGGTATCGTCGGACCGTTTGAGGGCAGCAAAGCCAGACAGGTTCTGGTCGACGAGTCGTATCTTGAGGACCTGTCGAGCAAGCATTAGCTGGTGCCATGGAGCGGGTCAGAGTCTATCTTCACCCCGTCGGATGTCCCAAGGCCAACGTCGATCTCGAGAAGGTGAGCAGGGGGCTTAAGGACAAGGGTTTCGAAATCGCCGATCTTCCAACCGGTGCCCTGGTCGCTGTACTGTTCGGGTGTGCCTTCATCGATGATGCCAAACGTGAATCCATAGATACTATCCTCGAGATCGGTGAGCTCAAGCGAGAGGGTGATCTTAAGTATCTCGTGGTCACAGGCTGTCTGCCCGAGAAGTACACGGAGAGCGTGACACAGTCCCTGCCTGAGGTTGATGCTTTTATCGGTAACTCTTACCTTGACTCACTTCCGGCACTAGTGAGTGATCTTTGCCGGGGAGAGCTCGGAAAGAAGCAGTGGGTAGGCGGCCCCTTCGAGTGGGGACGAAGTGAGTTGCGGTCTGTTCCCAGGTCCTCCCCATGGACCAGGACGGTAATGATCTCCGACGGTTGTGATAACGGCTGCACGTATTGCTCGATCCCACACATGAGAGGCGGCCTTAGGAGTCGAGAGGTTCCGGAGATTATAAGCGAGATCGATCTCGTGGTAGGCCAGGGTGCGAAGGAAGTGGTCCTTGCAGGTCAGGACACCGCTTCTTACGGGAAGGATACCGGGCAAAGCGATCTCCCGCGGCTCCTGGCCGAGGTGGCGGCACGCTTTCCCTCACAGTGGATAAGACTGTCGTATATCAATCCGGACAACATGGATACCGGTCTTGGTCCCGTCATAGCGTGTTACTCAAATGTATGCAACTATGTCGACCTGCCCATTCAGCACGCCTCACCGAAGATCCTGGCCGCGATGGGGAGAAGATCTGACCCTGATTGGGTCGCTTCAAGGATCGATGCCCTCAGAGAGGCTGTGCCCGATGTCGCTTTGCGCACGAGCGTGATAGTCGGTTTCCCCGGTGAAAAGGAGACCGATGTCGATCTCCTGCTCGACTTCCTGCGCAGAATCGAATTCGATCTTGCGGGGGTGTTTGCATTTTCGCCACAGGAGGGGACGCCGGCGGCCGCACTCAAGAGCCGTGTACCTGGAGACACCGCGCAGGACCGGCTGGTAGAGGTGACAGGTGTCCAGGAAGAGATCGCACGGAAGAGGATGGAGGCATTCATCGGCCGCGACCTCGATGTGCTCATCGAAGAAGTTGCGGACACCGGAGAGGCCACAGGCCGGTCTCAATACGATATGGCCGAGATCGACCGGGTGATTCGTATCTCAGACTGCACCGCCCGGCCCGGTGACATGATCACCGCAAAGATCGACGGCATCTCCGCCCCCTACGAATGGGCCGCCACCTGCAAATAGAAGGGGGTCAGAGCTCGAAATTTGCGCGTTCTGAGGTAGTTGAGCTCTAACCGCAGACTGTTGCGCGGTTCTTAAGCTCTGATGCTGAGGTGGCTGCGCAAATTTCGAGCTCTGACCCCAAGGTGATTGCGCAAATTTCGAGCTCTGACCCCAGGTTTTGCTAGCAGGTGAGGTGGGCGGCGAAGGCGACTCGGGTGGGGTCGCCGTGGTCGCCCTGGCTGGCGAGCAGTTTCATGAATTCCTTACATGCCTCGCGGGTCGGTCGTTCGAGGAGTTTGATACCCAGTTCAGCCAGGCGCGTCCTGACCTCACCGGATACCTTCATCATACCGGGATCCCCGGTCCCGACCACGAGCACCTCGGGTTTGGCCTCCAGTACGTCCCCGATATCGGCGAGAAGAAGATTGTGACCTTCAAGGCGCCACCAGTCGGGGACGACCTTGCCGTTGACGATCTTAAGATCTTTCGTGTAGCTCTTGCCGTCGATGGTTATCGTACCGAAATCGTATGCTTCGATTCTCATCAAATCACCTGTGAGCATTGTACTATTTCACTTGACAAGATTTCAAGCCATCGCTATGGTGTCGGTGAACCTATCCCTTGAGAGGGGGTGATCGCCTTGGCAAAACTCCTCCTCGTCGAAGATGAGCCCGCCCAGCTTGACTTCTACAAGTGTCTATTAGCTGAAGACGGTCATGAGATCGAGGAAGCCAAGTGTGGCAGGGAAGCGATTGAGGTGGCAAAGCGGTTTTGCCCCTCGATCGTGGTGATGGACCTCGTGCTGCCTGACATGGATGGTGCCGAGACAATCTCGAGGCTGCTCAAGGAGTGCGGCCACCCGAAGATCATCATAAACACGGGATACAGCTCATACAGGTTCGACTTCCGCTGCTGGGGGGCTGATGCCTTCGTAGTCAAGTCATCGGATCCCAGCGAGCTCAAGGCGAAGGTCAGGCAGGTCCTCTCGGCGGGATCTGGCCGGGAAGAGTCAGGACGCGAGTCGCGCAACTGAACGGAAAGGCGCTTTCAGAGGGAATACCTCTTTGGGAGTGCCTAGTTTTTTAGGGTGAAAACTATGGCAAAACTTCTACTCGTTGATGGGCCGGCGGTGGCATACAGATCGCACTACGCCCTGGCTAAGTGGGACCTCACAGGCTCGTCGGGTGAGAGTACGGCCGCGACATACGGCTACATAAGTACGCTCTTGAAGCTCTTAAAAGAGCAGAACCCGGAGTATATCTGCGTCGCCTTTGATACCGAGGAACCCACCTTCCGTCACGAGATGTATGAGGACTACAAGGCCGGGCGTGCCGAAATGCCTGATGAACTTGCCGGGCAGCTCGAGCAGATCGTAGACCTGACTGAGGCAATGGGCATACGCGTGGTGGGGATCGACGGCTACGAAGCTGATGACGTGATCGGCACCCTGGCGCACATGGCCGGTGAGGCGGGTATCAAGACAGTCATCGCCACTGGTGATAAGGACATGCTGCAGCTGGTGAACCCTGCTACCAGGGTGATCATGTTCAGCGGTTCGGGCCGCGGCACCCAGATAATCGATGAGAAAGGCGTGATTGCAAAATACGGGATAGCCCCCGCGCTGCTACCGGATTACTTTGCCCTGATGGGTGACGCCGTCGACAATGTGCCCGGGGTACCGGGTATCGGACCAAAGACCGCCGGTGTGCTGGTCAAGGAGCACGGTGGTCTCGAGCTTATCTATGAGAATCTCGACAATATCTCCGCGAAGCGCGCACGGACGGCGCTTTCCGAGAACAGGGAGGCCGCATTTTCGAGCAGGGATCTTGTGCGGATCGATAGAGAGGTACCCGTCGGGCTCACGCTCGAGGACTTCAAACGCGGGGTGGTACAGGAAGATGTGATAAAGACCGCGTTCATCGAGCTCGGGTTCCGGTCTTTGCTCAGACAGATTTGCGGAGAGCCGGACACAATAGAGGTGAACCCGGAGATCTGGCAGGACGGCCTCTTAGGAAGCAGCACGGGTCCGATAGGGTGCGACCGGGGTGTGGGAATAGAGGTCAATCTGGAAGGGGCCACCGCAACGACATCCCCGATCCTGGGTGTAGCGGTCTGCTGTGAGGGTGGAGGTGAGTACTACTTCCCGCTCAACCATCGCGAACCCGTAAACATCAGTGAGGAGTCTTTCCGCTCAGCCGCCGCCGGGTTGCTCTCAGACGCCGGTGCCCCGAAAGTCGTTCACGACGCAAAGAGGGTAAGGATAGCGCTTGAGCGACTCGGGATCGAGACCGGGGGGATTGAATTCGATACACTGCTTGCCGGTTATCTTCTCAATCCCGGCAGGCGAAACATCGACGTCATAGCCATAGCTGCTGAGTACCTGGGCCAGTTCCTCGATGACGGGGTCGCGACGGGGTCCGGAAAATCGGTGGTGACACTCAAGCAGGCCTCCGAGAGATGCTGCGCGAGCGCCAAGATCAGCCTCGACGCACGCGCGGCGATGGAGGAAGACCTTAAGACAAAAGGTCTCTGGGATCTCTTTACAGGGACGGAGATGCCGCTCACGGTGGTACTTGCCGGCATGGAAGTCAGGGGTGTTAAGATCGACAGGGCGCACCTCGACCGGATGTCCGCTGAAATCAACAAGCGACTGGCCGGAATCGAGAAGGACGCGTTCGCCCTGGCGGGACGAGAGTTCAACCTGAACTCACCCAAGGACATTTCCCAGCTCCTGTTCGATGAGATCGGGCTAAAACCACGCAGAAAGACCAAGACGGGGTTCTCGACCGATACGACGGTCCTTACCGAACTCAGCAGCGAACACGAGCTGCCGGGCAAGATCCTTGAGCACCGGCAACTCGCCAAGATCAAGTCAACCTATGTGGATCAGCTCCTCCACTTCGCCGACCCGTCGACGGACAGGATTCACGCCAACTTCAACCAGACAGTGACGGCAACGGGCAGACTGAGCTCGAGCGATCCCAATCTTCAGAACATTCCCATAAGAAGTGATCTCGGTGCCGAGATGAGGAAGGCCTTTATACCTGGCCGTTCCGACTGGATGTTTGTGTCGGCGGACTACTCGCAAATAGAACTCCGGATACTTGCGCATCTCTCCGGTGACGAGGCGCTCACGGAGGCCTTCAGCCGGGGAGACGATATCCATACACGAACCGCGTGCTTCGTATTCAAGGTCGAACCGGAGGCGGTCACAACGGCTATGAGATCGATCGCAAAGGCCGTGAATTTCGGGATCGTCTACGGTATGGGTGTGCAGGGCCTCGCGAGGGCAGCGGGCTTAAGTCTTGAGGAGGCCGAGGGTTTCCTTGCGGAGCACAAGCGGAATTACCCCGGGGTGTATTCCTACATCGACGGGCTGCTCAAGACGGCAACCGAGAACGGTTATGTCGAGACTATCCTGGGACGGAAGCGGTTCCTTCCCAACCTCGCAAGCAGGGAACCATCACTCAAGTCCGCGGCCGAGAGGATGGCGGTCAACACGCCGGTCCAGGGATCGGCGGCGGACATAATAAAGCTGGCCATGCTCGGGGTTTGTGAAGAGATAAAAACGCGACAACTCAAAGGCGGTATCGTGATACAGGTGCATGATGAGATCCTCATCGATTGCCCCGAGACTGAGCGGGAGCAGTTCGAGGAAATTCTTTCTGACAGGATGAGCAACGCTTATACTCTCCGGGTACCACTCAAGGTTGATGTAAACAGCGGGCGGAACTGGTATGAAGCGCACTGACAAAAAGAACATCGTGGTCGGCGTCAGCGGCATAATGGGTTCCGGGAAGACCACGGTTGCGAAGGTCTTTGAAGGATTGGGTGCCGCGCGGATTGACGCGGATGAGATCGGGAAGGAGCTCTTAAAGGAGCCCGGTATCCGCGGTGCAATCGTCGATGCCTTCGGTGATGGCGTCAAGAACAAGCGTGGCGGGATTGATACGGCTAAACTCGCAACCGCCGCCTTCAAGACCGAGGAGCGCGTGAGGATGCTCAATGAAATCACACGGGATGCGCTGATCGCACGCATAAGAACGAAGATAGAACAGCACGGCGAGACGACCGATATCGTTGTGGTCGATGCGGCGCTCCTGCCCGAGTGGGGCGCAAGGGAGTGGCTGGATGTTCTCATTGTGGTTGACTCATGTGAGGACACGTGTCTCCGCCGCTCGTGTAGTGATTCCCGGTTCAAGCCGGCAAGCGTGCGGGCACGGATGAAGCACCAGTTCTCACGGCGCGAGAAGACCGACCGTGCAGACATAATAATACCGAACTACCGATCCCTGGAGGACCTGCGCGAAAGGGCCGCCAAGGTCTTTTCGACCCTCGCGGGGATCACAGGAAAGGGGTGATTCAAGGATGTTGCAGCAGGAACGGGAGCACCTGGCAGATCTCAAGGAGAGAATCGAAATGCTGGGTGCGCATCTTTGACGTACAGTCAAAACTGAAGCGAATACACGATCTTGAAGTCGAGATGGCAAAGTCCGAGTTCTGGCAGGACTCCCAGAAGGCCAAGTCCGTGATGAAAGAGGCGTCTTCCCACAGGAACGACGTCGAGAGATGGCAGAACTTCCAGAAGGAGCTGACGGACCTTGAGGATCTGATTGAAATGTGTGAGGAAGCACAGGACTCGGATCTATCGGCCGACATAGTCGAATCGCTTGGTAAACTTACCGGGGAAGTAGAGGCGATAGAGATGGAGTCGCTCATGGCCGGCGAGGACGACGAGAAGGATGCAATCCTCGCGATCCATCCGGGAGCCGGTGGAACGGAGTCCCAGGATTGGGCGCAGATGCTGATGCGTATGTATGCGCGGTGGGCGGAACGGCATGACTTCGAAACCAATGTGATGGACATACTTGCCGGTGAAGAAGCGGGTATCAAGAGTGCGACCATAGAGGTGAAAGGCAGGTATGCCTACGGATATCTCAAGGCGGAAACCGGTGTTCACAGGCTGGTGCGTATATCCCCGTTCGATGCCAATCACAGGCGGCACACTTCGTTTGCCTCTGTGTTTGTGTATTCGGTGGCGGATGAAGACCTTGAGATCGAGATAAGCGAGTCCGACCTGAGGGTGGACACCTACAGGGCAAGCGGGGCAGGCGGCCAGCACGTGAACAAGACCGATTCAGCGGTGCGGATCACACACGTACCGACCAAAATAGTGGTGCAATGCCAGAGCGAGCGCTCGCAGCGCCGCAACAGGGAAAATGCGATGAAGATCCTCAAGGCAAAACTTCATGCTCACCACCTCGAGGAGGAGAAGAAGAAGCTGGAAGAGATCGAGAAAAGTAAAATGGAGATTGCCTGGGGGAGTCAAATACGGTCTTATATACTCCAGCCTTATACACTTGTTAAGGACCATCGTACCGGTGTCGAGACGGGCAATGTAGTCAACGTACTCGACGGCAGCATAGATGAGTTCATAGAGAAATTCTTGAGATCCTTAGAGCGGGAATCAAAGGGGTAAGAGGGATGAGACCACTAATTGAACAGAGGATCGCGAAACTTAAAGAGATCGCCGAGCGGGGAGCGAGTCCTTATCCCTACAGCTTCGAGGTCAGTCATCACTCCGACGAGATAAAGGAGGGGTTTGAGAACCTGTCCGCTACGAACGAGAAAGTCTCGGTCGCGGGGAGGCTTATGTCAAAGCGGCCCCACGGCAAGTCGGCTTTCGGTCATGTCAGAGACCTGCCGGGCGACATCCAGATCTACTTCAAGCTCGATGATCTCGGCAAGGAGAAATTCGAATTCCTGGATCTCGTTGACATCGGAGACACGATAGGTGTCACGGGCACGGTCTTCAAGACAAGGACCGGTGAAATAACGGTGCATGCGAGCGACTACCAGCTGCTTTCCAAGTCAATAAGACCACTGCCTGAGAAGTGGCACGGCCTCAAGGACCGGGAGACCAGGTACCGGCAACGCTATGTGGATCTTTCCTTCAATCTGGAGATCCGCGAGCTCTTCCGGAAGCGAACGTCGATCATCAGATCCATGAGGGCTTTTCTCGATGAGAGAGGTTTTATCGAGGTCGAGACCCCGGTGCTTCAACCGATCTACGGTGGTGGAAACGCCGAACCCTTTACGACACATCACAGTGCCCTCGATATGAAACTCTACCTTCGGATCGCCGACGAACTCTATCTCAAGAGGTTGCTCGTAGGCGGGCTCGAGAAGGTGTACGAGATCTCGAAGGACTTCCGAAATGAGGGGATCGATCGGACCCACAGCCCCGAGTTCACGCAACTGGAAATCTATCAGGCTTACACGGACTATCACGGCATGATGGATCTCTTTGAAGGGATGGTAGAAAGGGTCTGTCTCGACCTTTCGGGCAGTACCCGGTTCACCTACCAGGACCAGAAGGTCGACTTCAAGCGGCCCTGGAAGAGGATAAGCATCGAAGAGGCTCTAAAGGAGCATGCCGGCGTCGATCTCAAGACCGCCACGGACGAGAGTCTGCAGGAGGCCTGTTCGGGGATAGGGGATCAAGACTGGACCACAATGCCCCGGGGCGCGCTGATCGATGAGATAGTCGGTCATTTCGTGGAGCCAAAACTTGTCGCGCCCACGATACTTTATGACTACCCGGTGGAGACGTCGCCCCTTGCGAAGATCTCAAGAAAGGACCAAAGGTTTGCCGAGAGATTCGAGCCGTTCGCATTCGGCATGGAGCTGGGTAACGCCTTCTCGGAGCTCAATGATCCGCTGGACCAGCGTAAACGTTTTGAGAGTCAGCGTGAAACCGGTCAGGCCGAGGGACAGGAAATCGACCTTGATTTCGTTCGCGCTCTTGAATACGGTATGCCGCCCGCCGGTGGACTTGGCGTTGGGGTAGACCGGCTTGTGATGCTCTTGACCGACAGTTACTCAATAAGAGACGTGATTCTGTTTCCCCAGATGAGACATGAGGCAGATCTGGAAGAGGAATTCGATGGGGTATAGTTTTCTTGTAGCCAAGAAGTACATCGGTGCGGGCAGGAGAAGCGCGTTTATAACGGCGATCACGGTGATATCCGTTGCCGGAGTCGCGCTCGGTGTGCTTGCCCTGATCATCGTTCTGGCGGTGATGAACGGCTTTGAAAGCGAGGTGATCGACCGGATCATCGGCACCAATGCACACGTCATAGTCAGGAACCAGGACGGCATAGAAGACTTCGAAGAGGTGGCGACAAGACTGCGCGGGTTGCCGAGAGTGACCGGGGTGTCGCCCTTTGTCTTCTCGAAGGCCATGGTGATCTCGCGGGAGGCGACGGATGCACTCTTCGTCAGGGGTATTGATCTTGAGCGCGAGACCGAAGTCACGGACATCTCAAGTTACATACGGCCGACCGACTTCCGGTTCGGCGAGATGCAGGCGGATGTTCCTGAGATCGTGATCGGTAAAGAAGTCGCCTACAGTCTCAAGGTTGCGATCGGTGACACGCTCCTGCTTGCAAGGGGCGACATCTCGGAGGGTTCGCCTTTCGGTATAGAACCCCTCTTCAGACAGTTTGTTGTCGCGGGCTACTTCGACTCCGGTATGTACGATTATGATGCGTCATTCGGGTTCATAGGTCTTGAGGACGCCCAGGCATTCTATTCGCTCGATGAGAGAGTTTCCGGACTGAGTGTCAGGATTGAAGATATGTACGAGGCGCCGGAGATCGGCCAGGCGATCTCACTTCTTCTTGGAGACGGCTACCTCGTGAGCGACTGGATCCATCTCAACCGGAACCTCTTTACCTGGATGAAGATGGAAAAGAAGGTGATGTTCATAATCCTAAACCTGATAATCCTCGTGGCCGCCTTCAATATCGCAAGCACGCTGATCATGGTGGTCATGCAGCGTACAAGGGATATCGGCATCCTCAAGTCGATGGGTGCCACTTCCGGTGCCGTGATGCGGATCTTCATGCTCCAGGGGTTTATCATCGGAGTGATTGGGACCGCGTTCGGCACGGTTGGGGGCATCATCCTCGCGCGCATTCTCGATAGATACGAACTGATAAGACTTCCGGGTGATGTTTACTTCATAGAGACGGTACCGGTCCTGCTCCGTGCGGCCGACATAACGGCGGTCGCGGGGGTTGCAGTGCTGATTTGTTTTGCGGCCACGCTCTACCCGGCATGGCAGGCATCCAGACTGGTCCCGGTGGAGGCGATACGTTATGAGTGAGCCACACGGGGACATCGTGCTCGAGGGTAGAGAGATAACCAAGTCATACGTCTCCGGCTCAGAGACCCTGCATGTCCTTAAAGGTGCGAACATAACCATTCACAAGGGTGAGATCGTTGCCATCATCGGCCCTTCGGGAATCGGTAAGAGCACGCTTCTCCATATGCTCGGAGCGCTCGACAGGCCGGATTCCGGGCAGGTGATCGTCGACGGGGTCGATGTATTCTCACTTAAGGACGATGAGATTGCCGGATTCAGAAACCGGATGTTCGGCTTTGTATTCCAGTTTCACCACCTGCTTCCGGAGCTTACGGCGACCGAGAACGTGATGATGCCCTGTGTCATAGCGGGCATGGAGGTTCCTGAAGCCGAGGCGAGGGCACGGCAGGTTCTGACCGATGAAGTGGGGCTGAAGACGGGTCTCACCCATCGTCCAAGAGAACTTTCGGGTGGAGAACAGCAGAGGGTCGCCGTGGCCCGGGCCCTGGTGATGAACCCTTCGGTGGTGCTCGCCGATGAGCCATCGGGCAATCTCGACCCGGAGAGCAGTGAGTTGCTTCACCAGCTTATCTGGAGGCTAAGAGACCGCCACGGCCAGAGTTACGTCGTTGTAACGCATAACATCGAACTGGCAAGGAAGGCCGATCGCGTATTAAAACTATTTGACGGCGTCGCCCAGGACGTTAAGATATAGTTGGGGTTAAGGGAGGAGAATCAGGATGCTATGTGACAACTGTGGCAAGGATCCTGCAAAGATCCATTACAAAGAAGTCAAAGACAACGAGGTGACCGAATTCCACCTCTGTGAGAAGTGTGCCATGGAAAAGGGGATCCAGGTGCCGCATAAGAAGCAGCCATTCTCGATCTCGAACATCTTCGCCGGGATGGCGGAGGAAGCCGCTTCGGGCCTTGAAAGCTGCAAGAGTTGTGGTTTCAGTTACAAGGAGTTCCGTGATACCGGCAGACTCGGGTGCTCCGAGTGCTACCAGGCGTTCAGGGAGCAGTTGAAGCCGCTCCTGAGGAGAATCCACGGCTCGAATGCCCACATCGGCAAAAGCCCGCGTATGAGCCAGGGCGTCTATGAGAAGCGACGGGAGATCGAAGATCTCAAGGTTCAGCTCGGGATGGCGATCGAGAGCGAAGACTTCGAGAAGGCCGCTGAGCTGCGCGACAGGATCAAAGAACTCGAGACGGAACCGGAGGAAAGCTCATCGTGACAATCGAGCAGATGGCGGCGACCGCAAGCCCCTGGCTTGACGGCCGGGAACACCATGCTGAATCGGTGGTCAGCAGCAGAGTCCGTCTGGCGCGAAATCTGGCCGGTGTTCCTTTCTCGCACAGGGCGCGGCCTGAGGACCTCGACCGGGTCCTTACGCTTTCGAGGCAGGCCCTATGTGAAGCCAACACGCTCAAAACCGGTACATTCATGCTTATGAGCGAGCTCGGTGAGCTCGAAAGGCAGTTCCTGGTTGAGCGTCACCTGATAAGTCAGGAACATTCCGAGAAGTCGCCCACCAGGGCCGTGATCGTCGGCGACCGTGAGATGGTAAGTGCGATGGTCAATGAGGAGGATCACCTGAGACTCCAGTCGATACAGGCGGGTTTCCAGGTGATGGAAGCATGGAGGTTGGTTGACAGGCTGGACGGCGAGATCGATCAGAGTCTCGAATATGCCTTTTCCTATGAATGGGGCTATCTTTCCGCCTGCCCGACCAATACAGGCACGGGACTCAGGGCGTCTATGCTCGTTCATCTTCCGGCGCTTGTACTGACCGGCCAGATAGACAAGATTATTCACAGCATAAGCCAGATGGGACTTGCTGTCAGAGGCTTCTATGGTGAGGGCAGTGATGTGATGGGCAATCTGTTCCAGGTATCCAACAGGACCGCCCTGGGGACTTCAGAGATCGATATCATACAGAGTCTCGAGAAGGTCGTCACTCAGGTGCTTGATTATGAGGCACGGGCACGTGAGATTCTGCTAAGGGATGCACGCTCTCAGATCGAAGATAAGGTATGGAGGGCATATGGCATTCTGAAGTACTGTAGGAGGGTGACATCAAAGGATGTGATGTCATTTGCCTCCGCAGTAAGGTTAGGCCTGTGCCTGAAAATGATAGACAGCATATCCGTGGCCGGATTGAACAGGATGACATTTATGAGCCAGCCTGCCCACCTGCAGAAGCGTTCCGGAAAGGAGATGGGACCAGCCGAGCGTGATGCAGTCAGAGCGGAGATGGTAAGAAGTATTCTGGCGGAAGAAGACGCCAGAGCCAACGCTGGGTAGCTAGCTCTTGCAAGGGAGACAATCTGATGCAGGACAAGTTCACTGACAGAGTGCGGCGCGTGATGTTCCTGGCAAGGGAAGAGGCGGCAAGACTTCATCACGACTATATCGGGACGGAGCACCTGCTGCTTGGGATAATCAGGGAAGGGGAGGGGCTGGCCGCAACGATTCTCTCGAACCTCGGCCTTGACCTGGACGTGATCAGACGGACGATTGAAAACATGGTGCCCGCCTCGAGCGGCAGTGTGACGATCGGCGAGATTCCTTTCACACCCAGGGCCAAGCACGTTCTCGAGCTTTCCGTTGACGAAGCGAAACTACTGGGTCACAGCTATGTGGGAACGGAGCATCTGCTGTTGGGCCTGATCAGAGAAGGCGATGGGATAGCAGCAAGAGTCCTCGTGGAGTTTGGCGCCGACAAGCGGCGTGTCAGGGAAGAGACCCTGAGACTGCTTGGAAATACGGGCCGCGGACAGAAGGGCAAGCAGGAAGCTAAGACCGAGACGCCCGCGCTTGACCAGTTCGGGAGAGACCTGACCGAACTCGCAAGACAGGGGAAGCTAGATCCAGTGATCGGCCGCGAGGTGGAAATAGAACGCGTGGTGCAGGTGTTGTGCCGGCGCAAGAAGAACAACCCCGTGATGATCGGTGAGCCGGGTGTCGGAAAGACCGCGATCGTCGAAAGCCTGGCAACAAAGATCGTTGAGAGCAAGGTCCCCGAGATTCTCAGGCACATGAGGGTCGTCGCGCTCGATCTCGCTGCGATCGTTGCCGGCACCAAGTACAGGGGACAGTTCGAGGAGAGACTGAAAGCGATCATAAACGAAATAAGGGATTCACATAACATCATCATTTTCATAGATGAGCTGCATACCATAGTCGGCGCAGGTGGAGCGGAGGGTGCGATCGATGCGTCCAATATGCTCAAACCCGCCCTCGCCAGGGGAGAGCTCCAGTGCATCGGAGCGACCACGCTCGATGAGTACCGTAAGCACATCGAAAAGGACGGTGCTCTTGAGAGACGGTTCCAGCCGATAATGGTCTCGCCTCCTACGGTTGAAGAGACCATCGAAATAATCAAGGGTCTGCGTGACAAGTACGAAGCACATCACCGTGTGCGCATAACCGACGGGGCGATAGTTGCGGCGGCGCAGCTTTCCGACAGATATGTCAAGGACAGGTATCTGCCGGATAAGGCCATCGACGTGATCGACGAGGCCGGCGCGAGGGCCAGGCTGTCGGTTTCGGCGATACCGCCTGATATAAGAGAGATGGAAAAGAAGATCGACAAACTCGTCTCCGACAAGGAGAGCTTCATAAGAAAGCAGGACTTCGAGAACGCCGCGCGCATCCGTGACAGAGAGCGGGAACTCCGGGCGAAGCTTGAGGAGATAAAGGGTAACTGGAAACAGGCTGCCGACGGTGCAGACGTTGGGGTCGATGGCGACGACGTGGCGTATATCGTGTCGCGGATGACCGGTATACCCATGATGAAGCTTGAGGAGGAGGAATCCAAGAAGCTCCTGAGGATGGAAGATGAGCTGCGTAGGCGGATCATCGGACAGGATGAAGCCCTTACGGCGGTCTCGAAAGCGACCCGGAGGGGACGAGCGGGGCTCAAGGACCCGAGACGTCCGATAGGTTCATTCTTCTTCCTGGGCCCGACCGGTGTAGGCAAGACCGAGTTGGCCCGTGCGCTTGCCGAATTCCTCTTTGGTGACGAGAACTCGATGGTCAGGATCGACATGTCCGAGTACATGGAGAAGTTCGCAGTATCGCGTCTTGTCGGTGCGCCTCCCGGTTATGTCGGTTATGAAGAGGGGGGTCAGCTTACCGAGAAGGTGAGGAGACGGCCTTACTCCGTCGTGCTTCTTGACGAGATTGAGAAGGCTCACCCCGACGTCTTTAACATATTGCTCCAGGTGCTTGAGGATGGGCAGCTTACCGACAGTTTCGGAAGGGTTGTTGACTTCAAGAACTGTGTTGTGATAATGACATCTAATGTAGGTACGAGACGCATCAAGGGAGGTACGTCACTCGGATTCCAGCGGGAGGACAGCGAGGCGACACACGGGCGGATGAGGGACAAGGTCCTCGATGAGCTCAAGCGGACCTTCAATCCCGAGTTCCTCAACCGTGTTGATGAGATCATCGTCTTCCACTCGCTCGGTATACCGGAGATCGAGAAGATCGTTGATATCCTGCTGAAGGAGGTTGAAGGCCGGTTGTCCACCTACGGACTTTCACTGGTCATGACCCCCGAGGCAAAACAGCTTCTGATCGAGAAGGGATACGATCCCGCGCTCGGGGCCAGACCCTTGAGAAGGACGATTCAGAGGCTGCTTGAAGACCCCCTCGCCGAGGAGGTGTTACGGGGTACTTACAAGGCAGGTACGCTGATCAAGGCATGCAGGAAAAAGGACGTACTGAACTTCGAGTGCAAGTCAACGGAAAAAAAGGAAAAGGTGTCCTGCACCAAGTCTAAGGAGAAGGAGCTTGAAAAGAAGGAGCTTGAAGAGAAGGAGCTCCAGTAGCTTATGTTCGGCCAGGCATGACTTCTTATCATTAAACTCCCCTGTGGGGTCAGGCTTTGCAATTACCGCTGTTTTTCTGGCGGTTCTCCTCATCATACCCTCTCCAGGGTGGTCTGCACCCCAGGAACTCCTGGTGGAATCGATCACCGTCACCGGCGCTGAGCGGACATCCGAGGCCGCGATCACGAATACCTTCGGCATAAACGAGGGCCAGACCTACGCCTATGAGGACATCAGGAAAGGCCTGAGCCGTGTGTATGAAATGGGCTTTTTCGATGATGTGAGGCTCCACACCGAGGACGTTGCGGGCGGGCAGAGACTGAACGTCGAGGTGGTGGAGAGCCCTGTCATAGGCACGATAAGGATAAACGCCGGCAGGAAGATCGATAAGGGTGATATCAGAGAGAAACTCGAACTCGGGGTCGGATCGTCACTCAATGAGCGGTTGCTCTTCCGTAGTCTCAGTGCCGTGAGAGCACTCTACCGAGAGAAGGGCTACTATATCGCCAAGGTCGACTACGAGATCGCCCCCATCGGCGAGGGACTGGTTGACCTGATCTTCAACATCGATGAGGGTGTGAAGGTCAAGGTCGGCAAGATCAGCATCGACGGAAACGAATCCCTGTCTGATAAGGCCATAAGAAAGAAGATGGAAACGAAGGAGAAGGGCTGGTTCAAGCGGAAAGACTATAACCCCACCATCTTCGAAGAGGACATGGACCGGATTGTGGAGTTCTACCGGGATGAGGGTTTCATGCAGGCCGAGGTGGTCTCTCATGAGGTCGAACTCACAGAGGACAGCAAACTCGCTGACCTGAACATAAACATCAAGGAAGGGCCGCGTATCTATGTCAGGTCAATCGACATAGAGTTGCTCGGTGATGAGGAGTCCGGGAAGGTGCTCTCGGAGGAGGGTCTTGCCAGGAGAGTCAATCTTCAGACCGGCGATGCCTACAGTCAGGTCTCCTACAGGAGAACACTCGAGAACCTCTACTCGGCTCTCGGCGACCAGGGCTATGTATACGCCCAGATAGAGCCAGTGGAATCGATTGACGGCGACAGCGTCAGTCTGACACTCAGGGTGGTGCCGGAACGCGCCGTGCTGGTGAACAAGATAGTGATCGAGGGCAACAGGACAACGCTTGATAAGGTCATCAGACGGGAAATGGTCATAAGACCGGGGGATATTCTCAGACGGTCGATGATCGAACGGAGTCACAGGGAGATCTTCAATCTGGGGTATTTTGAGGATGTGCAAATAGGATCTCAGGTGGCCAACGAGATCGGTGACATCGACCTGGTGTTCAGGATCAAGGAACGCCAGACGGGTATCGGCAACGTGGGCGCCGGTTACAGCGAGGAATTCGGCCTGACGGGATTCCTGGAATTTTCCCACAATAACGTCGGCTGGTATAAGAAGTTCCCGTACCTCGGTCTGGGAAAAGGACAGAGTATCAATCTCCGGTGGGAATTCGGGAAGCTGACGCAGATAGACCTCAGCTTCAGAGACCCGTGGTTCAGGGACAGACCGATTCTCGTTGGATTCGATCTATATGACACCAAGCGGCAGTACGACACCTATACCGACAAACGGGACGGCTTCGGTGTTGTCGTAGGCAGGAGACTGCCGTATATAGATTACTCGAAGGTGTACTGGAGATACCGGCTCGAACGCAGGGAGATCGAGCCGGATGAGAACAAGGCGAGTGATCTGGTCAAGAGCCAGGCCGGCAAGAGGACTACATCGAGCACCGTGGTTACCTTCCTGAGGAACAGTGTTGATAATCCGTTCTTCCCCAGGCACGGATCAAGGACGTCACTGACCTGTGAATGGGCCGGTGGCCTGCTCGGCGGAACCACGGCCTACCAGAGCTACATACTGGATAACTCAGGTTTTCTTGCGATGCCCTGGCTGGATGCCGCCGTTGTGTTCAAGGTGAGGGCGGGCGTGGTTGACGGGCTCGGCAGCGAAGGTTACATTCCGGTTTATGAAAGGTTCCGGCTTGGCGGGACGACGACCGACGGGGTCAGGGGTTATTCCGAGCGGGAAATCGTGCCTGAGGGCAATGCGATAGATGATGGTGGTCGATTCATGATGCTGGGGACTATCGAATACAGGATTCCGGTCATCAAGAACCGCGCGCACCTGCTGGCATTCATGGATGCCGGCAACACCTGGAACAGCGTCAGGGCAGCCAGGCCCGGGTTCCTGAGACGGTCGGCGGGGGTCGGATTCCGGATTGAAATACCGATGATGGGACAAATGGGTCTTGATCTCGGGTATGGTTTTGACCGTGAGGAACGTTACGGCGGACCAAGCTGGGAGACGCATTTCCAGTTCGGGACGGCTGGATACTAGATTCCGAGGGAGGGTTAGGCCTGATGAAGAACCTGAGCATAGTAATACTTGCAGTACTGGTCCTGGTACCGTTCCGTGCAAACGGGGAGGGACAGAAGATCGGCTTTGTGAACGCCAGTATCCTCTTCGAGCAGTATTCAGTGGCCCGAGAGGCCGAGGAGGCCTACGGCAAGGAGCTGGAGGAGATCAACAGGCAGGTTGCCGAGATGGAGATCGAGCTGCGCTCACTGGCCGACACACTTGAGGCGAGGAAGTACCTCTTCAGCGAGGAGCGTCTCAAGGAGAAGACCCAGGAACTTGAAAAAAAGCAGCAGGAGTACATCAAATTCAGACAGGATGCCGAAATGACGGCGGCGAGGCGCAATGACGAGCTGTCTGGACCTATAGTAACGGCTATCGAAGAGGCGACCCGGCGGGTGGCTGAAAAGGAGGGTTTCGACTTAGTGCTGGACGCCGGACCCGGAATTGTGGTTTACTCGAAACCTGAACTTGATATCACCGATGAGGTGCTCGAGGATCTTGAGGTAAGCAGGGGGTCGACCGAGTAGAGGTCGCAGAAGGTAGCCCGTCATGCAAATCACGCTCAGCGAGCTTGCCGATGTCGTCGGCGGCCGGATCTCCGGTGACGGCTCGGTACTGATAAGCGGCGTCGCCGGCATAAAAGAGGCGAGACAGGGTGATATCACCTTCCTTGCGAATCCCCGCTATCACAAGTTCCTCGAAACGACGGCTGCATCCGCCGTGATAGCCCCTCCGGACACCGTGAGCTCCGACAGAGCTCTGATCCTGTGCGAGAACCCCTATCTCAGTTTTGTAAAGGCCGTTGAGTACTTTGTACCCAACAAGAACAGCTATCCCCGGACGGTTCACCCCTCAGCCGTGATCGCGCCGGGCGTCAGGATTGGAAATACCGTCGGCATAGGAGCCTGCGCGGTCCTCGAGGATGGAGTCACGATAGGTGATGACAGCGTGATCCTGGCAGGGACCTTCGTAGGCCGTGGTAGCACCATAGGCCGCGAGTGTCTTATTTATCAGAATGTGACGATCCGTGAGGAAGTCACGATGGGGGATAGGGTGATAGTCCACTGCGGGGCCGTCATAGGAAGCGACGGATTCGGTTTTGCGAAGGACGGGGAGATCTACAGGAAAATCCCTCAGATCGGTAACGTGGTCATTGAGGATGATGTCGAAGTAGGCGCGAATGTGACCATTGACAGGGCTACAACCGGTACCACCACCGTTGGGAAGGGAACCAAGATAGACAATCTGGTTCAGATAGCCCACAATGTAACGATAAGTGAAAACTGCATACTGATAGCCCAGGTCGGGATTGGCGGTAGCACCGAGATCGGCAAAGGCGTGAGTTTTGCAGGCCAGTCGGGTTCCGTGGGCCACATCAAGATCGGTGACGGAGTGATGGTTGGCGCCCAGACCGGTGTCACCAAGTCCGTGCCTGCGAAGACCATGGTATCCGGTTATCCGGCCAGAGAGCACGGCCTTGCGAAACGGATCTATGCCGGTCTTAATAAGCTCCCCGATCTCTTGAAGCGTGTGGCGGACCTGACTGAAAGAGTGGGCAAGCTGGAAGAGGGTCGTAAGGAATGAGCGAGAAGCAAAGAACGCTCGGCACCGAGGTCACTTTCTCCGGTATCGGGCTTCACAGCGGTGCCAAGGTTACGCTGGTCTTCAAACCCGCACCCGCCGATTCGGGTATCAAGTTCATCCGGATCGATCTGGACGGCAGACCCGAGATCAAGGCGGACGTTACGAACGCCGTTCCGACCGGGGATCATGTAAGAAGGACCGTCCTGGGCAGCGGGGATGTGACTATCAGCACGGTCGAGCATGTGCTTGCCGCTGTGCGCGGGCTGGGTATAGACAATCTCGTCATAGAGCTCGATACGGCCGAGCCGGCTGAACCCGATGGGTCCAGTGCCCCGTTTGTTGAGGTTCTCAAACGGGGGGGCGTTGTGGAGCAGGATTCCCCGCGGCGCTACATGGAAATCAAATCTCCGGTTGCCCTGAGCGAGGACGGTGTGGAACTCGTGGCACTGCCTCACCCGGGGCTGAGAATCAGTTTCACGATCGACTACGACCATCCACTGATCGGTACACAGTACGCCTCGTTCGATATCTCCGAAGAGGTATTCGTCAATGAGGTCGCGCCGGCCAGGACGTTCTCGCTTCTCAAAGATGTCGAAGATCTGCGCGGAAAAGGCCTGATAAAGGGCGGGAGTCTTGAGAATTCAATCGTGATCGGAGAAGAACGGATTCTCAATGAACAGCCGCTGAGATTCCCTGATGAGTTTGTACGCCACAAGATCCTTGATCTGCTCGGGGATCTGGTCCTGCTGGGTGCCCCGATAAGAACCCACATAATATCGGTGAGAAGCGGACACGCGACCAATCTTAAACTCGTAAGACTTCTGCGGGAGCAATGCGGGCGGCCGGTCAAGAGTGTCATGGGGCGGCATGTCAGGGATGTCCCCTCGAGTCTGTCCATCGGACAGATCCAGGAGATCATGCCGCACAGATATCCGTTTTTGCTCGTGGACAAGATCCTCTCACTCGAGGAAGGTAAGCGGGTCGTCGGACTTAAGAACGTAACGATAAATGAACCCTTCTTCCAGGGTCATTTCCCAAACCACCCGATCATGCCGGCGGTGCTGATAATCGAGGCGATGGCCCAGGTCGGCGGTGTTCTCCTTTTGAGCATGGTTGAAAACCCTAAGACGAAGCTTGTTTATTTTATGGGGATCGATAAGGCCAAATTCAGGAAACCTGTTCTCCCCGGAGACCAGATCAGGTTTGAGCTGGAGATGCTCAAACTGAGAATGAATGCCTGCAAGATGAAGGGCAAGGCCTATGTGGGCGATGACCTCGTAGCCGAGGCCGAGCTGCTTTCAGTCCTCAGGGATAGGCAGGAAGACGAGAACAGGAGCATAGATTAGTGATTCCTCACACACGAAGATTCCACGGCGATGCCACGGGTGACTCGCCGGTACAGGCCTCCACGGATATCCACCCGGCTGCGTTCGTCGATCCAGGAGCTCGGATAGGCTCGGGTGTGACCATCGGCCCCAATACGGTCATCGGTCCGGATGTTGTGATAGGTGACGACACCTGGATCGGCGCGAACTGCCTGCTTGAAGGCTGGACATCGATAGGCTCGCGGTGCCGGGTATGTCACTGTACTGTCCTGGGATCCGATCCTCAGGATCTCAAGTACCGGGGAGAGAAGGCCTACGTAAGGATCGGGGACGACAACACCATACGGGAGTTTGCTACGGTACACCGTGCGACCGGTGAGGGCGAGGAGACGGTGATCGGGGACCGCAACTTCATAATGGCATATGCTCACATCGCCCATAATTGCAGGGTCGGCAGTGATACGGTGCTTGCCAATGGTGTCAACATGGGTGGGCATGTGACGATCGAAGATCACGCCTCGGTCAGTGGGCTCACGGTGATACACCAGTTCGTACGTGTCGGCGGCTACTCCTACACCGGAGGCGGGTCGAGGATTCCCATGGATATCGTGCCTTACATAAAGGTCGCCGGGAATCCCCCGATTGTCAGCGGACTTAACTCTGTAGGCCTTCAGCGGCACGGTTTCACGGCGGAGACAATCCGCGTTCTCAAGAAGGCATACACGTTGATTTTCCGTTCGGACCTGAACGTTTCGCAGGCCGTCGAGCGGATCAAATCGGATCTGCCCGATATACCTGAGATCCAGCATCTGGTCGAGTTCATCGAGACGTCGGAGAGGGGAATCAGGCTCTAGGTACCCCCTAAACGTGTGAACGCACAAGCCGCCCGCCGTTGGGGCGGCGTTTTGCTGAAAAGGGGATAAGAATGGAACGACTGCCATGCGGTGTCGCTGGTGTCGGACACCTGGGCCAGCACCACGTCCGGATCTACAGGGAGCTACCACAAGCGGAGCTCGTCGGCATATACGACACGGATAACGAGCGGATGAAGGAGATAGCCGGAGCCCACGGCACCAGAGCATACGAGTCGCTCGAAAGTCTGCTCGACGATGTCCGCGCGGTGAGTCTCGTCGTGCCGACAAGCCTCCACTACGAGATTGGTAAGATCATTCTTGCGGCTGGCAGGCATGTGCTGATTGAAAAGCCGATTACCGAGCAGGTCAAGCACGGCTGGGAGCTTGTTGAGATGGCGCGGGCTAACGGCTTGACGCTTTACGCGGGGCATACTGAGAGGTTTTCGCCCCCATTGCGAAGTGCGCTCAAGTGGATCCGTAAGCCCAGATTCATAGAGGCCCTGAGAATGGCCGGATTCGGTGTTCGGGGGACGGATGTCTCCGTCATCCACGATCTCATGATCCATGACATAGATCTTGTCCTCAGCACGGCCGAGTCGGATATCGAGAAGGTCGAGGCCATCGGTGTCCCTGTTCTGACACCCAATGTCGACATTGCAAACGCACGGCTGTCCTTCGCCGACGGATCGATCGCCTCACTTACGGCAAGCAGGGTCTCCATCGAGAGGTTGAGAAAACTCAGACTCTTCCAGGAGGATACGTATATATCCATAGACTTCCTAAAACGGGACGCAAAGATATACCACAGGAAAATGGATGTTGAAGATCTGCCTCCGGGTCCGACGTCAAGCCTGGACATGCATGATCTCGTCGAAATGGTAATGCCGCCCGTCAAGGATGAAGAGCCCCTTATGCTTGAGATTGCCGATTTCATCGCCAGTGCGCAGGGTGAGAAACAGCCTGAAGTCCCGGGTGAAACAGGTGTGAGAGCCCTGGAGATAGCGACGGAGATCGTCAGGGACATCGAGAGACGCCTGGCGATGTGGAGATAGTAGATGGCAAAAAACATGATGATGATAACCGGTGAGGTATCCGGTGACCTCTATGGCTCGATGCTCGCCGCCGAGATAACATCCACAGACCCGGATGTCCGGATCAGCGGGATCGGCGGTGACAGGATGAGGGAAGCCGGGGTGGATACCTTCCTTGACAGCAATGACCTGTCGGTTGTCGGTTTCTGGGAGGCCATCGTGCATCTCAGGAAACTTCGCAGTGCTCTCAGCCAGGCGAAAGAGACCATAAGACAGCGAAAACCGGACGTGCTGATCTTGATAGACTACCCGGGTATGAACCTCCGTCTGGCAAGCTACGCGAAGGAGAGAGGCATCAAGGTGTTGTACTATGTCTCTCCTCAGATCTGGGCCTGGGGTCGAAACAGACTCAATCAGATCCGGAAGAACGTGGACAAGATGGCGGTCATACTCCCGTTTGAGGTCGAGTTGTACGAAAAGGAGGGGATCGATGTCACCTATGTCGGTCATCCCCTGATTGACATAGTCAAGACCGGTCTTGATGCCGACGCGTTCTCCACCGAGATGGGACTGGGCGGGAACGGTAACCTGGTGGCTCTTATGCCCGGCAGCCGCACCCAGGAGATAAAACAGCATATCCAGCCGCTGATAAAGACGGCATCACTTTTGAGAAAGCAGTTGCCTTCCGTCAGATTCATCCTTGTAAGCCTGCCGACCTTTCGCGAAATGCTCGAAAGGGAGATAGAGGAGGCCGGTGTGCCGATCACGGTTACCACAGACTACAGGTATGAAGCGTTGCGGTACAGCCGGCTTGCGATCGCCTGTTCGGGTACGGCGACGCTCGAGGCCGCATTGCTCGGTACACCCATGATAGTGATATACAGGCTCGCGTTGTTTTCATGGCTGCTTGGCAAGCTGATAGTCAAGGTGCCGTATATCTCGCTGGCGAATCTCGTCGCTGGTGAGGAAGTGGTACCCGAGTTCATCCAGGGTGCGGTCAATCCAAAGACACTTGCAGACGAGGCGGTGAAAATACTCACCGATGATTTGCGCCGCGAACACATAATCCGGCAGCTCGAGGCCGTGAGACAAAACCTTGGGCCCGGCGGGGCGACTGCCAGAACGGCCCGGCTGGCCCTGTCACTGATGTCAGAGTGAGACGATGCCGATCCGGTCTCGATTGGGAAAGCGCGTTCTCGAGGTGCTGGCGCGATGGGTGGGACCCCTGCTGGTAAGGCTGTTGGGGCTTACGCTCAGGATAGAGAAGTCGGGCGTTGAGAATATCGCGAAAGCCAGGGAGCTTTCCGGCAACCTGATATATGCTTTCTGGCACGGGAGGTTGCTTATCCTGACGTATGTACACCGAAACGAGGGAAACGATGTCCTTGTGAGCACTCACCAGGATGGGGAATACATCGCACGCGTGCTGACCGGACTGGGGTTCGGCACGGTTCGGGGATCCTCCACCAGGGGAGGTACAGGTGCCGTTTTGAAGCTGACGGGTGCGGGAGCGGAAAAGCATGACATCGGAATCACGCCGGATGGGCCGCACGGACCGAGGGAGCGCTGCCAGCCAGGGGTGATCTATGTCGCCAAGCGGAACCGGATGGCCGTGCTTCCACTGGCAGCCTGCCACAAATCCGGCCTGGTCTTATCCAGTTGGGACAGGTTCATGATTCCCCTCCCTTTTGCCAGGTGCAAGGTGGTGTATGGTGAACCCGTCCTGTATGACTCGTCCATGTCGGAAGAGTCCATAGAGGCGGCTGCACGGGATCTTGAGAAGCGGATCAGGGCCGTAACGCAAGAGGCGGACAATGGCTGTGGAAGAAACGCAGAATAAGAGGTCCTGGCTTTCCCGGCTTCTCTTCGGGGTCTACAGGTTTGTGCCCTTGCCTGTCTACTTCGTTCTTCTGGCGGTCCATCATGTGTTCCCGCCCGCAAGGGCCAGACTTACCGAACGGCTCGCAATGCGGTGTCCCCCGGACAGGGGACGGCCCGTGATCTGGTTTCATGCCTCGTCGATGGGTGAGATCTCGACCATAGCCCCGGTGGTGGCGGAGATCAGGAAGAAAAGCGAGGACTGCACGCTTGTGGTCAGCACTATGACCGTCAGCGGTGGACGAAGGGCGCGCGAGATTCTCAAGTTACCTGATGTCTTTTTGATGCCGATCGATTTCCACCCGTGTATGAAAAGACTGATCCGGGGCCTGAAGCCGGCCACGCTGATCATCGGCGAAACCGAGATCTGGCCCAACATGATCTTTGAGGCCAAAAAGCAGGGTGTCCGGATCGTGTTGTTAAACGGCAGGATATCGCGGAAATCCTTCCCAAGATACCGATTGGTCAGACCGCTGATCAAGGATGTGCTCTCATGTTTCAGTCTCCTTCTCATGCGGACGCAGACCGACGCGACACGAATAACGCACCTCGGCGCCGATCCCGATCGTGTCGAGGTCGCGGGGAATACGAAGTACGACATACTGCCGGGCCCATCGAGCCCCGCACACCGTGAGGAAACACGGCGGGGCTTGAGGATTCCAGAGGGGCAGAAGGTGATCACCCTTGGTTCGGCCAGGGAAGGCGAGTGCGAAATCGTGCTCGGGGCATTGTCGGTTGCCGGTATCGAACCTGCGCCCGTGCTGGTCATCGCCCCCCGCCATATGGTGCTTGTCGACCAGATCGAGCAGATCTGCCGGGACTTCGGCCGGCGTTACAGGACGGTATCGGGTGGAGCGGCCGTGGGTGGTGACAACGCCGACGGGGCCAATGTGATCATAATAGCTGAAATGGGACGACTTCTTGACATGTATGCAATATCGGACATCGCTATAGTAGGAGGGACATACAGACCCTTCGGCGGCCATAATCCCCTTGAGCCCGCGTCTCAGGGGGTCGTAACGATTGTCGGCCCGCACACGCAGAACATAGAAGACGATATTGAATACCTCCGGTCAAGAGAGTGTGCCTTCATAGCCGGTGAGCAAGACCTCGGACCGTTGCTGGGTAAGATACTATCGGACGATACGAGACGTGAACGAATGGGCCGGGACGCCGCGAAAGCCGTGGAGGCCATGAAGGGCATCGCCAAGAAATGTGTGGAGATCATGGCGCGGAAGAACCTGCTCCCGTAGGCGGTGACATGGACATCATCGACCTCAGAAAGATCAAACCCCCCGATGAAATCGGTGCTTTCAAAAGAGGTATCCTTTTTCCGGTACTCGCGCCGCTTTCGGGTGTGTACGCCCTGGCCTCACGACTCTGGCGGAGCACGCCCCCGAAGGTAACCGATCCCGGTGTGCCGGTCATAAGTATAGGCAGCATATCCGTCGGAGGCACCGGCAAGACACCACTGTGTATGCATGTTGCCCGGAGGTTCGCGGCGCGGGGGACACGCGTATGTGTCCTTTCGAGAGGCTACAGACGCCGGAGCAAGCGATCGCCGCTTGCCGTCAGTGACGGTGACCGCTTGCTGGCAACCGTCGAGGAGGCCGGAGACGAACCTTACATGATGGCCAGACGCCTGCCCGGTGTTGCAGTGATGGTCGGCAAGAACCGGATCGAGGGAGCGCTCGCGGCGAATGACATGTTCGCGCCTGCGCTCCTGGTGCTTGATGATGGGTTCCAGTACAGGCGTATTGCGAAATCCGCTGAGATCGTGTGTCTTGACCTTGCCTCGCTTAAATCCGGTGCAGCGGTGCTGCCACTGGGATCGTTGCGAGAGGGACTGTCGTCGGTGAAGGCGGATCACATTGTCGTGGTTTTTCTCCGGCACGGGGATCGTGTGCCATCACCCGGTGACATCAAACGGCTCCGATCTCGAAACGTCTTCTATGCCGCGCGCTCGAAGCCTTGCTTTGTGGATGGTAACGGTAAGGCCATCGATACCGGGGTTCCGGCGACGGACCGGGTCGCGATCGTGAGCGGTCTTGCCAGACCGGCCGGTTTTGAGAAATCCTGTCTTGCGGCGGGTGTGAATGCGGCGGTCAGTATCCGTTTTGAGGATCACCACTGGTATCAGGAGGAAGACATCGATAAGATAAAGTCAGTGATGAATGCCGGTCGTTGCAATCGCATAGTCACCACCGAAAAGGACATCTACAAGATGCCCGCCGAGCTTAAGGAGATGGCGATCGTTGCGCGGACAGATACCGAGATCGAAGAGGCCGATCGTTTCTGGAACCTGCTCGATGATAGAGTGAGGGTTGATCGATGAATGCAAACGAGTCGGACTTCCTCGTTGTCGGAAGCGGGATCGCCGGTCTCCTGGCTGCGATTAAACTCTCCGACTCGGGCAGTGTTACCCTGGTAACAAAGAAAAAGTGGACAGATTCAAATACCAACTATGCCCAGGGCGGTATCGCGGTTCCCATCGGGGATGAGGACTCCGCCGACCTCCATATCCAGGATACGCTGACCGCCGGCTGCGGGTTGGGTCATCCCGAGGTGGTCGATTTCGTTGTTAAGCATGGGAAGCCCTGTCTCGAGGAACTGATCGGCATGGGAGTGACCTTCTCGTCCGAGGAGGACACCGGCAGAACCGGTCTGGCCCTCGGGCGGGAAGGTGGGCACACGGCGAGCAGGATAGTCCATTCCAAAGACCATACGGGACGCGAGATTGAAACGGTCCTGCTTGAGACACTGCGGTCGATCCCGGGTATCACGCTTCTGGAGAATCACATTGCCGTCGATCTCATTCTCGAATCGAAACGGCGGGGATGCAAGGTCAAGCCCGACAGGTGCTGGGGCGCTTACGTGATGGACGTGATTGAGGGAAGTATCGAGCCCTTCCTCGCACGCGTCACAATTCTCGCGAGTGGTGGTGCGGGTAAGGTCTATCTCTATACGTCGAACCCCGACATCGCCACCGGGGACGGGATCGCAATGGCGTACCGGGCGGGGGCCCGGTGCTCGAACCTGGAGTTTGTACAGTTTCATCCGACGTGTCTCTACCATCCGCGTGCCAAGAGTTTTCTCATATCGGAGGCCGTCCGGGGAGAAGGTGCCATCCTCAGAACGCTTGATGGCGAGGCCTTCATGAAAGCATACGATCCACGCGGTGAACTCGCATCCAGGGATATTGTTGCCAGGGCGGTCGATTCGGAGATGAAGCGAAAGGGTGACAAACACGTCCTGCTTGACCTGAGTGCGATCGACGGGACGCGTATCAGAGAGAGGTTTCCGAATATCTACAGGACGTGTCTTGACTTCGGAATCGATATCACGAGACAGCCGATTCCCGTGGTCCCGGCTGCCCACTACATGTGCGGCGGGGTCGTTACCGATCTTACGGCGAGAACCGGAATAGAAGGGCTGGTTTGTGCCGGTGAGGTTGCTGCCACAGGTCTCCATGGGGCCAACCGCCTGGCCTCAAATTCACTCCTGGAGGCACTGGTGTTCGCCGGTGTATCCGCCTCGACGGCGGTAGGGATCAGGGACGAACGGGGTTCAGAGCTACCGCGGGTCGAACCCTGGCAGGACGAGGGTACGGCGGAGCTTAAGGAAGTGGTCTTCCTGGATCATGATTGGGACCAGGTGAGGACGCTGATGTGGGACTATGTCGGGATAGTGCGGTCCGACCAGAGGTTGAAGATTGCCAAGAAGCGGATCCGCCTCTTGAGAGAACAGATCGAAACCTATTACTGGAACTATCGACTGACACCCGATCTGGTGGAACTGAGAAACATCGCGCTCGTAGGTGAGCTGATAATCAGGTGCGCGATGATGCGAAGGGAGAGCAGGGGTCTTCACTACAACATAGACTGCCCGGATGCTGACGATTCGGCATGGAAGCGAGATACCCTGTTGTAGACTATGAATCTTCTTCTTACCGGAGTACCCGGTGTCGGCAAGACAACCGTGATCGAGCGAATCGCTGCTTTGCTCGGTGATCGCGCGGGCGGCATCCTGACGAGAGAGATCCGGGAGGCCGGCAGACGAACCGGGTTCTCGATCGAGTCTCTCGATGGTGAGCGTCGCGTTCTGGCCACAAGGCATCGAAAGGGTGGACCCCGGGTAGGACCCTACACGGTGATAGTCGAGAATCTCGAGAAGGTGGCCATCCGGGCTCTGGAGAGTGCAGTGGAAGCAGGGGACGTTGTGATCGTGGATGAGATCGGCAAGATGGAATTGCTTTCCGAGAAGTTCCGGGATATTATAATCAGGGTTCTTGATAGCGATGTCGACGTGGTTGCGACGCTCGGAGTGGCCAGGAACCCGTTTCTTGACGCAATAAGGAAGCGGCCTGATACAGAAATCATCGAAGTCACGATGAGCAACCGGAAAGAAATGGCTGCCAGGGTAACCGGGCTCATTGCGGCAGGCGGATAGCGGGAGTAAGCAGTGATGAAGACCAGGATCCGTATTCTGAGATGTTCAATGCTTGTATGTCTTCTGGTTGTGATCCCTTTCGTGGCATGTTCAACGGAAGGGAATTCCCATGAAGAGGGGAGTGCTGAGATGGAGCCATCGGGAAAAGTCCGCGAACCGGCGGTCGCAGGCGCATTCTATCCAGGGACTGAGGAAGCGTTACGCGATGCTGTCTCGAGTATGCTCGCCGCGGTTGAGCCCGCGGAGATCAGAGGTGAAGTTGTCGGCTTGATATCACCGCATGCCGGCTACATTTACTCCGGCCCAGTAGCCGCCCACGGCTACAAGCTCGTGGAAGGCCGGAGTTTCGACGCAGTCGTCGTGGTCGCCCCCAGTCACCACGCCTACTTCGATGGTAGTTCTGTATACGCTCTCGGTCCTTACAGAACACCCCTCGGGCTTGTCGACATCCATAAGGACCTTGCGGAGACGATCGTTGATTCGGACAAGTCCATAGGGTTCCATGCCCCGGCACACCAGAGCGAGCACTCGCTTGAAGTGCAACTGCCGTTTCTCCAGGTCGCCGTCCCGGACCTCAGGGTGGTCCCCATAGTGATGGGCGATCAGTCGCTTGCCAATTGCAGGCGGCTCGGACAGGCGATCGCATCCAGTGTTAAGAACATGAACGTTCTCCTGGTGGCGAGCAGCGACCTTTCGCACTTTCACCCCTACGACGAGGCTGTCGGGCTTGACAGGGTGATCGTGGACCGCATCGAAAAGTATGACTACGAAGGCCTTGCCGGTGACCTGAAGTCACGGAAGGCCGAGGCGTGTGGTGGAGGACCGATGATCACTGTGATGATTGCCTCGAAGGAGCTGGGGGCGTCTGAGGCCGTGACACTCAAGTACGCCAACTCGGGGGATGTTACGAACGACAAGTCGGGTGTGGTCGGCTACCTTGCAGTCGCGCTCGTAAAGGAGGCATCGGTCGGTGTGGACCTGGGATTGGGACGGAGTGAAAAAGTGGAGTTGCTGAACCTTGCGCGGCGCACAATTGAGGCCAGGATCAAGGGTACGCCGCTGCCTGCGTCTGATACGGATTCGGCGTTGCTCAACGAGAAGATGGGCGCCTTTGTGACAATCACAAAGGGCGGGCAACTCAGGGGATGCATCGGGCACCTGAGGGGGATCGAACCGCTCCACAGCACGATCTCGAAGATGGCGGTCGCGGCGGCTACGGAGGATCCGAGGTTCCCGCCTCTGAGTCCTGATGAACTCGAGGATATTTCGCTTGAGATCTCGGTGCTGACCCCCTTCAAAAAGATCGTAAGTCCAGATGAAATCGAGGTCGGACGTGACGGTCTCTATATCGAAAAGGGCCACAACCATGGTGTGCTACTGCCCCAGGTAGCGACGGAGTACGGTTGGGATAGAGACGAGTTCCTCGAGCATACATGTGCCAAGGCCGGCCTCCCCAGTGGTGCATGGCGCGAGGGGTCGGATATCTACATCTTTTCAGCCCAGGTTTTCAATGAGAAGGAGCTCTCGGAAGAAGCTTCGTCCCAAGCAGAATCGGAATGAGTGCAACCCCATTGAAGATCGCTACGGTGTAAGCCGACCGGGCGAGCCCAAGCGAGGGTACGATCACGAGGCCCGTTGCAAAGCCGGCGACGCAGGCTCCCGTAAGATCCAGTGAGTAAGCAAGCGCCCCGGCATCACCTGCTCTCCGGCCGCCGGAAGCCAGAGATTCCGAGGCGACTGCAAAGATCACACCGGCTAGTCCGCCGGTGACAAACGCCATCACCGCAAATGCCGCATCCGGCGTATGCCGCCATGTCAGGGCCGCCACCACCAGCAGCGGCATGATCAAGAGACAGCAGTGTACCAGCGGCAACGCCCGTGGCCCGATCCAATCCTTGTTTCGCGTCCCTGCCAGGCTGGATGCCAGACCCATACCGAGCATGAAAGCGGCCACAATCACGGCGATGCCGACGTAGATATAGCCGCTCACGATCTGAAACCCGAGCACTATGAGGATCTCGGTAAACATCGCGGTAAACCCCATGGAGTAGACAGCCGCAGCTGCAGAGAGTTCCGACCGGGCCGCTGCCCCCGCCCGCAGGTGCAACGCAATGATCACCACACCGGCGAGGATGAGCATGAGCAGGCAGCTACTCGTGTTCAACCGGGTGACGACGAATGAGATGGCCCTCCCGCTTCTGAAGTGCTTTGCCCAGAGCGCAATCGAATATGAGAAGGATACCGGCATCACGTCGGTGTTGGTCTGACCTGTATCGTGCGTGGCGATCACGCTGTCGAGACGCGCCGCCCGGATCGGTGAGAGACGGTCCGGCAGTACATACTCCGTGGTGTATGAGGTATCGAGGGCACGCAGCGAAAGTGTCTCAAGGAGGAGGCCGGTTCTCTCACCCACGTCAAGCCCCGGAGACGCCAGGAGATGGATGTACTCCCCGGGTACCAGTCCCACAAAGCCGAAAACCTCACTGCAACTGTTTACGAGAGCTGAAATCAGAGAAGCGAGTTCGGGACCGAGGTAGGCCCCCTCCTGGGGAATCTTGAGGGCCATGATGCCGTCTGTGCCGATAAGTGATTTCACACGCCGGAAGAACTGAACGGTGTAATACCTATTCATTTGGAGAGTTACGGGTGTTCCAACATTGATTATAACCACATCGTAGTGTCGGGGGGTCACGGCCATATAGCGTCTTCCATCGCCGTAGACAGGCGTCACGGTGAGCCCTTCACCTTCAAACCAGCCCGCCGGTGCCAGACGTGCCAGCACCTCCAGGGCGGTCGAGTCGAGCTCGACATAGTCCAGCCGTACAACCGATGGGTGTTTCGCGATCTCTCGAATGATCCCCGAGCCGGTGCCTCCGATCACGAGTACGCTCTCGGGGTTCGGATGATGAAGGAGCGGGATATGAGCGCATTCCTCGGCATACATCGGGTCGGGAATCGTGAACGCCAGAACGCCGCTTTCGAAAAAGTCATGAATCCCTCCCCGGTCGGTTACGACGACGTTGCCGTACCTGGTGTCGGCCGTCTCGATGACCTTAAGCGGTGCCCACTGAGCTTGCCGCGTTGCCAGGTCAAGCCTTGGACTGACTATCAACGCGAGAGCCAGGCATGCTAGAAGCACAGCGGCAGTTACGGAAAGGCGGCGGCGCCCGGATGGAGCTAGAATGAAGAGCAGATAAACCCCGGCCCACAGGCTTACGATACCTGCCAGCGTGACGATCGCCAGGGGATTCAACCACTCCAGCAGGAGGAAACTCAAGAGCAGACCGCCCATACCCGAACCGAGCGCCTCCACGCCGTACACAATCGAGATAGGCGCTCTGGTTTGAGAACGCTCAGCAAGACCTACCATTGTCACAAACAGCCCGCCCAGACAAAGTGCACACGGCACGATTCCGACGGCTGAGAGGAGGAGGACCATGGCCGGCCCCGGGATCTCACCCAGGGTGACAAGAAGAGGATGGAGAAGTCTGATCAGTGCGATCTGGGCGGGAGCGGTAACTGCCGCCACAACGAACAGGGCACCCGCCGCGGACCGGGTTTCCGGGGATCCTGCGTGGCGCTTGAAAACGAGGCAACCGGCGGCGACAGCCATCAGCCACAAGGCCAGAGACGTGGCTATCGTCAGCTCGTTTCCGGTGAAGACAACGAGCAGCTCCCTGATGATCATGACCTGGGTGCAAATGCTGACCAGCCCAAGGCACCAGGAAAGCAGCAACAATCCTCTCTTAGAAGGCATGGTCGAATTATCTTCCTTGATTTATAGGGCATGGTATCATAGTCTAGGGATGGACTCAAGTGGACCCTGACTCAAAAAGGGAGCAAAGTGGGACAAAGCGATTTAATGGGTGATCTCGAGGTACTGGCGGCCGGTGATCCCCGGTACAAGCTGGAATCCTATGTATTCGTGATAAATGCAGTTGAGTTCACCATGCGTAGCCTCAGACGCAGGGGACATGTCACGGGGCATGAGCTGCTGGATGGAATCAAAGGCCTGGCGAAGCGGGAATTCGGACCGATGGCCAAGACGGTCTTTGAGAGCTGGGGCGTTTCCACAACCGAGGACTTCGGTGAAATAGTCTTCAAACTGATCGAGGCCGGCGTACTGGGTAAGACCGACAGGGACTCGAGGGAAGACTTCAGCGACGTCTTCGACTTCAACGATGTCTTCGAGAGGCAGTACGACTGGAATATCGAAGGTGCGTTATGACCCGGGGGTGAGTGATGCATCCGCAGGATGACGATTTCATCAGGGATATCAGACACCTTCAGGAAACCATGGAGCGGTTGCTGTCGGATTTCTCGAGATTGCACACGCCCCTGTTACTCGGCAAGGAATCGGTGTGGCGGCCGCTGACCGATGTCTACGAGACCGACAAAGAGTACGTGATCAGGATGGAGATCGCGGGCATGGACCCGGATGATTTCAGCGTGACGCTGCATAACCGGGTTTTCAGGATCAAGGGTGTGAGACGGGATCCGCCGCCTGCGGGGCAGAGACGTTTTCACAAGATGGAGATCAGTGTGGGGCCGTTCGAGTGCAACGTGGAGATCTCGCCCAACGTCAGGATATCCTCCATGGATGCGCACTACGAGAACGGTTACCTTCTCATAAGAATCAGCAAGGGCACAGACAAGCTGAAGGGCGTCGAAAGGACAATCCCCGTAGAAAGAGGTTTGTAGATTGCCCACCTGGACGACCAAGGCGCTGACTGACGTCGCGAGCAGGCTCTTCGGCGGTAAGAGTGTGAACCAGCCCTTCTCGCTCCTACCCGGCGCTCACCATGCTGAGGTCCGCATTGCCGGAATCGCGGATCATCTGTCTTGTCGAGGATGGGCAGGGGGACATTTTCAGAGACCGGAGCATAGTCGACGATCTGGTTGAGTTTCCGAAGTTCGGTGGAGCGGGAGCGGTCTGGGGATACCGTTCCTTCATAGGTGAGATCAGAGAGCGGATGGTCGAGGCGGTGTTCTACTTCGATTACAGGCACGACTTCTACAGAGTTATCCTTCCGCTCTTGAGCGGCGCGCGCCTCAGGCTCAAGGTACGGGGTGAAATCGGTTACCCGCTCTTTAACATCGAAGTGGTGCCCGGCAGCGATTCCACGTACTTCCGTGATGTCAACCTGTGTCTAGTGAAGTTCCTCTCTTCCGGGGGTGGCCAATGGTCGGGCTGGAAGTTCCCGGAGAATGAAGCGAAGATAGCCAAAGAGATCGTTGGGTTCAGAAAGCCTAATCCATCGGATCTCTTGATCGGTGTCGACCTCAGTCATACCAAAGCTGGAGGGAGGCCGCCCTTCGACGCCGCCATCAGGCTGGCCAGGAGTTTTGCTGCACTCAAACCCAGCCGGATTGCGCTCCTGTCCGATCCCAACCCGGCGATCAAACAAGATGAGATAAAGCGCCTTGGACCGTACGACTGGCTTGATATACCAGGCAAGAGCTTCCGGGACACGCTGGGAATCCTGTCGCAATGCGACCTCTTTATAAGCGGGAACACTGATCTCTTTCACTTCGCCGTCTCGATGGGAATACCTTCGTATGTGCTGTTCTCCGACACGGACGACAGAAGATGGATACCCAGCGACGGGATCTTCAGTCTTGTTGAGGAACAGACCTGGAAGACCACTCCACCCGCACAGCTGGCGATGCAGATGCGCGATTTCGTCAGCGCCCCTTCAAGGATCTGATCATGAGTTCCAGGGGGCTCTACTTCAGACTGATCTCATTCATGAAGCCTTACTGGAAGCGGTTGACATGCGCGTTGCTTCTCATGGTTATGGTGGCGATCTTCAGCGGTATCTCGATCGGTATGATTCTCCCCTTTGTCAACGTGATATTCTCGGGTGGGAAACTGGATCTGGCGGGGACGACGGACGGTGAGGCAGGTGGGATCATGGGTGTGGCGCCGGAAGCCCTCTCTTCGGTACAGGAAACCGTGAGGCAGAAGGTACTTTCCTTCTACTCCTCGGATTCACCGGTCGTTACCCTTGAGCGGATCTGCGTCTCCATCCTTGTCATCTATTTCCTCAAGGGCTTGTTTACCTATCTCCTTGCGATCGTCAACGCATCCCTCGAACAACGCGTGATCCGCGATGTCCGGAACGGTCTCTACACGCACCTCCACAGGTTGACGTTGTCGTTCTTTCACGCCAGCAAGACCGGACAGGTGATATCGAGGATCACGAATGATGTGACGCTTATCAGGATGAGCCTGTCAGCCGGGTTCCTCGGGGCACTCCGCGATCTGCTTTTCGTGATCGTTTACGCCTCAATCGTGATCTGGATCAGCTGGCGGCTGGCACTCGTCGCCTTCCTTGTGATTCCACCGATAACATTCGGTGTTACAAAGATCGGACACAGACTCCGGAGATACAGCACCAAGGCCCAGGAGAAGATGGCCGACATCACAAGCGTCCTGCAGGAGACGATATCCGGTATTAGAGTCGTAAAGGCATTCGGCATGGAGGATTTCGAGACAACCAAGTTCTACCGCCATACGAGGGGTTTCTTCTCCGCATTCATGACCCAACAGCGTGCGGCCTCACTCGCACCTCCCATGACCGAGTTTCTTGGAGCTACGGGAGCACTGGTCGTGCTGTGGTACGGCGGGACCCAGGTGCTTGAAGGACATCTTTTGAGTCCCGACTGGTTTCTGATCTTCCTGGCAGCGATGCTTTCAATCATACACCCGGCGAAGAATCTGACTCATGCCAGCGCAAAGATACAGGAAGGTCTGGCCGCAGCGAGACGGATATTCGAGATACTGGATACAGTGCCCGAAATAACCGACAGCAAGGATGCTGTGGATATCGATACGATAAGCGAGGGGCTCGAGTTTGAGAATGTCAGTTTCACGTATGGCGAACAGGAATACGTTCTGAGAGACATCAGTTTCAAGGTAAAGAAGGGGCAGGTTGTGGCCATCGTCGGTCCCAGCGGCGCAGGCAAGTCCACCCTGGTGGATTTGATCCCGCGCTTCTACGATCCGACCTCCGGGGGCGTGAAGATCGACGGTAAGGACATTAGGTCGTCGACCATCCGCTCACTTCGAAGCCTTATGGGAATAGTCACCCAGGAGACAATACTCTTCAATGATACGGTTAGAAACAACATAGCGTACGGTATAGAGGACATACCGCTTGAGAAGGTAGCCGGGGCTGCAAAAGCGGCGAATGCCCACGACTTCATAAGTAACCTGCCGGAAAAGTATGATACCGTAATCGGGGACAGGGGAGTGAGACTGTCCGGCGGAGAGCGCCAGAGGATTGCGATCGCCAGGGCCATACTCAAGAACCCTCAGATCCTGATCTTTGATGAGGCGACCTCGTCGCTTGATTCTGAATCGGAGAAACTCGTACAGGACGCCATACAGCATCTGATCTCAAAACGGACCAACTTCGTGATTGCCCACAGGCTGTCGACCGTGACGAATGCGGATTTGATTCTTGTTCTGGATGATGGGAGGATAGTCGAGTCCGGGCGTCATGAAGAGTTGCTTGCGGCCGGACAGGTCTACAGGAAACTCTATGACCTGCAGTTTAAGGATTATCCGCAGGCCGTCCGGGAAGGCTAGCACCTGTGGCAAACCTGTTGATCGTCAGGCTCAGCTCATTCGGAGACATTGTTCTCACCGAACCTGCCACCCGGGCGGTGAAGCAGCATTATCCGGCCGGCAGACTATGGTTTGTCACCTCTGAGCAGTATAGCGGGATACCGCGGCTTTTCTCCTCTGTTGACTCTGTGATAACCTATTCGAGGGGTGGTCCCAATCCCGAACTGGACGCCGTCGCAAGGGACACCGAGTTCGATGCGGTAATAGACCTCCAGGGCAACCTGCGTTCCCGCCGTATAACCGCGAGGCTGCGAAGCAGGAAGACAGTCAGACACCGCAGACAGCAGTTTCGCCGTTTCGTTAGCGTGTACCTGCCGTGGATCCGGAGAGAGAACCTCGACCATACTGTTCAGTCATATGCGGGCGCCGTCCGCGGACTCGGTATCGAGCCCCCCGACAATGTCCCCGGCATAGAGCCGCCCGGGGCGGATCTTAAGAAGGCAGTCGGCAGGTTCGGAGCAGGACCTTTCATCGGTGTCTGCCCCGGAGGCAGCAGCCCGCACAAGAGATGGAGTGAGGAACACTTTGCCGACCTGATCGGCTGTTTCACAGAAAAGGGCAGGAGGGTTCTTATCATAGGGTCCGACGCGGACAGGACCGTTGCCGAGGCGGTTGCCGGGAGTCTGAGTGGGGGAGACGTGGAGGTTTACATAGGTAACGACGTCGGTATGATCGCGGGTCTCCTGTCAATGTGTGCCGCAACGGTCACCAACGATTCAGGTCTGATGCACCTGGCCGGTGCCGTGGGTTCTGGAGTTGTTTCGATCTTCGGTCCCACTTCGCCGCTGCTCGGGTTCGCTCCGATGGCCCGGGGCGCGGTGGTGGTAACACGCGGTCTGGCGTGCAGCCCGTGCAGTTTTCACGGTAACAAGCCGTGCAAGTATGAGACAAGACAATGCCTGGAGGAGATCGACCCGGGCGAAGTGGCTGGGATAGTCAATGATATGGTCGGTAACGGAAGACCGGAAAGCGGACGCTAAGAAGGTCAGTCTGGCAGCGAGAGCTCCTAACTGGCTTGGGGATGCCGTGCTTGCCATCCCCGCCGTCCGGGGGCTGGTTGACTGCGCGCGGCGCGGTCGTGTCGTAGTGCTGGCTTCGACCGCATCAGCGGAAGTGTTTTCAAGGATACCCGGCACACTCGTCTTCCCGGTTCGGCGGCCCGGTGCAGGGGCAGCCGATTCGTTGCGGGCCGTGCTCAAGGGAGCCTCGATTCTCCGCACCTTCGGTCCCGTGTGGGCATTCAGCTTCACCCGGTCGTTTACCTCTGCGGCCATGTGCCGGCTCGGGAGGGTACCGCGGCGAGTCGGCTTTGCAGACAGCTCGTTCTCATTTTTCTATACCGACAAGGTGCCCCGTGTGGCGCCCGGGCATGAGCACCTCACCGAGACCTATTGCAGGCTGGTCGAGAGTATGGGTATAAAGATCATCGACAGAGTCCCGGCTCTGGAGCCGACCGAAAGCGATCGTCTGAACGGCCGGCAGGCCCTGGAGAAGTATGGGCTCCTCGAGGGTGGTTACCTGTGCCTCTTTCCGGGAGCCAGGTACGGACCGGCGAAGCGCTGGGATCCGGCTCGATTCGCTTCGCTCGGGGATAACGCAGTCGACAGGTTTCATCTGAAAGTCGTGTTACTGGGGAGCGGGAGTGATGCTGCCGCCTGCAGCGCTGTCCGGGAGAAGATGAACAGGGAAAGTCTCAACCTCTGTGGTGATCTGGATTTCTCAGGCCTCGTGGGCCTACTCAGCATGTGTCGCGCAACCGTTTCAAACGATAGCGGCGGCATGCATCTCGCAGCAGCGCTTGGAGTGCCTACCGTCGGTTTGTTTTTCTCCACAGACCCAGGGTGGACGCGCCCTCTGTCTCCTGAATCCACCTCTCTTTCTAGCAGGATGGAATGCTCCCCGTGTTTTGCCAGGGATTGCGGCCGGGGCACACCGTGCACCCAGACGATCGAAGTTGATGAGGTGACCGGCGTGCTTGCAAAGATCGGAGGGACAACGGCTTGAACAAGGCGGTCTTCTTTGACAGGGACGGCACGCTTCTCATAGAACT
This sequence comes from bacterium, assembly GCA_025774845.1. Classification (GTDB taxonomy): domain Bacteria; phylum Arandabacterota; class Arandabacteria; order Arandabacterales; family Arandabacteraceae; genus Arandabacterum. The sequence goes on from JALGZP010000011.1 coordinate 54,178, forward strand.
GGGCTACCTCACCCATCCTTCGCGTGTGGCACCGTATCACTTCGCCGCGGAGGCCCTGAGAATGGCACGGGACCATGGATATCTTCTCATCGCGGTCACGAATCAATCCGCCATCGCCAGGGGTTACCTCAGCGAAGCCGATCTGGCCGTGATTCACCGGAGGATGCAGGACATCTTCGGGGAGGCCCGGGCGGAGCTCGATGCCATATACTATTGTCCTCACCACCCCGATGGAACCGTCAGAGCTTACAGGAAGAAGTGCGACTGCAGGAAGCCCGGGATAGAACTGGGCGTGCAGGCGGCCCGGAAATTCGATATCGACCTTAAGGGGTCCTTTCTCATCGGGGACAAGGAGACGGATCTGCTTTTCGGCTCGGGCCTCGGTATGACCACCTGTCTGGTCCGGACGGGATTGGGGGCTCCCGAGGAAGAGCGTCTCGGTGGAGAGGGCTTGAAAGACTCGATGGTTTTCGATAATGTGCTGGATGCGGTGAAGTGGATCACCAGAGAGGATGGATGTTCGAGATGAGAAGAACTTCGGTCGTTGCCGTCGCAGCACTTCTGCTGTTCAGTGCGGCTGCCATGGGACTGCCGTTTAAGACCGGAGAGAAACTGACGTTCGCCGTGCGCTATGAATTCGTCAAGGCGGGTGTTGCCACGATGGAGGTTGCCGGGCGGGTGAAATGTGAAGGAGGGGAGTGCTTCCGGATCGTGTCAGTGGCGCGGTCGACGATGCCGTTTTCCCTTTTCTTCGAGGTTGAGGACCGGGTCGAATCGCTCCTTGATGTGGAGAAACTCTATACGTGGCGTTATGAGAAGAACCTCAAGGAAGGGAACTACCGGGCGAGGGAGGTTGTTGTCTTCGACCAGCGGGAGCATACCGCCACCTACCCTGACGGCCGGGTTGTGACCATTCCGGAAGGGGTTCAGGACGTCCTGACGTCACTTTACTATATCAGGACCATGGATCTCGAGGTCGGGAAGAGTGTCTTCATTGAAAACCACGCAGACGGAAAGAACTACCCGCTTGAGGTCAAGGTGCTCGGGGTCGAGATAATCAAGGTTCCTGCAGGTAAGTACGAGTGCTTCATCCTCGAACCGATTCTCAAGGCCTCGGGTATATTTCAGCATAAGGGTCGTCTGACCGTCTGGATGTCTACCGATCCCAGTCACATTCCCGTGATGATGAAGAGCAAGGTTGCGATCGGTTCCATCAACGTGGTTCTGCTCGAGGCGGAAACGGGTAAATAGACAGGAGACCGACAGATGGGAAGCAAGAAGGACAAGAAGATATCCATAGAGCACAGGACGAGCAAAGTCGACATCAACGATTTCGCAGGTCTGCCTGACGGCTTCTCCTGGTATGAAAACCTGAGGTCGATGATCCCCCGGATCCTGAGGGGGAAGGACATCGAAGATCTGAGTGAGCGAGTTGTGGGAGCGAGACGGAATGACAGACCGGTCGTCATCATGATGGGCGCGCATGTGGTAAAGTGCGGTCTTGGCGGTCTGATCTGCGAGCTGATGAGAAAGGGTGTGGTAACTGCGCTTGCGATGAACGGAGCCTGCGCCATCCATGACGTGGAAATCGCGTTGTGGGGTAAGACATCCGAGGACGTGGAAGCCGGTCTCGAGCATGGGACTTTCGGGATGACCGGGGAGACCAGTGCGTTCTTCAATGACGCCGCCTCCGCTTGCCTGCAGGATGATATCGGGTTCGGGAAGGCCATAGGCGAACAGCTGGCCCGGATGAGACCCGCCAATCCGGAGCTCAGCGTTATGGCAACGGCACACAACCTGGGCATCCCTGTGACGGTGCACGTGGCCATCGGCACCGATGTCGTGCACCAGCATGACGAGGCCGACGGGAAGGCAATCGGTGCAGGCACATTGATGGATTTCCGTACGTTTTCATCCCTGGTAGCGGATCTCAACGGGGGTGTGATACTCAATCTGGGTTCGGCTGTCATAATGCCCGAGGTGTTTCTCAAGGCCCTGGCCAGGGCCCGTAACGCGGGTTCCGCTCTCGGGGAGTTCACAACAGCCAATTTCGACATGTTTTCCCTCTATAGGCCCACGACAAGTGTTGTCAGGCGGCCGAAAGCAATGGGAGCAACCACCTTCAGTTTCCTGGGTCACCACGAGATTCTCCTGCCTGTATTTGTCGCTTCAGTGCTGTCCAGAACAAGCGGCTGAGTGGCACGCAAATTGCCCTGTTTGACCCTATGTACGGGTGTTGACATCCACCCGTAGACAGTTGACGTGGAGGAGTGTGGTTTAGTGACCCCCTGTAAAACAGCGGGATCGGCGGCTATTGCAATCTGCGAACAGCGGTTGCAATCTGCAGCACCGATGTTACTTGACTTAGCAGAACTTATGTGCTATACTAAAAAAGTAATTAGGAGTGAAAGGAGTGGTTTCAGAGGTAAGCTTGCTACAGACAAAGCAGTAAAATTCGTTAGAACGACAGGATCGAACAGGTGTCTGATGGCAAGTTTACAGTGCACAGAGACAAAGTCAGACTTTGACGGGATGATGCTTTCGCATTGTTCCGGTTTTTTTTGATACAGGAGGACTGAAGTGAAACGATCGATCGCCATCTTGCTCGCGTGCCTGGCCCTTGCCGCCGGTTGTGGCGGATCCAAACCCGAACTTGAGCTGGATACGGTACCTGAGCCGACCCCAGTTGAGCAGGCCGAAGTTGAAATCCGAATGCCGGAGCGCCAGCCTTATACATTCGTGGCCGGGGATGCTTTCGCCCTCCGGTTCTTCTATTACCCTCAGCATAATGTTGAAGTCGTAATCAGACCTGATGGGATGGTCACGATTCCCCTCCTGGGAGAGGTGATGGTTGAGGGGATGAAACCCACTGAACTTGAGGCTATCGTCAGAGCTCGCTACGCTGAGGCTGTGGCGGAACCTGAGGTCGCCGTCATAGTCTCTCAATTCGCTGATCAGACCGTATTTGTCTTTGGTGAGGTCAAGAGGCCGGGGGCATACCCTCTGCAAGGCAGTATGACCGTGGTTGATGCGGTCGCACGGGCCGGTGGTATTGCAGTGACCGGGAATGCAGGAAGCGTGATCCTGATGAGGAGAAACGGGGCCGAGGAGTACAGCGGCCGGAAGGTGGATCTCGACGCGGTCATAAGCGAGGAAGGGACAGAGCGCATCCACCTTATGCCCAGCGATGTGATCTTTGTGCCTATGACGGCGATCGCCAAGGTCGATCTATTTGTCGAACAGTACTTCAAGAACTTGTCTCCGGCATTACTGTTCTATTTATATGTGAATGATGTGGCAACCAGAGAAGGCAGTGTGATCATCAGGAATTAGGGGAAAACGTCATAATCATGAATGGAGTGACGTCATGACAGGAAACGGTTCAGGTGGGAGTCAGATTTCAGCACGAGAGATACTTACCGTCATTTTCAGACGGAAGGTTCCTATCATTCTCTGTGCGATCGTGGTAGCCGCGGCAGCGCTCAGTGCCGCGTCTCGAACAACGTCTGTCTATCAGGCCACGGCGAAGGTGTTGCTGAGAAGGACCGGTGCGCACCCGCTTGCGACCTCGTGGACGCCTTTCTACGGTCTCGAGGAGGAGATGAACACCGAGGTCGAGCTTGTCAACACCGCAACCGTATTGGATCATGCCGTGGATATACTCCGTGATGAGAACGTCCGTGTCCACGTAGCAGTCGCTGACAGCCAGGTCACTAGAGAGCCGACCGTTGGCGATCTCAGGGCGGGTATCGATGCCTACCCTGTGGAGATGTCAAACGTGATGTTGATCCGTTACACGGGGGCCGACCCGGCCTTCGTTGGTGAAGCGGCAAACGCAGTCGCGAAGGCATATGTCGAATACCGCGCACAGGTGAGGAAATCGGGTGATATGAAGAACTTCTTTGAGGACCAGCTGGCGGTACTCGAAGGCAGGCTTATGGGCCTGATAGAGAGCGAGCTCGAGCTGAGGAAACAGGGTGAGATCTATGACCTTGAATGGCAATACCAGACCGCGATCTCCCGGAGCAGCGAACTAAGGGAGACCTGGGCCGATGTCAAGAGCAAGAGGATCGCCGAGGAAGAGAAACTCCGTCTGATAAAGAGCAGGCTCGAAGACGATCCGGATATCATGGTTCCGTTTTCCGACATTCTGAGATCCGGACTTGGCGCAGAGATGATGTCGGAGTACTGGCGACTGAAGGGAAAACGCGACGAGAAGGCGACATACCTGACGGAGTCTAATCACGAGGTCAAGATGCTGGACATCCGGATCGAGAAGATGAGGGGGAGGTTCCGGGAGGAAGTCGACCGCCGGATAAAGGAGAAGGAGTTCCTGATAGAGGATCTCAAGGCTGAAGAGAACGGATTCGCGGTCCTGGTACAGGAGCTAGAGGAGGCACTGAGACAGACTCCCAAAGAGGTTGCACAGATTGAGCACCTGAAGAGAGAGATTCATTTCACATACACTCATTACGACAAGGTTCTCGACAAGATGTTGGATGCGGTGGCTGCCGAGGCCGACGACATAAGAATTGCGAATGCCAAGGTCATCAGTCCTGCTATTGCACGTAGCACCAGGGCCGGCCAGATGCAGGGTGTTTACGTCGCGTTCTCAATTATGCTTGGCATAACGCTGGGTATCGGTTTCGGGTTCCTGCTTGAGAACCTCGATCACTCGGTGAAATCCGCAGCCGACGTTGAAGACGACATCGGGGTTCCGCTTCTTGGCTCGATACCTCAGAGCCGGAAGATGGCCGGATTGACGAACAGGGTCGACAGGACATTCGGAAAGGATTCGTAACGAGGGTTTAAATGGGAGATCGCAAGAAGAAAGGCAATACCCCGGATAAGGGATCGCAGAAATCAGCGGGACGGATCTTGTCCGAACAGGCTCTCTCTTATTACCGGGGACTGATCGGACAGATCGAAATCGCATTACCCCGGCAGTCCTCGCGAGTCCTGCTGGTTTCGAGCTCGCTGGCGGGAGAGGGAACGACTGAGACGGTGGTCGGCCTGGGGCTGACGCTTGCCGTGGCGTTGGGCAAGAAGACAGCCGTAATCGACTGCAATACTCATCATCCGGACTTGCACACGAGGTTCGGGACGCAGAAAGAGGGCGTGAGCGAGTATCTTCACGGTGAGATCCCCATCGAGCAGGCTCTGGTGAACACCACCGTTCCCAACCTGCATATAATGCCGCTCGGTGAGCATTTCGAGACTCTCTCTGCATACGACAAAGGGGATCTGGAGACATTCATTTCAGTCCTTCGGGAAAAGTTCGACTATGTGCTTGTCGATTCGGCGCCCGTGGGAACCAACCCGGAGTCGGTTGCCCTGTGTGACAAAGTCGATGCAGTAGTCCTGGTTGTCAAACACGGCAAGACCCGACGCGAAGTGGTCATGAGAACCAAAGAGATAATCGAGAGGGCCGGTGGCAGACTGCTTGGAGTAGTGTTCAACAAGAGGACTTTTCCTATACCGGGCTTCGTCTACAACAGATTGTAGCAGTGCTCCTGCGGGGGGGAGGGGCATTTCTTGATACATAGACTGAGTTCTAGGAGCGTGGAGGCACTCCTGAAACTGTTTCTGGTTACGGCCGTCGTGATCGGCGTCGCCTTGCGTTATGTGCACTTGGGAAGGCAGAGTCTCTGGGTCGATGAGATGCTGACAATCATGAACTCACACATCGGGACTCCGATGGCTGCGTCGGATGTGTTCCGGAATCTTCAGGGCCCGATGGTCTCGCTGATGATGCACCTCTGGGGTGCGATCGGGTCCGGAGAGGCATTCCTGCGCCTGCCGTTTGCACTGGCGGGCGGTTTCACGGTCGTCGCAGTATTCTACCTGGCCAGACGCCTCGTGGGCACGTGGGCTTCCCTGCATACAACGTTCTTCGTGGCGATCTCGCCCATGCTGCTCTGGTATTCACAAGAGGTGAGAGGCTACGCATTTGTGGTTCTCTTCGGCGTACTGATGACATACTTCCTTGTCAGATGGATGGCCAGGCCGTCGACGAGAGATCTTGTTCTCTATGGACTGTTCCTGTTTGCCGCACTCGTCTCTAATCTGAGCGCGGCTTTTATCGCATTCGCCCATTTCCTCTATCTGTTGCTCACACCGTCGAGAAGGAGGTTGCTCGGCAAGTGGATCGTTGCGATCTTCGTTGTCCTCCTGGTCTTCTCACCATGGGTTCGTGAGATAATGGTGCGAGTACATCCCGAAAAGGTGGTTACAGGTGATACGGGAACACCTTTGAGAGGCGGTGCCGAGCTTTCCGCCATGGTCGTACCATACTCCTTTTTCGCATACAGTGTGGGTTATTCCCTGGGGCCCTCGCTCAGGGATCTTAAGACGAGAAGAGCCGAAGCAATCAGGGAGAATATCCACTGGATTGCACTGGCCGCTGCAGTGTTTGCCATACCGGGGATCGTAGGCATCAGGAGCCTGCTCCGCACCAAACCGAATCTCCTGCTGCTGCTCGTTCTGTGGCTTGCAGTGCCGTTTCTGGCCATCATCGCTTTAGTCATTGGGAATGTGAAGGTCTTCACGCCGAGGTATGCGCTTGTCGCTTTTCCCGCGTACGCTCTGATTATAGGGCAGGGGCTTTCCGTTATCTCCAGGACACGGTTCTGGGTCCTTACCGTGATCCTGGCCGGTCTCTTGAGCATATCGATGTACAACTATTTCACCTCGCCAGTCTACGGCAAGGACGATGCGAGGTCGGCGGCGCGGTTCATCGCCGAAGACTTGAGGGAGAAAGACGTTGTCGCAGGTGTGTACACCGCGGAGCCGCTGATGCACTATCTCAAGGGGACGGCAGAGGTGGAGACCTTCGGCGCGGACGATATTAGTTCTCCTGAAAACATGGCCGCACGCTGCCGGTCGATCTCCGAGGGGGCCGGCCGGGTCTGGCTGAGCCTGTGCACTGAATGGCTTGTCGATCCGGACGGAAACATCCGGCGCTGGTTCGACGTCAACATGGATCTCGTGGCATTACATGATTTTCCGGGTATTCGACTCTGTCTTTACGAGAAACGGAGTGAATAGGAATTGAAGGCACTGGTACAGAGAGCAGAGGGCTTCAAGGCGCCGGTCATGTTCATAGTTCTCGCGGTGCTTTCCATGGCCATAGGCGTACTCGCGGGTTCTCGTGCAAGTTTTGACTTCAAGACCTTCTTTTACACCGTGGTACTCTCCAATGTCCTTGTAATTGCATACCTTCTACTGATCAAGAACATGGCCTACGGGGTACTTATATACCTCTACTCGCTGATCTTCCTGAACTACTACTGGCGGATCGTGATTCCGGGCACCTGGCCCGACATTGACATTCCGCGGCTCGTGTTTGTATTCATCTGGGTGATCTTCCTGCTTGAGATCGCAGTGGGGGGGAGACGCCTGTTGCCCAGAACCAGGATCGAGCCGGTGATGATGGCTATGGTTGCCGCCATACTGATCTCGATGAATACCAACGGGCAGGTGTTTATACGGCAGATGTTGAACGGGTTCGCCATTCCGTATGCGATGTTCATCATCGCCAAGAACGTGTTCACCACACGGGACGGGCTTACGAAGTTCTTACGCTGGCTTTCCATCCCGTTGTCAATATACTTCCCCGTCAATCACATGTTTGAGCATTACAGAATCACCGCACTGGTCTTTCCCAAGTTTATTCTCAACCCTGCGATTTCCGGCCGGGAGGTGTTCTGGGGCGAAAGGACCATGGGTGTCTTTCTTCAGCCCTCGGTGACGGGTATGGCGATGGTATCGATGTTCGTGCTCAGTCTTTACAGTCTTTCAAGGATGAGGGGCGCCGTGGCGAGGATCTTGCCGTGGTTCCTGACCGGCGTGACACCGGTCGCGGTCTTCTTCAGTTACACAAGATCCGTTTATCTCGGCTTCTTCTTCGCGATGATGGCGCTCATCCTGTTCTCACGTAAATTGAAGGTCTACGCCCTGGTCATCGTTGTTGCAATAGCGCTTGGGGTTATGGGTAACTGGTCGAATGTTACAAGCGAGGACCGGAGTGCCGGCGGCATCGGGACAAAATCTACCGCGATAGGAAGGCTCACACTTCTGCAGGCATCGATGTCGATGTTTGTCGACCGCCCGCTTTTCGGGGTGGGATTTCAGAACTTCAGGAAGTACGCAGAGCCGTACGTCCGGCAGGTCAGGACAACGGTGCTGGGGTACCGCGAGTCATGGATCGGCAAGGGCATAAGCCAGCACAATCACTTCCTGAGTATCCTTACCGAAACAGGTTTGATGGGAGTCATCCCGCTTCTTCTTGTCTGGTTCTTCGTATTGCAGGGCGTAATACGTGCGCGATCGGCGACCTCAGTCATGTACGATTCCGACTTCGTCGTAGTTGTCTTGGCAGTATTCGCGCAGTACCTGACCGCTTCCATGTTTATGGAGCCTAGATGGTTTGAGTTCATGAATACCCTACCGTATCTACTTGCCGGCATTGTAGTCGGCGGATACCAGAGAGCAACGCTGCCGGGACTTAACGGCGGCATGGCAGGTGAAAGGAGTGTACCACGTGAAGGTCCCGTTCGTTGACCTCAAGGCGCAATACGCGGCCATGAAGGAGGAAATCCACGCATCGATCATGGAGGTTGTCGAGAACACAGCATTTGTGGGCGGCAAGTACGTTGATCAATTCGAGAAGGATTTCGCGGAGTTCTGTGGATGCAAGTATGCGGTCGGGATGAGCTCGGGCACTTCGGCTCTGCAGCTGGCGCTTCTCGGGCTGGGTGTAAAGCCCGGTGACGAGGTCATAACCGCAGCCAACACTTTCATAGCCACCACGGAAGCCATAACCCACGCAGGGTGTTCCATCAGTCTTGTCGATGCCGATGCCGGAAACTTCAACATAGATCCGGCGCTCATTGAGGCGGCGATCACAGAGCGGACCAAGGTCCTTATCCCGGTTCACCTGTACGGTCAGACAGCGGACATGGATGCGGTCATGGAGATCGCGAAGAAACACAACCTCCTGGTGTTGGAGGACGCAGCTCAAGCCCAGGGTGCAGAATACAAGGGTAAGATGGCGGGCTCGCTGGGTGATGCCGCTTCGTTCAGCTTCTATCCTGCTAAGAACCTTGGCGCTTACGGTGATGCCGGCATCGTGGTCACAAACGATGAGGCGGTAGCCGACCGGGTGCGGCTGTTCTCCAATCACGGCAGACGGAGCGCCACCGATCACTCGGTTGAGGGTTTCAATGAGAGGCTTGACGGCATCCAGGCGGCGGTCCTTAGCACGAAGCTGCCAAGGCTTCAGAAGTGGAATGACTTAAGACGGGAGGCTGCGGATCGTTACAACACGCTACTGAGCGGTCTTGACGTCGTCACACCTGGAGAGATGTCCTATGCAAAACATATATATCACCTCTATGTGATCAGGATCCGTGAGCGGGACAAGGTGAGGGAGACCATGGCCGAAAAGGGAGTAGGCTGTGGTATGCACTACCCGATACCCATACACCTGCTTGACGCATACAAGCGACTCGGAAAGTCCGCGGGTTCGTATCCTGTGACCGAGAAGGTCGCTTCTGAGATTCTCTCGCTGCCGATATTCCCGGAGATTACGCCGGAGCAGCAGGAGTACGTTGCACAGTCGTTGGCTGAGGTCCTTGAAAAGGTAGGATAGATGCACGTGGTCCAGAACAGAGGAACCGGCCGGAAGACCACCCGGAGTCCTGCGGTTTCGCAGCCGGGCCGGCGCAGCATTCTGACCAGGGGTCACTTCCTGTGGCTGCTTGACGTTGGCTGCCTCTGTCTGTCACTCTACCTGGCTTACTGGGTGCGGATCGGTTCAGGCTTCTTCGGGGCCAGGGGTGTCTTTGACCTCGACCAGGGGCTTGCTCTCATAATGATCGTCCTGGCCTGGACTTCCATATTTGCGATGGAGGGTCTCTACAGGCGTGCGAAGATTATCGCCGGCCTTGATCAGGTGATATCGATCGGGAAGAGCATCACGCTCGGGTTCCTGCTGCTTCTTGCGCTCTCCTTTGTCTGGAAGCGATACTACTTCGTGGAGACCAGGTTGATCCTCGCCGTCGGGTGGGCGCTGAGTATAGCTTTCCTGACCGTTGTCAGGGTGGGCATCGTAAGGGGTCTTCTCCGGACGCGATTGAAACACGCCGACGGTGTGAGAAGAGCGGCCGTGGTCGGGGCTATACCGTTTGCGAGGAGATTCATAGGCAAGAACATGCCTCCCGACAACGGTTACCGTGTTGTGGGGTTTGTGGAAACGCATGACGGTGAGATCTCCTCGGACCTGGGACCGGAACACGTCCTCGGCAGAATAAGCGGACTGGACGATATCGTGAATGAACATGAAATCGAGGAGATATTCCTCCCGATTGCCCTTCTTGAGAACAGGTATTGTTTTGATATCGTCTCGAAGTGTTCGAGGACCGGGCTGCCGGTCAGACTGGTCTCAGACATCTTCGAGATCCTGATGCCCGAAGAGCCCAAGGAAAAAGTCGAAGGTGTCCCGCGAACCGGGTTCGGCGAACCTGCGCTTAAGGGAGCTGGTGTGGTTGCCAAGAGGATCATGGATCTTTCGATGGCGTTACTTGCGCTTGTGGTCTTCCTGCCGCTCTTCATGCTTATCGCATTCCTGGTCAAGGTGTTCTCCCCGGGGCCTGTTCTCTTCAGACAGATCAGGGCCGGTAAGGACGGACGCCCCTTCACGTTCTACAAGTTCAGGACCATGCGGCATGACATTGACGACACGCTTCACAGGGAATATGCGACCAACTTCATAGGCGGCAAGGAACTGCGGCTGAGAGATGAGGCAAGCGACAAGAAGATCTACAAGATGCCTGATGACCCCCGTATCACTACTATTGGGAAGATTTTAAGAAAGACAAGTCTTGACGAGATGCCTCAGGTCTTTAACGTTATAAGGGGGGATATGAGCCTCGTCGGCCCTAGACCGCCCATTGCGTACGAGTTGACTATATACAAAGAATGGCATAAGCGGAGATTACGGGCTAAGCCCGGGATCACCGGATTGTGGCAGGTTAGCGGCAGGTCCAGCGTTCCGTTTCATGACATGGTACTGCTTGACCTGTATTACATCAACCGTTGGAGCCTGCCTCTTGACATTGAGATAATCGTTAAGACGGTTCCTGTGATACTGTCTGGGAAAGGAGCATACTAAATGCCAGAGAGAAAGACACCGCCAGCCAACGACAGGATTGCCACCGTTGGGGTGATCGGGTGTGGATACTGGGGTCCTAACCTCGTGAGGAACTTCAACCAGTTACCTATCTCGAACGTGAAGTACTGCAGTGACCTTGACCCCATGCGGCTCAAGCACATGAAGACCCTGTATCCCAATGTGATTACGACAGAGCGGTTCGAGGATCTGATCGAAGACCCGGTGGTGGACGCCGTTGCAATCGCGACACCTGTTTCCACACATCATCCAATCGCCAAGGCGTGCCTTGAAGGCGGCAAACACGTGCTGCTCGAGAAACCTCTCGCCGCGAGCATTGCCGAGGCGGAAAGTCTCATAGAAGCAGCCGAAAAGAACAACAGGGTTCTCTTCACGGGCCATACATTTGTCTACAACGCCGCGGTTCAGAAGATGAGAGAACTGGTTGAGGCGGGTGAGCTGGGTGAGACCTTCTACATCAGCAGCATCCGTGTCAATCTCGGTTTGTTCCAGGAAGACATAAACGTGATCTGGGACCTGGCCCCTCATGACATTTCGATACTCAACCATATCCTCGGCTGTGAACCTGTGACGGTATCGACCTTTGCGAAGTCCTACATCAGACCGGGGATAGAAGATGTGGCCTTTATCGCACTCCAGTACCCGCGCGGGATAGTCGGCCACATTCACGTAAGCTGGCTTGATCCCTGCAAGATACGGCGGACAACACTCGTCGGAAGCAAGAAGATGCTGGTATATGACGACACCTCACCCCTGGAGAAAATAAGGGTATATGACAAGGGCGTTACGATTCAACCGCACTATGATACCTTTGGCGAGTTCCAGCTGGCCTACAGGTTCGGTGACATCATCGTACCCAAGATAAACGAGGTTGAGCCGCTCAAGAAGGAGTGCACTCATTTCCTTGAATGCATCGATAATGGTGTCTGTCCCAAGACCGATGGACGAGCGGGACTCGCGGTTGTGAAGGTCGTTGAGCGTGCGTGTGAATCGGCGAAGCTCGGTGGAGCGCCACTTTCGCTCGAACGGTCCAAGGGGGGGAGCAAGTAATGCCGGAGGCCAAACCCGTTGTGAGGCTCGGAAAAGGCTGTGTTGTAGACGTGGGAGTCTTGCTCGGCTATCCGGCGTCACGAGGCGAGAACATCGACACGGTTACTATCGGTGACGGTGCACGTATAAGATCGGGTACCGTGATCTACGGCGGCGTCAAGGCGGGCAGCAACCTCCACACCGGCCACAATGTCATAATTCGTGAAGAGAACGAGATCGGCGACGGTCTGTCCGTCTGGAATAACTCTGTCATCGACTATGGCTGCAAGATCGGGAGCGGTGTCAAGATACACTGCAACTGCTATATAGCCCAATTCACGATCATAGAGGATACTGCGTTCCTTGCTCCCGGGGTGATGGTCACAAACGATTACCATCCGGGGTGCAAGTTCTCTCTTGAGTGCATGCGCGGACCCCGGATCGGCAAGCGGGCGCAAATCGGGGCCAACGTCACCATTATTCCCTTCATAGAAATAGGCGAGCACTGCCTCGTCGGTGGGGGGAGTACGGTTACGAAGGATCTACCACCCTACTCACTGGCTTATGGCAATCCGGCGAAGGTGGTTGGTGATGTCCGGGACCTCATGTGTGCGACGGGGCGGACTGACAAACCGTACGGGAAGCTATAGAAAGAGGATGGGCCATGCCGGTGAGTCCTACCCATGCGATCGTGGCCGTCACAGATCGATGTAACGCCCGATGCCTCATGTGCGATATTTGGAAGAAGGGCCGCACCGATGAGATGGCTGCCGGGGACTACCAGAGACTGCCAGCGTCACTGAGAGAGATCAATGTGACGGGCGGCGAGCCGCTCCTAAGAAACGATCTTGCCCAGGTAATCGAAACCATGCGCCGGCAATGCCCGCAGGCGCGAATAGTGCTCTCCACCAACGGGCTTCTTCCGTCGAAGCTGGAAGACCTGCTTTCCAAAGTGAAAGGTATCGCCGTACGCGTCTCGATTGACGGTATCGGGGATCTTCATGACCGGATTCGCGGTACCGGGGGCGCATATGAGAAAGCCCTACGGAGTCTACAGGTCGCGAAGGAAGCCGGTATCGGCGATCTTGGTGTATGTGCCACAATGACGGGCTCCAACGCCGGTGCCGTAAAAGACATTCAGGAGTTTGCACAGTCCCAGGGTATTCAGTTTACCTTCACGGTCGTTCACAGCTCCCCGGTCTTTTTCGGGGACCAGAGTGCCGAACTGCCTGATGCCGGCGTCGCTGCGGAGGACATGGACACAATAAGGACCCGCCTCTTTGCCTCTTCCAATCCCAAGGACTGGTTCAAGGCTTACTACGTGTCGGGGCTTATCGATGTCGTCACTGACCGTCCCAGACCGATTGAGTGCCGGGCGGGTACCGATTTCTTTTACCTCGACCCGCAGGGTAACGTTTACCCGTGTCACCTGTGGGAAAAGAGCATGGGCAACATACTTGAGAAGTCATATGAAGCGATCGCGGCCGACAGTGAGGCGATCCTCCGTTCGGTAGGGCAGTGCGGGAAGCGCTGCTGGATGACATGTACGGTTGCCCCCGAGATGCGCAGGAAGCTGGCACACTATGCCTTCAGGGTCGGGTGGGCGAAGCTTCTGCATCACCTGCGGCCCGTTATCGGTGCAAGATGAAGATACTCCAGGTAAATAAGTTCTTCTATGTCCGGGGTGGGTCCGAGCGTTACTTCTTCGATCTCTGCCGGCTCCTGGAGGAACACGGTCATGATGTGATGCATTTTTCGATGCAGCATCCTCGAAACCGGGACTCCGGGCAACAGCATCACTTCGTCAGTGAAATCGACCTCAATGCCGGTATGGGACCGGGTGAGAGGGCAGAGGCCGCACTACGGGTGCTTTATTCATCCGAGGCGAAGGCCAGGATGGCGGTGCTCCTGGATGAAGTGAAACCCGACATAGTGCATTTCCATAATATAACGAGACAGCTCTCGCCGGCGATAATCGACGCCGCAGCAAGCCGGGGTATACCCATGCTGCAGACGATGCACGACCTCAGTCTGGTCTGCCCGGCACACTCTTTTTACGTTAACGGCCACGCGTGTGAGGAGTGTTCGGGAGGAGCCTACTGGCATGCGGTTCCGCCGAGGTGTATCGATGGGTCTCTTGCATCGAGCTTTCTCGGTACATTCGAAGCCTATCTTCATTCCTGGATGGGACTCTACAAGAAGATAAAGGTGTTCATTGCACCGAGCCTTTTTCTCAAGGGCAAGGTGTCAACCCTGGACTGGATAAAAGACCGGGTGGTACACCTGCCTTACTTCATTCCGCCCGGCCCCGACTACACGCAGGCCAATGAAGGTTATGTCTTCTTCGCGGGAAGGATTTCAAAGGAGAAGGGAGTGGACACCCTGCTTGAGGCCGCGGAGAGACTCAGGAAAACACGGTTTGTGATTGCGGGGGAAGGCCCGCCGCTTGAGGATTACAGGCGGCTCGTTAAGGAGAAGGGTCTCTCGAATGTAGAGTTCACCGGGTACGTGAAGGGCGACGATCTTGACAATCTGCTCAAGGGTTCGAGCTGCGTCGTGGTTCCGTCGGTTTCGTATGAGAACCTGCCTCTGAGTATCCTTGAGGCGTTCGCCATAGGCAAGCCGGTAGTGGGATCGGACCTGGGTGGTATCCCCGAACTTGTCATCGATGGCGTCACGGGTTATCTCTTCCGGAGTGGTGATGCCGAGTCACTTGCATCGGCAGTCGAGAGCACCGTGGGGGATGAATCGAAGCGGCTGGGGATGGGAGAGGGAGCCAGGAAGATGGTGAGCAAAGACTATTCACCCGAATCCCACTATGAGAAGATAACCGGCATATACGAGGGCCTGCTCAGATGAGAATAGCGATGATAGGTCAGAAGGGCATACCGGCCCGCTACGGGGGCATAGAAACGCACGTGGAAGCGATTTCGACGCGTTTAACCGAGCGGGGACACACCGTCTTTGTTTATTGCAGACCCTACTACACGCTTATCGACGGGACCTACAAAGGCGTGGAGCTTGTGAAGGTTCCCACAATAAAGAACAGGCACCTCGATTGCGCGGTGCATACTGTGGTATCGACTGCGCACGTGCTCTCGATGAAACCGGATGTCGTCCACTATCACGCGCTCGGACCGTCCGCACTTTCGTTTATCCCGAGGCTTGCGGGCGCACGTACGGTGGCGACCGTTCACGGACTTGACTGGCGCGGCGACAAGTGGGGCACGGCGGCTACGATGCTGCTTAAGGCCTGCGAGTATACGGCGTGTCACTTTCCAACCCGCTCGGTCGTGGTGTCACCCGTTTTAAAGCGGTACTTCAAGGAGAAGTACAAGAGGGACGTGATCTACATTCCCAACGGCGTCAAACTGGGTGAGTCAAGACCGCCGGATAATATCGGTAAGTTCGGTCTCTCGCCGGATGAGTACTATCTCTTCGTCGGTCGTCTTGGACCCGAGAAGGGTTGCCATGTGATGATCGAGGCCTTCTCGAGGGTCAAGACCGCGAAGAAACTGGTTGTGGTGGGTAGCCCACATCTCAATATCGCATATGAGGAACGGCTGAGAGAGATGGCAGACGACCGGGTGGTCTTCACCGGCGCGATTTACGGAGATCTCCTCACCGAGCTCTGGAACGGTGCCTATGCCGTCATACATCCCTCAGTCACGGAGGGGATGTCGCTTTCACTTCTCGAGGCGATGGCCCACGGCAAGTGTGTGATCGTAAGCGGCATCCCGGAGAATCTGGAGGTCGTGGGAGAGGGAGCTCTTAGATTCAAGGTCGGCGATGTCGATGATCTGGCCAGGGTGATCTCCGAGATCGAGGTCGACGTGGACACCGTCAGAGAATTCGGTGCCAAGTCGGTCACCAGGGTAAAGGAGACGTTCGACTGGCGGAAGATCGTGGACAGTCTTGAGAGGGTCTACCTTGAAGCATAGATCTGATGCGGCATACCGGGCACAGACCGGGCGGCCAACGTTCCTGGACCAGCTCTACAGACAGGGTGCGTACAGATGGATTGCACTCATTGTAGCGCTGGCTCTCCTGGCATGGCTCTGGATGTTCGCCGGACAGGCGAGGAATCCCGAGGGTGTCAAACGGCAATGGGCCGTGCTGGCATCGCGTATACTTGCCGTCGCGGGTGGTTTCTTCCTGTTGAGACTGCTGCTGTTCACACATGAGGAACGCATACCGGTGATCTTTATCGGTACCGGAGGAACGGCCACCGGAGTTGAGACGGCCGGGGACCGTATCGAGACCGTTACAGCTCTTCGAGAGAAGGGCCATGAGGTGATTTCCCTCCGAGACGTCGTGATGTTCATTCGTGCACACCGGTTTTTGCCGAAGAAGTGTTTTGGACTTGTGGTAGAGGTTGGATCTCCCGAGGAATTCGATGAGATAATCTCGGCAGCCGGAGACACAGCTATTACCGCGGTACTCACCCCTGATGTACTCAGAGAGTTTGAAAGTCAGAGTGTGCGGCGGGACCTGCCCGAAACCATTTCCCTGGGCACTGTCGTTTCCGGTCACGAGGAGATTGAACATCAGCTGACCTCCTTCGCCGAACTCGCGAAGAAGGTACTCGGAAGGCAGCCTGAGTACGCCGTGGTCGAAGGCGCTGCTGACTGGGAGCTCAGGACCGCGCTTAAATCAACCGGATACACATCATTCTTAGGCGGTGGGAGTTACAACCGTTTCGGTGATGAGAACCACCTCGTTCGCCTGATGGATGTGTCGTCTCTTCTCGCCGGCAAGTCCGTAAGAGGGCCGAGGATTGCGCTAAGTATCGCGCTCTTCAAGGGCACATACATCGTGTGGCCGTTGGCTGCCGTGTGCCGCAAGGTGTGTGCGTAATGAGGGGGAGGATGGTGACGGTGGCCCGATCAATCGAAAAAGCGATACCTGAACAGGTTCCACAGGGCGGTAATGCCGTCCCGCCAGGTGATCTTCTTGCCCTCGTGAAACTCCCTTCCCGCATAGGAGATCGGGACTTCATATATCCTGTGTCCGCGTTTGAGGACTTTCGCGGTTATCTCCACCTCGAACTCGAAGCGGTAAGACCTCAGCGGGATAGGCTTGACGATTTCGGACCGAAACATCTTATAGCAAGTTTCCATGTCGGATAGCGTGGTGTCGAACATGATATTGGTCACAAGCGTAAGAAAGCGATTCCCCACCCAGTGCCAGAAGTGCATGTTCCTGCGCTCACCCGTGAACCTGGATCCATACACGATGTCGGCCTTACCGTCCTCGATGGGTTTTAACAACTTGAAGAAATCATTCGGATCGTACTCTAAGTCGGCGTCCTGGATTACGACGACATCTCCCGTAACGGAGGGAAGCGCGGCCCTAATGGCTGCCCCCTTGCCGAGGTTCTTATCCTGGAGAATCACCTTTGCCCGTTCGGAGGGAAATTCGCTTAGAATCTCCCGGGAACCATCGGTCGATCCGTCGTCGACGAGGATGATCTCCTTTTCGATCGGGAGACGTTCAACCCTTGAGATAATCTCATTCAAAGTAGCCTTCTCATTGTACACCGGCATTATCACCGAGAGTTTGATTTCGCTCCTGACCTGGCTGTTCATGGTTCAGATTATGGGCGCGGCTGGTGTGTATGTCAACTCAATATGGTGGAGGGGAGATTGGACAGACTTGGCTTCGTTTTAAGCTCGAGGGGAATCAGAAACTCCCTTGCGAGGGCCCTCCAGGTGGGCGCCCGGTTTGGTATTACCGCGGCCAGAATGGAAAAGCAGCTTGGAACATACGCCGACGTGGTGGAGGCCTACGGCGCGTCTCCGTCCCTGCCGATCACCGCTGCGGTGCTTGACAGGAACCCCCATGTGGCGCACGGCCTCATCAGCCGCGGAGTCGAGTTATGCGTGCACAGTCTTGTTCATAACGACCTCTCCGACCTCTCCCCGGACACGCAGAGGGAGCAGATCGAACAGGCAATCGCAATCTTCAGGAAACACGATGTCCCGTTTCAGGGTTTCAGAAGCCCTTACCTGAGGTACGATGACGGGACCCTGAGTGCAGTTCGCGCACTCGGCTTTGAATACGACAGCAACATGCCGTTTTACTGGGAACCCGGAAAAGCGCTTGAGGGTCTAGACGCTTCTCAGACCGATGGACTTCGAAGAGGGCTGCGGTTCTACAATCCCGTACGTTTCCCGGATGAACGCTCACTTCCCAGGTATATCGATCACCTGGTAGAGATTCCCGTGTCACTTCCCGATGATGAGATCCTGCTCGACAGGATGGGGCTGCCGCCTGAGAAGATAGGGGAGACGTGGGAGGAAATGGCAGGACTTGCACTCGAGCGGGGCGAACTCCTGACGATCCAGCTTCACCCTGAGCGTATCGAGCTCCTACGTGAAAGCCTTAGCCGGGTACTCGACTTCGCAAAGGCAGACGGCGGGTTCTGGATCACAACGATGGCCGAGATCGCCGCATGGTGGAAGGAGCGAACACGGCTTGAGGTTGATGTCACAGAGGTAGGAGCGGGTAAATACAGGGTTCTCGCGCCATCCGGTGCCGGATCTCAACTGGAGATTGTCATACCCACGACCGGAGTGAGGATAAGCGTCGCTGAGGGAAGTGAAGTCGCTTCTCCGAGGAGACCCATGATCGGGGTGCACCCGGCGGCCGGCGATAGCTTAAAGCATACGATTAGAGATATGGGGTATCTTATTGCCAACTCAGAGGATAGCACGCCCTATCCATACTATGTCACTCCGGATGACGAGGCAGGGGAGATGGAGGAGCGCATACTTGCCCTTGACCATCCGCTGCTTATCGACACCTACTGGCCAGGGCCCTTTAAGGCCGCACTGACAGTCACGGGTGATATTGACTGCCTGACGCTGGGTGATTTTCTCCGGCGCTTCAGAGAGGGGTAGACCGTTGCGTGTTTGCTTGGTCAATACCTTCCATTACCGGCGCGGTGGGGACTCGACCTATACATTCGATCTGGCCCGTCTGCTCGAGGCCAGGGGCCACGAAGTGGTGCACTTCGCCATGAAACACCCCAGGAACATCACGTCGGAGTACGAATCGGATTTTGTCGATCAGATCGACTATTCTGAGATCTTCAAGACCGCGAATCCTTTCGTCAAGATGCGCGCCTTTCTCCGCTCGCTGTACTCTTTTGAAGCGCGGACCAGGTTCGGATCGTTCCTGGATAAGACCCGCCCGGACATTGTCCACCTGCAGAACTTCCGGCGGCACCTGACCTTTTCTGTCGTCCCGGAAGCAAAGAAGCGGGGCATCCCGGCGGTGTTCACAGCCCACGACTATGATCCCATCTGTCCGAATTCGCTGCTGTTCGCGGCGGGCAGAGTGTGTGAGGTATGTCGTGGCAGGGGCTACCATAGTGCGCTTGCCGTAAAGTGTAAGGAGCAATCGTTCCTGGGGACTCTGGCAGTGGTGCTTGAAGGCGGTTTCGTCAGACTCGGCCGTTATTACAACCTTATCGATCTCATTATTACGCCCAGTGAGTTTGCGAGGTCCAAGTTGATTGAGTACGGTTTCGATGCGGGGTCGGTTGAGACGGTCCACAATTTCATCGACGCCGGCGCCTATGAACCGCTGTTCGGTGGCGACGGCGTGATCTACGTCGGCAGGCTGGCCGCGGAGAAAGGGCTCACAACACTGATCGAGGCGGCCTCACGCCTCAAAGAGACCAGATTCATGATTGCAGGTGACGGTCCTGAGCGGCAGCATCTTGAGAACTTATGCGTGAAGTTGGGCTGCGAAAATGTCGATTTCCTAGGATACGTGGAAAGGGATCAACTCCTGAAGATAGTGCGGCAGGCGATGTGTGTCGTCATGCCTTCCATATGGTTTGAGAACTTCCCGTATTCGATCCTGGAGTCATTTGCCCTAGGTACACCTGTGGTCGCATCAGACATCGGGGGAATGCCCGAGAGCGTGAAACATGAAAGGACCGGGCTGCTCTTCCCACCGGGTGACTCGCTTGCCCTTTCCGGGCGGATCGAATACCTTCAGGAAAGGCCGTCCCTGGTTGAGGAAATGGGAAGGACGGCAAGGAACATGGTCGAGACCGAATTCGACCCGGAGACCCACTATCGAGAGATCAGCGGCGTCTACGGGAGGTTCGTTCGTTAGGGGGCAGGCAAGATGAAGATCGCCATGATAGGTATAAAGGGAGTGCCTGCCACGTGGGGAGGAATGGACCGAATCGTCGAGGCCATGGGCCAGGAGCTGGTCAACAGGGGGCATGAGGTCACGGTCTACTGCAGGCCGTACTATGTGCCGGATGAGATCACAGAACACAAGGGGATCAAGCTGATCCGGACACCCACGATCAACTCGAAGCACCTCGATGTCGCCGTTCACTCCTTTACTTCGATCATGGATTGCCTCCGGCGGGATTTCGACATAATCCACTTTCACTCGATCCCGCCCGCGATTTTCTGTGGTATTCCCCGCATCTTTGGAAAAAAGACAATTGTGCAGGTGCATGGCGTGGGTTGGACGGATGTGACCTGGGGGCCCTTCGTCAGGTTCCTGATGAAGGCATTCGAGTACCCGGCGATACACTGGTCGAACGCATTTGCGACGGTCTCCGAGCCGGCGGTCAAATACTTCGAGGAAACCTACGGCAAGCACGTGGACTATGTAACATCGACCACCGAATTCCACGAGCCGAGAAAGCCTGACAAGATGAAGGAGCTTGGACTGGAAAGGGATGGTTACATCCTCTTCGTCGCGCGGCTCACGCCTCAAAAGGGGCTCCACTATCTTCTCGAGGCATTCAAGAGTGTCAAGACCGACAAGAAACTCGTGATCGCAGGCGACGTCGACCCGGGGGACGGGCTCGCAGATTATGTGGCCGACCTCAGGGCAATGGCGGACCCGAGAGTGGAGTTCCTCGGCTGGGTCTATGAAGACCTGCTTGATGAGCTCTACTCCAATGCCTTTCTCTTCGTACTGCCGTCCGAAACGGAAGGGCTTTCGGTCTCGCTTATAGAGGCCATCAATTTCGGATGCGGTGTTCTGGTGAGCGACATTCCCGAGAACCTTGATGCCTTGAAAGACTATGGATTCTCTTTTAAGAATGCGGATGTCAAGGACCTGACCAGGACGTTGCAACATCTCGTCGACAATCCCGAGCTCGTTCTTGCCAAGAAGGATAAGGGACGCGAGTACGTCAGGCAGAGGTACGGCATCGGCCCCGTGGTCGACAGTCTCGAGGGGGTTTACCGGAAGATGCTGGAATCCAGGTGAGAATATGGGACGTGTGAGCCTGCTTGGGTCCGCCGACGACAGGGCGATCAGAGACCTGATCAAGGCCTCGAAGGAGGCAACGATATATCACACCCCGGAGTGGAGAGATGTCTTGACCTCCACATACGGGTATGAGCCATTCTATATCGGCTACTTCGACGATGACGTATTGACAACACTTCTGCCGGTAATGCTGGTGAAGAGCCGGCTCACGGGAACGAGACTGGTTTCACTTCCGTTTTCGAATACATGCGGTCCCATCGGCCGGCAAGACCACGTCGGACCTCTGATAGAGGAGGCGCTGAGACTATACCGGGAACATAAGGCGACGGCGCTTGAGATCCGCACGCAGGCCGATCTCAATCCTCTCGAGGATGAACGCTTCGCCGGTGTCGATTACTTCATCACCTCGGTGGTCGATCTCGAAGAGGACCCCGCCGGGGTGTGGAAGAGGTTCACGAAAGATTCCAACGTGAGGACCGAGGTGAGATCTGCGGAGAAGAAAGGCGTCGAGGTCCGGGTGGCCACCGGCGAGCCAGACCTGAAGCGGTTCTATTCACTATTCGCCGCGATAAGACTCGGCCATGGAGTGCCCCCGCAGCCTTTCAAGTTCTTCAGAAATTTGTGGCGGTATCTCTGGCCCGACAACCTGGATCTTCTGATTGCGACCTATCAGAACCGGTGTGTCGGCGCCTTCATCACGCTGGGGCTGGGTGACACCCTGTGTGCGGCCTATATCGGGTCGGACAAGGCTTACCGATCCTGTAAGGTGCATCAGATGCTCATCTGGAAGGCGATTGAAATGGGGTGCACACGGGGATTCAAGAGGTTTGATTTCCTCAGGACACCCAAGTCGAGCAAGACCCTAAGGCATTTCAAGCTGAGATGGACTGCTTCGGAGATCGATCTCAATTACCTGTACTACCCCGAGGTTCGCGGTACGGCATCGACAGTGGAGGAGACAGCCAAGTATCGCTTGATGACTGCCGTCCTCAAACGCTCACCCGTCTTCGTTGGTCAGTTGCTTGGACGGGCGCTGTACAAGCACCTCGGATGAGCAATGGAGTATTTAGGTATTGACATAGAGGCTTATCGGTCACTTAAATGATGGCACGGCTTTGACGAGGAGAAGTAAAGATTATGCCTGAACTCAGGAAAGATCCGATAATCGGCAGGTGGGTCATCATCTCGACCGAGCGAGGGAAGCGACCGACCGATTTCACCTCCGTTCCGCCTGCGAAGTCAGGCGGTTTCTGCCCGTTCTGCGCGGGTAACGAATCCAAAACACCCCCGGAAGTCTACGCCCTGAGGGAGCCCGGGTCATCGAAAGACGGGCCGGGCTGGACGGTGAGGGTGGTCTCAAACAAGTTCCCGGCGCTCCAGATAGAGGGCGATCTCCACAGACAGGGAGAGGGCATCTACGACAAGATGAATGGTGTCGGGGCCCACGAAGTCATCATCGAGACACCCGATCACGACATGACACTCGGCAACCTGGACGAGGACCGCATAGTCGACGTGCTGATGTGCTGGCAGCAGAGGATAATCGATCTGAAGAAGGATGCAAGATTCAAGTATATAGTCGTCTTTAAGAACCACGGGGAAGCCGCGGGTGCTTCGCTTGAGCACACCCACACACAGCTTGTCGCCATGCCGATCATACCCAAACGCGTGGTCGAGGAGATCGAAGGCGGCAGGAAGTACTACGAGTTCAAGGAACGCTGCATATACTGTGACATCGTCTCGCAGGAGATCAGCGAGGACATGAGAGTCGTGTCTGCGAACCAGACTTTTCTTGCGATTGAACCGTTCGCCGCCCGGTTCCCGTTTGAGACCTGGATACTGCCGAAGGCCCACATGTCGGCCTACGAGGAGCTGGAACCGAACAGTGTCCGGCGCTTTGCACGTATCCTCAAAGAGGTTCTGATCAAGATCAACACTGCGCTTAACAGCCCGCCATATAACTTCATCCTTCACACGCTGCCGCTTCAGGGGGATAACAGGAGCTGGTACCACTGGCACCTCGAGATCATGCCCAAACTGACCAAGGTGGCCGGATTCGAATGGGGTTCGGGCTTCTACATAAACCCTACGGCTCCCGAGGAAGCGGCCAGATACTTAAGGGAAATCCCGGTAACAAGCAACAGGAAATGAGGCTTGAGAATGGAAAGGAATCTATCTGTTTTAATGGTTTCGGCGGAAGCACATCCGCTGGCAAAGGTCGGTGGTCTTGCGGATGTGATGGGTGCACTACCCAAAGCACTGGCGAAGCGCGGCCACAACGTCAGGATTGCGCTGCCCTTTTATAAGACCGTCAAAGACACGGGAATCTCCGTGAGCAGGATGAAGGGAATAGACGTGCTCGACGTGGCGATGGGAGACGTTGCGATCCCTGCGGAGATCTGGGTAGGGAAGCTTCCCGGCACCAAGGTCGAGGTCCTGCTCGTAGGAAACGATGACTTTTTCGACAGGGACGGGATCTACACGGACCCGAAGACGGGTGAGGCCTATAGCGACAATGCCGAGCGCTTCATATTCTTCTCTAGAGCGGTTTTCATGCTGATCAATCTCTTGAAACACCGTCCCAATCTCATCCACTGTCACGATCACCAGACGGGTTTCATCCCGGCCTGGATAAGATACGCGCCTGGACAGTCGGGGCTCCCGGAGGATGTGAGGACTGTCTTTACAATCCACAACCTCGCATACCAGGGTTCGTATCCCAAGGAAGTGGGTTACAAGGCAGGCTTTGGAGAGGATGTCTTAAAACCCATGGGCGCTGTGGAGTTTCACGGGGAAGTAAACCTGATGAAGGCGGGCATAAGTTTTGCTGATACCATAACGACCGTCAGCCCGACCTACGGCAAGGAGATTCAAACCGCCGAGTTCGGCTACGGGCTTGAAGGTATTCTCAAAGCGAGGTCGAAACATCTCTTCGGCATTCTAAACGGAGCCGACTACAGTGTCTGGGACCCTGACAAGGACAAACTGATACCACACACATACAATCGCAGCAAGCCCGAAGGCAAGCAGAAGTGCCGCGGGCATCTGATCGAGCGGCTCGGTCTGGATGTCGGTGACGAGACACCGCTTATCGGTATTGTGTCAAGACTGGTCGCACAGAAGGGTCTCGACATCCTGAGCGAGGTCTTTGATGAGATCATGGCTCTCGATGTGGGTATTGTGATTCTCGGTCTCGGGGATAAGCACTATCATGACCTTTTGACGGCGGCCGCAAAGCGTTTCCCTGGGAAGGTATCGGTCAACCTCGATTTCAATGAGGAGCTGGCGCACCAGATCGAGGCAGGGTGTGACATGTTCCTCATGCCGTCCAAGTACGAGCCCTGCGGTCTCAACCAGATGTACAGCATGAAGTACGGCACGGTACCCATCGTCAGGAAGACCGGAGGACTTGCGGATACCGTAATCGACCTGGGGGCGTCCGAGGAATCAACCGGATTCGTATTCGCCGATTACACCTCCAGCGAGCTGCTGGAAGCTGTCCGACGGGCCCGCCAGGCCTACGCGGACCGGGCAGCCTGGGACCGGCTTGTCGATAGAGCGATGGCACAGGACTTCTCGTGGGAGCGGTCTGCAGAGAGCTATGAAGATGTCTACAGGGCGACCATGAGAAGAAGGGTGGTGACTGCGAGTTAGCTACGACCTCGTTTCAGTCGTTATCCCCGCCTACAATGAGGAAGGCAGGATCGGAGAGTCCCTCGGCAAGATCAAGACTCATTTGGAGGGGGGGGACTTCGATTTCGAGATCATCGTCGTGGATGACGGGAGCCGGGACGGGACCTCCCGCGTGGTGACCGATGCGGCCTCACAGGACTCTCGTATCAAACTGCTCCGGAATGAGACAAATAGGGGTAAGGGCTACTCGGTAAGGCGTGGTGTGCTGGCATCGGCCGGCGACCTCGTGCTCTTTTCCGACGCCGATCTATCGACACCTATTGAGGAGTTTGACGGACTCGTCAAGTCGATCGACGCCTCTGATATCGTGATCGCCTCCAGGAGTCTTCCTGATTCGAACGTGGTTCTTCACCAGCCGTTTTACAGGGAGTTCATGGGCAAGATCTTCAATCTCTTCGTACAGGTGATGCTCGTACGGGGGATAATTGACACCCAGTGCGGTTTTAAGCTCATGACAAGAAAGGCCGCAGACGCTGTATTCAGCGTAGCGAAGATCGACTCGTTCAGTTTTGACGTCGAGATGATACTCATTGCCAGGAGGTGCGGGCTGGCCGTAAAGGACATGCCGGTGAGGTGGATCGACTCGCGAGGGTCGAAGGTTCACCCGATTCGTGACTCGGCCCACATGCTTCTTGACCTCTTTCGAATAAAGCTTTATGATATTTCAGGTCTCTACAAAAGACATGTTGAGCGGGAATAGCTCAGTGGTAGAGCGCCACCTTGCCAAGGTGGATGTCGCGGGTTCAAATCCCGTTTCCCGCTCCATTTCTCTATACATCCCTTGGGGTCAGGTCTTGAAATTAAGTGTTTTTCCGCCTGCCAAGTACGCAATTGTGTTATATATTCTGACTGGGTATGGTTTCGCTGCTAACAGTCTGTACGCAATGAACCGATTGATATATAGATACATAGACTGAGGAGGCACCGGCTTGAAGAAGGTGTATGTAGCACTTAGCGCGGATTTTATCCATCCAGGGCATCTGAATGTGATTGAGACTGCCCGGAAGCTCGGTGAGCTCACAATCGGGCTTCTGACAGATAAGGCGATAGCAAGTTATAAGAACCTGCCGATGCTGAGTTATGAGCAGCGGAGAGTGGTCGTAGAGAACCTCAAGGGCGTTGCCCATGTCGTGCCGCAAGATACACTCGACTACACCGAGAATCTGAAAAAGATCCGTCCCGACTTCGTGGTACATGGTACCGACTGGCAGACCGGTCCCCAGAAACACGCGAGAGAAAGCGTGATAGAGGTTTTGAAAGAGTGGGGAGGGGATCTTGTTGAACCTGAGTACAGCGAGGGTTTCTCCGCCCGTGACATGAACAGGTATGTCTCAAATGTCGCAACCACCGCGGAACTTCGGAGGGCAAGGCTTCGTCGCCTGATCGATGCCTACCCGGTTGTCCGTATCCTCGAGGTCCACAATGGTCTCTCTGCGCTCATAGCCGAGAAGACCGAGATCGAGCAGGATGGAGTCAGCCGGAGCTTCCACGGCATGTGGATCAGCAGCCTGACCGACTCGACCGCGAAGGGCAAGCCCGACATCGAACTTGTCGATCTCACGTCGCGTCTCAACACGATACATGATGTACTCGAGGTCACAACGAAACCCGTGATTCTCGATGGCGATACAGGCGGGCAACCCGAGCACTTCTACTTCATGGTCAAGACGCTTGAGCGCCTCGGCGTGTCCGCAGTTATAATCGAGGATAAGAAGGGACTCAAGAAGAACTCGCTCTTCGGTACCGACGTGGAACAGACCCAGTGCACCATCGAGGAGTTTTCCGAGAAGATAAAGGTCGGAAGAGGTGCCAGGGCGACGGATGACTTCATGATTGTTGCCAGGATAGAGAGCCTCATCCTCAAGGCCGGCCTGGAAGATGCGCTGGCAAGGGCTGAGGCCTACACCGGGGCCGGGGCCGATGCCATCATGATTCACAGCAAGCAGACGAAGCCGGATGAAATCCTTGAGTTCTGCGCAGGCTACCGGGAATTTAAGAGGAGAGTCCCTCTGGTCGTTGTCCCGACAACCTACAATTCGATAACCGAGGAAGAGCTTGCCGATGCCGGTGTCAGCGTGGTCATATATGCGAACCATATGCTGAGGAGCGCATATCCATCGATGCTCAGGTCGGCAGAGACGATCCTCAAGCACCACAGATCCCTCGAGACCGACGACTACTGCATGCCGATCAAGAAGATTCTTACATTGATACCGGACGGCACCGAGGGACGTGGTGGCCCACCGGCATAGGAGAAAACATGATCGGCTCAGATGATCTCTACCGGGCTCTGCTCGATCGAAAGATCGACTTCTTCACCGGGGTACCGGATTCGCTTCTTAAGAACTTCTGTGCCTATATCCAGGATACGGTAGCCGGGGACAGGAACATCATCGCCGCCAATGAGGGAGGAGCAATAGCTCTTGCTGCCGGCCACTACCTGGCATCGGGTAAACCGGCGTTGGTGTACCTCCAGAACTCAGGTATAGGTAACGCAATCAACCCGCTGGTCTCGCTCTGTGACGCGGCGGTTTACAGTATTCCCGTCCTCCTCCTCATAGGCTGGCGGGGCGAGCCCGGTGTAAAGGATGCACCTCAGCATGTCAGGCAGGGCGAGATCACTCCGGGCCTGCTGGACACACTCGGGATCCCGTATTCCATCGTTTCCGGAGACACCGACATCGGAGAGGTGCTGGATCGTGCCGTATCCGAGATGGAGAGTCGCGAGATGCCCTATGCCCTGGTAGTGAAGAAGGGGTCTTTTGAACCCTACACCCTGAAAACCGACACAGCTTGTGAGGCGGTGATGGAGCGGGAAAGCGCCATCAAGATCGCGGCTTCGGCTATAGGCCCCGATGCAGTGATCGTCTCTACGACGGGGAAGATCTCGCGGGAGCTCTATGAGTACCGCGTTGGCGAAGGTCTTTCCATCGATCGCGACTTCCTTACCGTCGGTTCGATGGGGCACTGCTCGCAGATCGCGGCGGGTATCGCAATAACAAGAAGCGATAGAGAGGTCTACTGCTTCGACGGTGACGGGGCGGTGATAATGCACATGGGTAGCCTCTGTATAAACGCCTCACTTGGCATGAAGAACTTCAAACACATCATCTTCAACAACGCGTGTCATGATTCGGTGGGCGGCCAGCCGACCACCGGTGACGTCGTGGACTTTACCGGTGTGGCACTCGCCTGTGGATACAGGATGGCGGAAAGAGCGGAGACCGAAGACGAGCTCAAGCAGGCTCTGGGGAGACTTATAGTTGCCGAAGGCCCCGCACTGCTTGAGGTCAGGGTGAAGAAGGGTGCAAGAGGTGATCTCGGCAGACCGAAGGCCACACCCGTCGAGATGAAGAAGAAGTTCATGGCAGGGTTATGAAAGCAGTGATTCTCAATTCCGGCACCGGCTCCCGGATGGGGGAGTTGACCGGGTCCAAGCCTAAGTGCCTCGTTGAGCTCTCCGCCGGTGAGACGATCCTCTCAAGACAGATAAGACAGATCTTAAGCTGCGGCATCACGGATTTCATCATAACGACAGGTCCGTTTGAGGTCATGATCGCAGAGTACGTGAACGCGACTTTTCCTGATATTACCGTGGGCTATGTCCACAACCCGGATTACAAGGACACCAATTACGTACTCTCGATGCACCTGGCGGGTCCGTTCCTCAGGAACGATATCCTGCTCCTCCATGGGGACATTGTGACCACGGAAGATGTAGTGAGGCGCGTCGTTGAATACGCGGCGCCCAATGCAGTAGTGATTGACTCTGATCTCGAGCTGCCGTCGGATGATTTCAAGGCGAGGCTGGCAGGCGAGGTCATAACTGAGATCGGAGTGGATGTCTTTGGTTCCGACTGCGTGGCTTTGTTCCCCGTATACAAACTTTCACAGGACTTCATGAACATCTGGATGGATGAGATCGCTTCGCTTGTCGAGGCGGGGCAACTCGGGGTTTACGCGGAAGAGGCATTCAACAGGAGATCGGCCGATCTGGTCCTTAGTCCGGTCGATTGCACCGTGGGACTCTGTATGGAAGTTGACACGCCTGAGGATCTCGAAAAGGCCAGGAAGTTAACCGGACAGTGACGCTATGAAACAGGTTGAAATAGAAGGTTGGGGAAGCCTCAGCAAGTTACCCGGTGTGCTGGAGAGCATCGGGGCAAGGAATGTTTTCCTTGTCACGGGGAGGAGCTCATATGGCAGCAGCGGGGCACGGATGGGCCTCGACGGACTTCTCCACCCGTACGTGGTCACGAGGTTCTGTGATTTCAGCGCGGAACGCGATCCGGATGAGGTCGGAAGGGGCGCAGAGCTCCTGAGGGGCATCGGGTCCGATGCAGTCGTCGCAGTGGGTGGCGGTACTGTGATCGACACGGCCAAGTTGATTTGCATCCTGGCGGCAAACGAGGGTGATGTCCGGAAGTACATCAGACGGGAGTTACCGCTTGAAAAGAAAGGGCAGCCGCTTGTCGCGGTGCCGACCACGGCGGGCTCAGGCAGTGAAAGCACTCACTTCGCAGTGGCCTACATAGACAAGATAAAGTACTCCGTTGCTCATGAATACATGTTGCCGGATTACTCCATCATCGATCCTCAGCTGACGATGAGCCTTCCGGCTGATGTGACGGCCGTGACGGGGCTGGATGCTCTGGCTCAGGCCGTAGAGTCATACTGGTCGATTAACTCAACCGGTGAATCAAGAGCCTACTCAAAGAAGGCCCTGGAACTGGCTGTCGGGCACCTCAAGGATGCCGTCACAAGACCTGATAGAAAGTCGCGCGAGGCGATGGCGGACGCATCCCATCTTGCCGGTAAGGCCATCAACATCGCCAAGACAACGGTCGCCCATGCCGTATCGTATTACTTCACAGCCCATCATGGGGTGCGGCACGGTCATGCAGTCGCGGCGACACTCGGCAGTTTCATCAGGTTTAACAGCATGGTGAGCGCTGATGACATCGTCGACGAGCGCGGTCTTGACCATGTCAGGGGCTGTATCGGTGAAATCCTCGGGATACTCGGTGCCGAAAACGGTGACGAGGCAGCCGGTGTGATTGAGAATCTCATGCAGGAATTGGGTCTTGAGACCGATGTCCGAATGCTGGGCCTGAGTGGAAAGGAGGAGGTCGATCGTCTTGTTGGCAGTATCAACATCGAGCGCTTGAAGAACAACCCGCGAAGGATCGAACCGCGGGACATCCCGGAGATAATAGGTGCCGGATAACTTGATATGCTTTCTTGAGATCGGCCGGGAACGATGAGGGAGTTTCTTAAAGGTATCGGACCGCTCAGGCGGTCAGTGAGATGGTCCAAGCGTTTCACGAAGGCGCTCGGTTACAGAATGCACAGAGTCGTCAATGTCTTCGATCCCAAGCGTCGAACCGAATGCACACGTGACACCATACGATGCGGGGATGACTTTCACAATGCGCATTACGGTTACTGGTATCTCGGAGAGGACACACCCGTTTGCTGTACGACCAAGCTCGTCGAAGTACTTTTCTGGCTGGTCGATATCCTCGAAGCGAACGAGATACCGTATTTCATCCTGTGGGGTACACACCTGGGAGCCGTAAGGCACAAGGGGCTCATCCCGTGGGATTTTGATATCGATCTCGGTGTTGAGGCAAAGTATGAACAGAAGCTGATGGACCTGATCGTGGAGAGTGGCAGAGAGCAAAGGTATCACATAGTAAAGGACGACGAATACGTGATCAGGATAGCCTACAGCAGGATGAACTGCCAGCACGTAGATATCGAACTCTGGTACGACGATGAGAAGGCTCAAGGGAATCTCTTCACCCACACTTTCTATGGCAGGATCAGCATACCCCGAAGCGAGATATATCCTCTCGCAGCCTATACCTTCCATGACAGGACCCTGACGGGACCGAAGGAAGACGCCTACCTGAGGAAGATCTTCGGGGACACGATATACACGCATGGATACCGGAGCTCCGATCTAACAGATGACAGTGAGTTCCCGTTGGAGAACCCTGGACCCGCTAGAATCCGACTTGACCTTCCCGCGGCGACGCGGTATCATAAAAAGTGATCATTGTTTTAGTGCTGAGTGTGGCGGCATAGCCAAGTGGCTAAGGCGACGGTCTGCAAAATCGTTATTCCCCGGTTCGAATCCGGGTGCCGCCTCCACCTTTCTCGTTCCCGAAGCCGAACGCTGGTGCACCTTTCGCTCCGCTTGCTCAGAAAAGGCATTCGCTTGCGGCCCAAAAGGTGCACCAGCGATTTGCTGCGGGCTCTGTGATTCTTTTTCCTCACGATCAGATTCGCTCGAAGGCACGCCGTCGACCGCTCCGCGCGTCTCAGAGGTTGACAGGCATGGGGGATGCGAAATAGAATGAGTCGGGCCCGGTGTCTCGGCCAAGCGAAAGCGGAGGATCGTGACTCGTCTCCTTCATAAGGACAGGATTGCAGCATCCATCAGTCTCGTCTTTTCCCTTCTCATAGCTCAGAAGATCGTGGCGTTTGGAAGGGGAATCATATTTGCCCGTTTGCTCGGCACTGAGCAGTACGGTATTTTCACCCTCGGTTTCTTCTTCGTTCTGATCACGGTATCGATTGCGGGGCTGGGAATCACGGCAGCATTCGGGCGGTACGCTCCGCGTTATGAGGGCATGGGTGCCCTCAGATGGTTCATCCGGAAAGCATACGCTCTGAACATTTCATTGGCGCTGGTCCTCGGGGTAATCGTGTTTCTGTTCCCCTCAGCCTTCTCGCGGCTTCTCTACGGTGAGCCCGGTCAGGCGATCGTACTGATGTTTGCGGCACTTGCGATTCCGGGGATGGTGGTCGTGAGAAATCTCGTCACAACATTCGCGGGTCTAAAGCTTTTTCGAGCGAGTTCCATACTCGAATTCAGCCAGGTGGCCATCTTTGCACTGCTCGGAGGGCTGCTGGTCGTCGTTTACCGTTCTGCATCGGTGGGACTCCTTGCCTACGGCATCTCAATGATTCTGTGTATCCCGCTCTTCGCACCGCTCCTGGCCGGGTACCTGCGGACCCAGGAGCCGGTTTATAAAGAGGCCGATGAGGTGGGATTCTACAAGCGACTCCTGCGATTCACGATGTGGTTTACGATTACACCGATCCTGGGCCAGGTCTTCAACTACGTCGACAGACTGAGTCTCCAGCGGCTGATGACCTCATCGGATCAGGGCATATACTCGGCTGCCATCAATCTGAGCGCGACAATCTCCGCCGTCGGTCTTGCCGTGAACAGTGTGATCTATCCTCATCTGAGCACAGCGTGGGAGGGAGGCAAACGGGAGGGTGCGCTTAAGAACCTCGATCTCTCGATACGTGTCACCGCTGTCGGGTTGCTTGCAATCGGTCTTGTGCTCGTTTTGCTGGCGAAGCCGATAATCGTGCTTCTCCTGGGTCAGGACTACGTCGCCGGTGCGCAGGTTCTCCCGTGGATTGTCGTGTTCCATATCCTCACGATCTCGCTCTGGCTCTTCGGCGTGTTTCCAACCCTTGTCGAAAGGACCTACGTCTCCGCCATCGGGATCGTCTGTGCACTTCCTGTAAACGTGCTCTTGAACCTCCTCCTGATACCGAGGTGGGGCATCGTCGGAGCAGCCGTTGCAACCGTTGTCTCGTATCTCGTCATGTGGTTTATCACAGTCCGTATATGCGCCGCGTATGGAATGCCGGTGAAGCGACGGACCGTCATAGTCTCCTTTCTCCCGTTTGCGCTTCTTCTTCCCAAACTCCTGGCTGTCGCCGGGGTCGGTTTGGTCCTGTACATCTGCGCCGCAAAGACCTGGATCGTAACGAGAGACGAAAGACAGCGGGTATATCGGGAGTTGGCTGTCTTCATCAAGCGAAACCGCGCTAAATCGGAGGAGTGATGGCCGAAGCAAAAGGCAGAATATCATCACTGGGAACGATATATACATTTCTTAAAGAGGGCACGTGATCGGAAACGATTATGAGCGTCGTTGACCGCTCATTCGATCACCCCTTGAAACTCGAGGAGCGCGCCTCCCTGCCCTTAGCGGGCGGAATAATGCAACATGGCTACCAGTGCGGCATGATTTGGGGTGCGACACTCGCCGCGGGGGCGCAGGCCTATCGACTCTTTGGCCCGGGCCCACAGGCTGAGACCGGAGCAATTGTTGCTGCCCAACGACTTGTGGATTCCTTCCGTGCTCAAAACGGAAGTATCAATTGCGTCGACATAACCGGTATAGGTAAGTCGTCATCAACCATGCAGATGATCGTGTTTTTCCTTCTAAAGGGCGGGAGCATACGCTGCTTTCACAAGACTGCGGCATATGCCCCGGTGGCATTCAGCGAGATAAACACCGCTCTATCCCAGGAACACATCGAAGCACCTTCCCCTCCGGTGAGTTGCGCGTCAATGCTGGCACAGAAGATGGGTGTATCCGACTCGCATAAGGCAATGGCGGCGGGACTCGCGGGCGGTATCGGTCTGAGCGGAGGTGCATGCGGGGCACTGGGAGCCGCGATATGGATCATCGGGATGAACACCCGCAGGGAAGGCGGTAAGATCAGTTTTAAGAATGCCAGAGCCATAGCAACGATTGAGAGGTTTCTGAAATTCACCGGCTCCAAGTTCGAGTGCCCAGAGATAGTCGGACGGAAGTTTGAGAATGTCGCCGACCATGCCGCCTTTTTGCACGATGGAGGCTGTTCGGAGATCATCGAAGTGTTGGCTGCTGAATGATCTGTTCAAACATGAAGACGCCATCTTCTCTTACTTCATCCCGTCCGCTTCCTCGTCACGTGGCGTCATCGGCGCCGCGGGTGGTCTCGGCCAGGGCATTCTCAGCGTGTGCCGGGAAGAGAACATCGCATTTACCGCCATTGTCCGCTCGCGCCCTGAGCGCATCACAGACGTACCGGACGTTAGGCGAATTGCGATTAGGTATGAAAGCTCAGGAGGCCAGATGAATCTGTTCGGACCCTTCGCGAAGAAGACAGACATACGGACGCCAACCCTGATCAAGGTTATGGCTGTCCTCTATGCGTGGTTCATCCTATCGGGATTGTACCAGGTGGCCTTGCGACGAGGTCTGCCGTTAATCCCGGCCATCGTCGGTATTGTGGCCCAGGTGGTCGTACTTATCGCGTTCTGGAACCTGCGCCGGTGGAGTGTCATAGGCTTTTTGGTCCTGACTGTTTACGGGATTAGCCAACTTCACATGTTTTTTGGTGGAGCAATTCCTACGAACGTGCTGCTGGCTACCGCTGTTATCCGCGGATTCATAATCGTCCCGGGGATAGTCTACTGGAGATCAATGACCTGGTGATGGGCCGGCCCTGTGGGCAAGATGGATGGCCTAACAGGCCGTTTGAGCGGCGGGAGCAGACTGTCACTCGCCCGGCCCGCTGGGACATCATCCTCAAAAAGGAGTTGAATAATCTCATGATTGGAAGAATCTGGCACGGCTGGACGAAACCCGAATACGCAGACAAGTACGAGCAGCTTCTCAAGCAGGAGATCATTCCGGGAATCGCTGCGAGGAAGTTGGCGGGCTATCGGGCTTTCCAACTATTACGGCGCCCCCTAGAAAACGAGATAGAATTCATCACCATCATGTGGTTTGATTCCTGGGAAGCGGTTAAGCAGTTTGCAGGGGAGGATTACGAGGAGGCACATGTGCCCCCGGTAGCACGCGAGGTCTTGGAACGATTCGATGGGCGTTCACAGCACTATGAAATCAAGGAACTCCTGGAGTATTAGCCTAGCGATTCTTGCTTTGCTCACTGGTGCCTAACCACTCGCTGCACCTGCAAGATTAGAGCTTCGCTGCTACGATTACGGGTGAGCTGAGATGACAGGATCGATTCAATTCCGGAAGGAGACTCATGAAAGCGATTGTATGCACGAAATATGGACCGCCGGATGTTCTTCAGCTCAGAGAAGTAGATAAGCCTACTCCCAGGGATGATGAAATTCTGGTAAAAGTCCATGCATCAACAGTAACAAGAGGAGACTGTAGAATTCGGAGTTTCACATTCGCTCGATGGTTCTGGCTTCCCGGGCGAATAATGTATGGTCTTAGAAAACCGAGAAAGAAAATACCAGGTTGTGATCTGGCCGGGGAAATTGAATTGGTGGGCAAAGATGTAAGACTGTTTAAGAAAGGCGATAGGATTTTTGGATATACTAAGGGAGTGAGTTTCAATGGTTGTAATGCCGAGTACAAATGTCTGC
This sequence comes from bacterium, assembly GCA_025774845.1. Classification (GTDB taxonomy): domain Bacteria; phylum Arandabacterota; class Arandabacteria; order Arandabacterales; family Arandabacteraceae; genus Arandabacterum. Next base: position 89,553 of record JALGZP010000011.1, read on the forward strand.
CCGAAGAAGGCCTGGTGGCAATGAAGCCGGCCAATATGACCTATGAGGAGGCCGCCGCTGTTCCTATTGGGGGGCTTACTGCATTGCATTTTCTTAGAAAGGGAAATATACAGAGCGGCCAGAAAGTCCTTATCTATGGAGCTTCTGGCAGTGTAGGCACCTTTGCGGTACAGCTTGCCAAATACTTCGGGGCAGAAGTTACCGGAGTATGCAGTACCACGAACCTAAAACTGGTGAAATCTCTGGGAGCCGATAAGGTAATCGACTACACGAAAGAGGATTTTACGAAAAGCGGTCAGACCTATGACGCGATTTTCGACACGGTAGAGAAGACTTCGTTTTCACGGTGTAAGGACTCGCTAAAGCAAGGAGGGATCTATCTGACAGTTGAATGGCCTCTTCTTCAAGCACTATGGACTTCAATGATAGGCAGCAAGAAGGTAATATTGGGAATAGCACCCAGTAGAACTGAGGATGTGATTTTCCTCAAAGAGCTTATTGAGGCGGGAAATCTGAAATCGGTCATTGATAGATGCTATCCATTGGAACAGACTGCCGAGGCTCACAGGTATGTCGACAAGGGGCACAAGAAAGGAAACGTGGTCATAACTGTGGGGCACGACAGTAAGACCTAACGGCAAGAACCGTGTGTTTTGCTTTCAAAGGAGCAGGGCGTGGAGCTCATGAGCGAGGCGGACGAGAGCACTTCGGGGCCTGCCAGCTTTATTGCAGTAGATCCTGATGGAAACCCGATCCTCGTGGATCAGCACGTATGAGGGGCGTCTCCTCGGAGTTGAACTCTGGTGTGAAGCCCTGGTAAGATCTCGAGAGCAAACGGAGGGAACAAGATGAAGAGAGTATTCGTTCCGGTGGCAGCTACCCTGGTACTTGCGATGGTGATGGGCTGTGCCCCAGGCCCAAACCGGTTGGTCGACTCCCCCGATGAAGACGGGAAGGTGGCGGGTTTTTGGAAGGGTCTATGGCATGGGATCATAGCTCCGGTTACGTTTATCGTATCACTCTTCACCAACAAGGTGCACCTGTATGAGGTGCACAACAGCGGGAACTGGTACAACCTTGGATTCCTGCTGGGAATGGTGATCATTCTTGGTTGCGGGAGTGGAGGCGCCTGTAAACGTTCCAGACGCTGCTGAGTTCATGGGGACTCACCCCCGTCAGACATACTGAGGAGTAGACAGGCAATGCGCTGGTTGGCAATGTTTCTGTTTCTTGTCGCTGGTTGTGCCGCGCAGCAGCCGCAGGTGACGCAGGGGCTGGATGTAGAGGTGGAATCCTGGGAGTCTGTCGACATTGCCCGTTTAAATGCGCGAGTTGGCGAGAGTGTCGCGGCCGCTGAGACGTGGGCAGCCAGCCCACTCAGGATGACCGTTGAACTCTTCGGAGCAGATGTGGACACGAGGGTCCTTTGGCTCACAGAAAAGAAGAACCGGGGCGAGGGGGCCGATACTACGGTGGTAACCATGGTCCGCGATGGCTTCCTCGATGACTCGGTGCGAGGCGACTGGCACCGGATCGTATACTACCGGCAGGCCGACGGAACCTGGCGGCTGCACGAGATGCGGCGAGCTTTTCGATGTTGGCGCGGTCGCCATCTCGAAGCATACAGTTCTCAGCTGTGCCCGTAGTGCTGGCTGGTGAACATCCGCGTAGAACTTAACGAGAGCACCTATCATTTGGTTAGAGTGGATTGGAAACAATTAACCGCTCACCCGTATGTCAGGAGGAATCGAAATGGCAATCCGCACCACTGAAGCCTCTCCGCTTGTTTGTGCAAGGATTGCAGGACTCTTGTATCTGATCATCATTGTATTCGGGATCTTCAGTGAGGTGTTTGTTCGGTCCAGCCTTATCGTGATGGGGGATGCCACCGCCACCACCACTAATATACTGGCCTCTGAAGGGCTGTTCCGCATCGGTTTCGCCGCAGACTCAATTATGTTATTATGCGACGTCGCCATCGCTGTGCTCTTTTACGTATTACTCAAGCCGGTCAGCAGAACTCTGGCTCTGACGGCAGCTGCTTTCCGACTGACTCAGGCCGCTGTACTGGGGCTCAATCTGCTCAATTACCATGCCGTCTTGCTGCTACTGAAGGGTGCAGGATACGGGACCGCGTTCGGCGCCAAGCAGTTGAATGGACTGGTGATGTTGTTCCTGGATATGCATAGCCATGGCTATGATCTTGGACTACTGTTCTTCGGTCTTTCTAGTCTCATTCTCGGGTACCTGGTTGTCAGGTCAGAGTACTTTCCCAGGATTCTGGGCTACGGGTTGATGGTGGCCGCTGCGGTCTATCTGACCGGAAGTCTTACACGTTTCCTTTTCCCCGAATACGTATCGCTCATCACGCCGATCTACATTGTGCCTTTGATTGCGGAAGCCTCGTTTTGTTTATGGCTACTGGTGAAAGGTGTAAGGGTTGGAGCGCGGGGCGAATCTCCCGCCGGTCAGTCAGGCTAACTAATGCTTGATAATCACACGACTCGCTAATAGAATTCAGATGGTGCCGGGGTGGCGGAATTTGGTAGACGCAGGGGACTTAAAATCCTCTGGACCTTAAGGTCCGTGTCGGTTCGACTCCGACCCTCGGCACCAATTGCTATTGTGGCACCAATTACCCCAGTGAGAAGCGGACACCCTCTAGAGTAAATTCTTAGCATTACGATGTAACCCATTTTGACCACGTCTTTTCGACTTGACTTAACTTCGCACAAGCTTTAGAATATGCATAGCCGGTGCGAGGTTGCAGTGCGGGGCAGGGAGGCCTGGCTAAAACCGACTCGCCCGAATCCTGTGCAGGCAGAGCGTTGCTGTTGCCCACACTACGCTCGTAGCACGAGCTTCGAGCCGATGCCACACGCGCCCGATTCCGTGTCCTGCCGGGATAGTGCTCATGGTGCATGCACTCAATCCCCGTGCCGGCCCTCGACCTATGGGGTTGACGGGAGGGGTGGAAATGCCTATCCTACCTAATAGCAACGTGTTATCAAAGGAGAGGTCTTGCGCTGGTTCCTTGTCTTGCTGCTCTTGGGTCTGCCACAAGTAGGGTGGAAGGGTCAGGAGAGGGTACCGCTTAACGCCGCTGAGGCCAATGCGGTGGTGGACTCGATCGGGCAGGAGTTCTACCAGGCGAGATTCAAATTTGACCCGGCATATGCATCGTCCAAGGGCTTTAGCGACTTCGACGACCGGCTGACGACATATGCCCCGCGGAAGGTAGGCGGGTTCGTCAGGAGGATCAAGCGCCTGCAGGCTACCCTTGAGCGCTTCCACGAAGACAGCCTGAGCATGGACTCATGGATCGACTTTAACGCGCTCTCATCCGAAATGGCCACGCAGGTCCTCGTGCTTGAGGAGTTGGAGTTGTGGCGGAAGTCACCGCTGCTTTACTCCAACGCATGTATCTCAGGAATCTACTATCTGGTGTTGCGGCCCGATACGGAAAGCAGCACCAACCTTGCCTTGAGACTTGAAGCGATTCCCGAGGTTGTCGCAAATGCCCGCGGGAATCTCACCCGTCCCGTGAGACTCCACTGCGAGGTCGCCTCTGCCGGTCTTAAAGACTTCTTGCCGTTCCTTGAAGGCATTACAGATGTTGACGCCCGGACGATCGAAGGGGCCCGGGAAGCCCTGGCGGGGTTCGCGGCGTTTTTGGATTCGCTGGCTCCTACGGCAGATGAGAATTTCGCCCTTGGCCGCAGTGACTTCGTCAGGCTCCTCGAGACACGCAATCTTGTGCGCGAAAGCCCCGAAGACCTGATGACCTACGCCGAGCGAATACTCAACGATGCATGGGACCGGAGAGGTGCATATGGCGAGGACCGGCCGGGCACGATGATCGATACCACCGGGGTGGGTGAACTGACTCGGGATGATATTAAGCGGTACATCGCGGCCGAGACTGAATCGGCCCTCGTCTTTGTCAAAAGAGAAGACCTTGCCACTGTACCGGTGAATGCGATACTTGAAATTGTGGAGACACCTGCCTTCTTAAGGAATCTCGTCCCGGGTTACGCATACGAGCCACCGGCGCCTCTCGATTCAGACGAGAGGGGTCTGTT
>JALGZP010000068.1 GCA_025774845.1 bacterium
TCATCCGATTGGCTCGGTCTGGACGGTGGGCTTCACTCGGAGCTAGCCAGGAATGATATAGAAAGATGCGCGGCCTGCCACGATGTAACAGCAGGTGAACCTGTCTGCATCAGACCCGGGTGCCACACCCAACCTTAGGCTATCCTCTTTTTCAGTGAGATGACCGGCCGGCTAGTGTGAACAGCTCCCGGACTTTTCCTCGGTATCGCCATTCCCCTTTTCCGTGGTCGTCTCCTTACCGGATGTCTCCTTGGGCTTGGCTTCGGAACCGGTCTTCTCCGCCCCGGCTTTGGCTGGTTTCAGATGAGCTATAGCGGCCGTGGCCTTGGCGTATTCAAATTTCTTATACGTAGGACTCTCCTCATTGTGGCAGCCCACACAGGTCTTCTCCGTTGTTGCGACAAGTCCTGTTCCCTCAGCACCCTTCTTCTTCGCCATCATCTTCTTGTGCAGGCTGCCCGGGCCGTGGCACGTCTCGCACTCAACACCGTTTTCAAGTTTCATCTTCTTGGGAATCTCAGCCTTCGTAAGCCCGGCAGCAGTCGAATGACACTTGAGACACTGCGCTGCCTCCTGAGGACTCCCTTTGACACCTGCTTTCTTGGCCAGCGCAAGGGCCTCCTCACTTGCCAGAGCCGCAAACGCCTTGGCGTGGGGGCCTTCGCTCCAAACCTTGTACTGCTTCCCCATCTTCGTGGTGTTGTGGCACATCTTGCATGATGCCGCACCAATGTACTCGGCCTTGGGCTCCTCCTTCTTCGTCGCTTTATCCGGAGTATCGCCTTCAGACTGAGCCCAGCAATATGCAAGGCCAAGACAGACCACGAGCAAACCGACAGTGACCGCTGTTATCCTCTTCATCGCGTACTCTCCTCCTTTGATAGCGGTTCTCCCCAACCTACTGGTCGAACAATCCGTATATATCCAGCTCGCCTTCCTCCTCAAATGCCAGGATGGCGTGACACGTAATGCAATCACCGGAGATCCCCTCTCCGTCCTCATCCTCCAGATCGCTGCCGTGGCACCGGAAACATCCCGGCCACGGCTCGTGGCCGATGTTGTTAATGTAGGTACCCCAGGTAACGTTCATGGCTGGAAACACGTTGCGTGCATAAGCTGACTTGAGGCCCTCTACGGCTGTGTCAAGTGAAGGCCGAAGGCCCGCCGCATCATCCGGGTAGTTCTCATCATAATACTCCCCGACATAATCCGCGACCTTGCCGAGTCCCTCTTCCTGTGTCGATGCCTCCTGCTCCAGCGCCGAAATCCCCACAGACCTGATATAAGGAATCGTCCTGTCAATACGCCCTTCAGAAATAAGCCGGTCGACGGCTTTGTCGGCGAGCTCGAAGACATGCGTCGGCCTGTTATGGCAGTCTATGCAGTCCATCTGCCTTAAGGACCCCACATCCGCATCGTGGTCATCATCAGCCCGGTAGGTGTGTTGTTTGCCGTCATTGTCCGTATATCGCACAAGCGAGATTTCCTGTCTCGATTCATCATCTGCCCTATACTCAACCGTGCGTGTGACGTGCCAGTGGATGTCCTCCCCCTCCTCCAGTCCGTGCCGCTGACCGCCGGTCTTCAAGACAAGAACTGTGCTGATGGGACTGTTTGCTTCATCATCCTGATAGCCTCTGACTACTCTAATGACATCGCCATGGAATTTCTCGGGGAGATGGCATTCCTCGCAGGTCTCCCTGGCAGGCCTGAGATCGTGCACCGGAGTTGGAATCGGTTTCTCGTATGTATTGAGTATGGTAGCAAGCACCTGCCGTAGTCCGCCCAGCTTCGCCCGAACAAACCATGAAGCACCTGAACCGATGTGGCAGGTTGTGCATGGAAGCTTCGAGTGCGCGGACCCTTGATAAGCGGTATACTCCGGCAGCATCACGCGATGGCATAGTATCCCGCAGAATTCGACTGAATCAGAATAGAAGTAGCCCTGGTAGATCATGAATGACGCCAGCCCGACACCCACAAGAGTGAGAAATCCTCTGAGAAACACAGGCCTCCATGCTGAAGGTGAGGGCGGAATGCCAAGACTGCCGAGCAACGTCGAAGAGTCGCCATGATGGGGAAGCCAGACACTCAGCAGTGTCAAAGTGATGCCCAGCAGAAGCAGACCGGGTATGGCCATGAAAGTCACAACCCCGACCCGGACATCAGAAGTATAATGGTAGACCACGTAAGCAACAATGAAAAGAAAGATGCTTGCAAGACTGAGGTAGAAGCCGAGCAGTCCGATCTTCCTGCTCAGGATCCTCTGTAAAATCCCGACGGAACTTCCAGCCCCCGCCCCAAATCTCACAGTGGCGTCATCGCGATCCAAACTTGCCCCCTTCTTTCGCCCGCACTTCTCTCAGCCGGCGGACACCCACGGGCCATCGCCTCGTCATCTCATCACACCTGCTAATGCAGCGCCGATTATACAATGTGACTTGCAATGTTCGCAACAGGTTTATTATACTAAATGCTGAGGCGGAGAGCCAGAAGGATCGGGCTGGGGCGATCGTGTATGGTGAGGCCCAGGGGGTCACGGATGTTCTTCAAAACACTGGAATCTTTTAGAACGGGTCTCATCCTCTTCATCCTGCTGGCTGCTGCGTCCGCGATTTCACTTGCACTCACAACCCACTTCCCCGCAGGAACGACCGTGCATGATCTCTCAGTCAGGTACGGAGAGACCAGGGCGCTCCTCCTGGTCCGGCTCGGCGTGCTCAATCCTTACAGCTCGTGGTGGTATCTGCCACTCTTGATGCTTTTCACCCTGAATCTCACGCTGTGCACCCTAAGGCGTCTGCCCTCGACCCTGCGAGCGATGTCAGCCCGACCTTCGCCTCCAGGACCGGACTCGCTTAGCCGTGATAAATCGGTGATTCTCACAGTCCAGCATGACTCCGGGACAGCCGCCACCTCAACGTCGGAGACGCTCATCGCCGAGAGGTATACCGTCTCAAGCAAGACATATGGCGATGGTGTTCACGGCATAGCCGCCCGCAAAAACTCCTGGCAGCGCCTGGGTGCTCCGCTGACCCACCTGGGTCTGATCCTCCTGATCATCGGCGGGGGTATTACCGCGATCATGGGCTTCAGGACGCACGTGGATGTTTCAGAGGGTCAGGAGGTCAGTGTTCCCGAAAGAGATTTCGTTGTCAGATTGGAGCGTTTCGAGCTTGCGATGAACGAGGCGGGCGAGATAAGCGACTACTTCTCGACCCTCACAGTTGTTGAAGGCGGGCAACCGGTTCTCACGAAGACCATAGAGGTGAACGATCCACTCACCTACGACGGGATCAACTTCTACCAGAGTTCCTACGGGCATGAAGGTAGATCGTTCACCAGTGCCAGTCTCGCTGTTGAAGCGCTAGAGGACACGGCTGCCTCCCCGAGACTTGTGAGGATAGGTCTTGGCGACACGATCAGCCTCGGCGGCGATGACGTGATAACGGCAACGGATTTTTCAGTGGATTTCAAGATGGATTCTCAGGGTAACGTTTTCTCGGCAAGTTCAGAGCCCAGGAATCCGGCTATTCAGATCGCTCTGCTCCGGTCGGGGACATTGGTCGCCAGAACGTGGTTGTTTCTTATGATGCCTGAATTCCACGGGGCCGACGCGTTTGCACCCCTCAAAATACACTTCATGGGGTTTGAGCCCAGGTACCGCTCGGGAATCCAGGTGACACACAGCCCGGGAACCTCGATCGTATTCGCCGGCTTCCTGTTTGCCAGCATCGGGGTGGTCGTTGCACTCATTGTAAAACATGAGAGAATCATGATACTTGTCCAGCCCAAGACGAGTTCCACTTCCGAGATAGTGTGGAGCAGGTCAAATCGGGCGGATTGGCGGCGAAGGAGCCGTGATGTTCCGGATCTTCTGACACTTATTGAAGGACGCATGGAGGGAAAAGAATGTCAGAAAGTGTAGAACAGTTGATTGTCTCTAATTTCGGTGTGGTTTTCTGGCTCTATCTTGGAGCAATGCTCATGTACATAGCCTATATAGGCGTCCGGCGCCGGGTCTTCCCGGTAATCGGTCTGATAGCCACAACGGCGGGCTTTACACTCCACACCATAGCAATAGTAGGCAGATGGGCAGCGCTCGGACGGCTGCCGCTCAGCACGATGTACGAATACTCCACACTGCTCGCCTGGGGAGCGGTCCTTGTTCTCCTGCTGCTCTTGCGTTTCACACGCGAACCTCTGCTCGGGGCCGCGGCACTGCCTGCCGCCGTAGGCCTGATCGCGCTTGCTTCCCTCCTTCCCGCCCGGCGGGAAATGCAGCTTGTACCCGCACTCCAATCGTACTGGCTCAAGATTCATGTCTCAGTCGCCATCCTGGCAGAAGCTGCATTCGCTGTCGCCTGCGGTATGAGTATCGCATACCTCATAAAGGCCTCCCGGGCCGGAATGCAGGACAGTGATGATGCCCTTTCGCTCAGGCGGCTTGATGATATCACCTACAGATTGATAGCAGTCGGTTACCCGCTCTTCACAATCGGCGCGCTGTTTGCAGGGGCGATCTGGGCTAAAAAGGCGTGGGGGACATTCTGGGGATGGGATCCCAAGGAGGTGGCAACTCTGGTCGTGTGGCTGGTCTATTCAATCTACCTTCACGCCAGGCGGCTGAAGCGCTGGCAGGGCAGGCCGGCAGCCGTGCTGTCAATCACAGGCTTTGCCCTTGTTATCTTTACCTTCCTTGCCAACTATATTTTCGGGGGGCTTCACAGCTACCAGTAAGCCATTATCAGCGGGGTCCGGGGAGGAGAACGGTATTGGGCTGCCCGACCATCCTGATTGCCGGGATACAGCTGGTGGCAAGGAGGACGCTACCTGGGTGGAGATTGGTAAGCTTCCTCGATTCCGCTGCTCCTCCCACGCACCCCATATCCAATGTACAGCAAACGAAGCAGAAAAATAAGAACATATTCTATATGTTATGTAGTGTGTATGGTAACAGCAAGATAGTCAATCGTCAAGCTCTTTTGTGGGTGAATCACCGGGGGGTAGATCTGCTCTTCCTGTCCCGCGGACTGATGGGAGCCGCCGCCAGTCCATGCCGGGAGTGCGGGTGTGCGATTACCCTTGCTGAGGTTCTTTACCTGAGCGGCTCGGAAACCTGTCGTTCTCTGCCAGCATGTGCGCCATCTCCGCCAGAGGTGTCTGGGCCACAGCTGCATAGACTATACAGCTTGAACACCGGTCACCGTTGCGAACGCAGCCTTCGGTCAGATGCGACCAGCACGGGGCGAATTGACCGCGATATGCCGTGCACTTGTTCCTTACTTTCGCAGGGCACTTCGCAATACGCCAGCATGGTATCGTCGCAAAGAAAGCCCGAACGCCGGCAAAGTTCAATCCATGCTCGCGTATGAGTTCCTTGACCTTCGAGGCAACCAGTACATCGTTTACACAATAGAGCCGGCGACCGCTCGGGGATCTTGCGGCAGACAGCAGGTCTTCCTTTTCGTATAACCTGACAGTCGAAACCGACACGCCGAGTTTTCTGGCCACAACTCCAATCGGCATAATCGGCTCTGACTCATTCAGAAACTCCGTCATCAGGAATCCCCCTCTCAAGCACTGCCCTGCTCAGCCTCGGCCATTGTAGGACCCCTATACTCCTTGCATCCCATCACGTACCACATCCATTGTACGCTAACCTGCAGCAAGTGTCAAGGCCAACCTACCCCGTTTACAGCCAGTCATCTCCGGCCTCGCGGGTAAGCGGATGATGTTCATGAACGATCGTGTAGTACCCCTGGGTCTCTCACATGGAGTCGGGGGCGGAAATACCTATCAGCGACAGGGCACTGCGAAGGATCGATCTGACGGCGAAGCAGAGATAGAGCCTTGCGTCCGATAAGGCCCTGTCATCGGTCACAACGCGGTGGTTGTGATAGAACCTGTGGAACTTGCCGGCAAGGTCCACCAGGTACGTGGTTATCCTGTGGGGCTCGAGCGCCAGGGCACTCACTCTGACAAGCTCATCGAAACCGGCAAGCGTTCTGATGACTTCGAGTTCCTCTTCGGCCGCAAGCAGTGCCAGGTCCGCCAGTGGCGGTGGGATCTCACGATACCCGTTCTGCCTCGCGAACTCGAGGATGCTGGATATCCTTGCGTGCGCATACTGGACGTAATAGACGGGATTCTCCTCTGAGGTTTTCATGGCAAGATCGACGTCGAAATCAAGATGACTGTTACATCTTCGCATGAGGAAGAAGAAGCGGGCCACGTCGGCGCCGACTTCACTTACCATGTCGTCAAGCGTCACGTACTCACCGCTGCGCTTTGACATTTGCACGCGGCTGCCGTCTTTGATGAGGTTGACCTGCTGAGCGATCAGCACCCTGAGCCAGTCTTCCCCGATCTCAAGATCGGGGAGTACGTGGGAGACAACCTTCATTGCGGTCTGCATCCTGCCCACGTGTCCGTGGTGATCAGGGCCCCAGATATCTATCACCTGCTCAAAACCGCGCTTCCGCTTGTTGACGTGATAGGCAATGTCGGACAGGAAATAGGTGGGTTGGCCGGTCGACCTTCTCATCACCCACTCGTTGGCGTCCTCCTCATCTCCACCTTTTAGCCAGACCGCTCCCTCCTTCTCAACGACAAAACGCCCATCAGACAGAAGCGTACGCAGCATCTCATCCACGTCATGTTTGAGTGACGATTCCCGGAACCAGCTGTCGAAGCGCAGGCCCTCCCCGGGAGCGACTCCGAGCTTGGCACGCAGGGTCTCAACGGGGCCGTAGAACCTTTCCAGCGAAGCCTGCTGCGTCCGGACTATCTCTGCAACCGCGAAGCGCGAGAAGTCAAAACCGACCCCTTCGACGAGCTCACCCAGGAAAACACGCCCCGCCGACATCATCCCGCCATCTTCTACGGTGATGCCCTCAACCCGCTGTGCCCTGAGATAGGATCTGAATCGCTCAATCCAGACCAGCCTGTCAAGCATATCCCCGGTGAATGTCAGACCGAGGCTCGAGAGATGGCAGACATAAAGGGGCATCCAGAGACTCACATGCTCTGGCTCGAGTGCCTCCCTGAAGGCGAAGTAATCATCAAAATACGTCCTCTTGTTTCTTCGCTCATCCGGATTGGCCGCGATCGTGTCTTCGAGGAAGCGGTCGATATGCTCCCGCTCATCCTCAAGCGCGGGAAGGAATCCGGCTGCACGCTCCCGCTCGGCTGCATCATCGGTGCCCCCGGCCGGGGACTCCAGGGCTTGGGCGAGAGATTGCAGCATCTTCTCCGGCACTATCTCCTCAGCGGCTTCGGTGAGATACTCTCCCGGATACCCTCCCTCGGGGATCTCACACTTCTCGCCAAGAGCCTGACGGAAACGGGCCTTGAGAGACTCCCCAAGCAGCTCAACCTGGGTACCGCTATCGTTTATATAGAACTCGCTCCTGACATCATAGCCTGTACGGCGCAGCAGTCTCACGAGGGCATCACCGACGGCGGCGGCCCTTGCACTGACAACGTTCAAGGGGCCGGTAGGATTGGCGCTCACAAACTCAACCTGGACCTTCTTGCCCCGGCCTGTGGGAGCCATCCCATACCTCGTATCATCAGGGAACGTGGCGATTTCTCTGAGCTTCTCCAGGTATGCGCTGCGGGCGACCTCAATGTTTATGAAGCCGGGCTTCTTTATGTCGACGGAGGCGATCAGGGGCGAGGGAACCTCGATCTCCTCCACGATCTTTCGTGCCGCATCCATGGGATTCAGCCCGAGCTTCTTGCCTGCCACCATTGCGGCGTTGGTTGCGAAGTCACCGAAAGCCTTCTCGCGGGGCCTGGATAGCTCCAAGCGAAGTTCTTCCTGTTCCGGGAATGCCCGGGCCAGGGCCGCCCTGACGGTGGCTTCGAGCTGCTGCCTGATTGTCTTCGTGGCGGTCACGACCTGCGAACCCTGCGTTTCTTCGGTTTCACTTCTTCTACAGGTGCATCTCCCCAGAGCGTCTCGAGTGAGTAGAAGGCCCTGGTCTCAACATTGAACACATGTACGACTACGTCAACGTAATCGATCAGCACCCACTTTCTGGCGGTGCGGCCTTCGATGTGCCAGGGCCGGTTGCCCTCTTTCTTGAGACCCTCAACCACATTATCCGCTATGGCCTTCACCTGCCTGTCACTCAACGCACTGCATACTACGAAGTAATCCGTCGGGGCATTGAGCTTGCGGAGATCTATTATGATCACATCCTCAGCCTTCTTATCGAGGGCGAGATTGCAGCATTTCCTGGCAAGAACCTTAGGCGTCAAAGAAAGTTTCAGTCTCCTCTCTCAAGCAGGTCTTCTTCAGGTACAAGTTTGACAATCCGTGCGATCAGCGCTCCGGAACGAAGCCTGTCAATGTGGCGCAACAGGGCAAATGCAGCAATGAAAGCGATGACACCCAGACCTATACCGCCCGCATCGGCGCGCAGGCCCGTGTATCCGGCGAGACGGTATCCGGCCCATCCACCCAGAAGCGCGGCAATCAGGGGCAGGATGAATATGAGGAACGCCGCGCCGACTGCCTGCGTCGGCTCTATCTCAATCTCCACCTTCTGGCCCACCGTGGCCCCGATCCCGTTGGTCGCCTCAAGTGTCCGTTGTTTCTCTTCTATACCGGCCATACATGCTCCGCAGCGCTTGCACTCAAGATGCGCACCCATCACAACCTCTGCGGAACCTTCCCTGACACGCACCACATGTCCCACGTTTCTCATCCTGCTTAGACTCTAACCGACAGGACCGGTCCTTTCAAGGGCTACCTTGTCCAGTACCCGGGACGCAATCAGACCGGTCACAAACCCCACCCCTACACCCAGCAGTATGAACCCTCCAAGCAGGCTTCGCGCAATACCGGACCAGGACAGAAGCGCTGTGAACAGCGTGATCTGGACGACATTGTTGGCGACGGCACCCACACAGCTGGTCCCCACGACGGAAAGCGGCGGGACCAGCTTCCACCTCACGAGTGCCATCACCATGAGGGCCGAGGTGCTCCCAAGCAGTGAGAACACAAAGGCCGGGCTGACTATGATCCCCAGAAGGAGGTTTCCTGCGACAACCCTGGCGATGTTGACCATGAGCGCGCCCCTGAGACCGAACCAAAAAAGTGAGATCACGACGAGAGTATTTGACAGCCCGATCTTCGCCCACGGGAAGGGTGTGGGAAGCAGACTCTCGAAAACATAGACGGCGACCGCACCGGCTGAAAGAAGCCCCAGACGTGACAGAGCGCGAGCGCTCACCTCAAATCCTCCTCAGGGTGTGATACCGTCATAACCTGCATCTCCCAGAATTTTCACGACCACACCGTTCGGTAAACAGGCGATCCATTCCCCTGCACGCAGGATTCTACCCCTCTTGACACAGAGCTTGTGCGGACAGGGCGAAGATAGAAACCTTACACATCCGTCCCCGATCATGATCTCCGTGGTCCCCGTTTGACCGTCAACGACAACCCGTCGCTCCGCGGTGAGATCAAGTGTGAGTACTTCACCCTTCATGTTTCTTATGACCGCAGTCCGGCCGCGATTCCCGTCGGATGAACCGAAGCCCAGCAGATAAAATCCCAGGAGCAAGAGGAGAGCGATCAGCGTGACATCACCTGCGGTGATCCTATTCAGATTCGTACCTCCTGAACTTGCCTGCCAAACCACTACTCACTGCAAGGCTTTCACCATTGGAGTACACGAAGACAGCGTCGATTCCATCCGCGGCCTCTACGACCGGAATGCCCTGCTCATGCCCCAGTAGAAACAACCCCGTGGCCAGCGCGTCGCCGAGGCAAGCATTGGGCGTCACCACTGTCACACCCGTGGACCTCGAACCCGGTCTTCCCGTATGAGGATCAAGAATGTGGTGAAACCGCTTCCCGCCGGACAAGAAGAACTTCTCATAGTCCCCCGAGGTGGCAACCGAGATGTCCTCGAGATCAAGGCAGGCGATGAAGGTACCCGCCTGTCTGGGATGCCTTATCGCTATCTTCCACGGCTCGCCGTCCACCCTTTTCCCGATCAGACCCAGGTCACCGCCGGCATTTATGATGGCGGACCTGAATCCGAGGGCGCGCAGTTTCCCCGCGGCCCGGTCAACTGCATAACCCTTGGCAACACCGCCGACATCGAATACGACATGCTGGGAGCTGCCGGTTTCGAGATAATGGTCCAGACCGACACTCGAGAGCGCGAGTGCTATAGAGTCCTCGGGAGGTGGAACCGCACCTTCGCCGAACTGCCACAACCTGGATACGGATCCGATAGTCGGATCAAAGAACCCGCCCGCCATAAGATATGCCTGTTGTGAGGTATCCATGAGATGGTTGAACTCATCAGATGCGACCACGCCGGCATCCTTCAGGCCGATAACCATGCCATCACCAAAGAGGCTCTCCACTTCGGCTATCTCTCTGAAGGCTGAATCGACTGCCGCCCGGGCGGACACCTCTCCGGTCCCCCATACGCTTATCTCAACCAAGGTGCCAAGCACGATACGTGAATCCGTGTACTGCTGGTTTCTGGTCTTGAGACTTCGCACGATTGTAAGGCCAAGGATTGCACAAATGACCAGAACGGGGGGAAGATACCTGTATCTTCTCATCACCTGAGATGCTACTTCTTTCTCGAAACCACCCGGTCGGCCAATAGCATGAGGGAGTTCTTGGCCGGGCATGACTTCAGATCCACGATATGGGTCTTAGCCTGCTCCGCAAGACTCTCGGCAACACCGCGGGAGTAGCCGACACCGTCGTGTTTCTCAATGAAGCTGACCATCTGCGTCCACTCCAGGTCATCCGGCCGGCCTGAGGTGATGGCCTGCGCGACCCTTGCCCCACCATCGCCCACAGCATTCCTGAGTGCGGCGATCAGAGGTAGAGTTATCCTGCCGTCACGCAGATCATTGCCGACAGGTTTACCCATGAGATCTGTGTCACCAATGAAATCAAGGATGTCGTCGACTATTTGAAAAGCCACGCCAAGACACCGGCCATACTGGGTGAGCGCCGACCGTTCATCTTCACCCAATCCTCCGAGCTCGGCCCCGGCCTCACATGCCGAGCAAAACAGAGCTGCGGTCTTGTGCTCCACCATCTTGGTGTATGTCTGCTCGGATATGTCATATCTGCCGCGCAGATCCATTTGAAACATCTCGCCGAACGTCATGCTGTCGGAGCCCCTGGAAAGGATGGAAGCGATTTCAGGCAGGCCGGATTCATGCAGCATCCTGAAGGCACGACAGAACAGGTAATCACCCATTATCACGGAGACCTGATCGTTCCACATCTTGTTTACAGTCGGCAGGCCCCTGCGCAAGTGACTCCGGTCTATCGAATCATCGTGAAGCAGTGTCGCAGTGTGAATCATCTCTACTGCACCGGCAACCTTGACCGCGTCTGCGACATCTGGGTCGCCCATCTTCGCCGAGAGCAGTACAAGAATCGGCCTCACTCTCTTGCCTTTCATCGACATCAGGTGCTTCCCGATGCCGGAGATCAGCCCCACTTCCGACGAGAAGTCTCCCTCGAGCTCCATCTCAAGGAGCTCAAGCTCCCTCCTGATCGGTGTAGTGATGCCTTTTACAAGAGCTGGTGTTGGATTCATACTGCCCCTCCGGCGATTAAGTTAACATCTGTGACAATGGGTGTCAAAAGCAATCAACCTCAGAAGAGAAACGAGATTGCTATAATGGCGACTGCAATCGTGTGTGTCATGATTGTGAGTCTGCTTGCATTTATGAGGGTCGATCTGTCCCGCAGAGCATTGCGTGGGAGAACCTGTCTTATGAAGGCCGCCAGCGGTAGGAACGCAACTGCTGCCACCGGTGGATAGAGTCGGAGCACCAGTCCTGTTGCGAGCCACACGAACGCCCCTACATAGGTCAAAAGGAACAGAGTATACCCGCGTCGTTCGCCGAGGACAACTACGAGGGTTCGCTTACCGGCCCGGCCGTCCCACTTGATGTCAAGAACCTCATTTATGAGAAGTATGGAAGCGACAAGCAGGCCTGCGGGTACCGAAACAAGGAAAGCAAAGCCGTCAAGAATCTCGGTCTGGCAGAGGTAACTGCCCGCAACGACCAGCGGTCCGAATGCGAGGAAAACCAGAAACTCACCCGCACCTCTGTAGCTCAACTTCGCCGGAACCGCCGTGTAGATGACACCGCATACGACGCCCAGAAGTCCGAGCAGCAGCACGTTGTTGCCTCGCACCTGGCTGTTCAACCATAGTCCCTGCGCCGCCCCCGCCGCAAAGAAGACCACGGAAGCCGTCAGGATGGCTCTCGCCGGAAGCAATCCTTCCTGTATGACACGACTTCCCCCGGAAAAGGGTGTCGGATCGGGATTAAGACGGTCGCAACCCGTCAGCTCATCGAAGAAGTCGTTGGCAAGGTTCGCCCCCAGATGGATACAAAGGACACCTCCCAGGGTAAGACCCAGTCGCGTGAAATCCAGACTTCCGGTTCTTGAGAACGCAGCAAAGGCCCCAAGCAGAACCGGGATACCGGAGGCGGTCAGAAAAGGCGCTCTGAGCGCATCAAACCAGATCCGGAGTCGCTTGAGGAGGCTGCTTGGACAAGCGGCTTTAGAATTCATCGGGAAGTGACAGAATCTCCTCGAAGTTGAAGACGGGACCGTCCGTGCAGACGTAGCGGCTGCCGATATTGCACCTCCCGCAAAGGCCGACTCCGCACTTCATCTTCATCTCCAGGGTCGTAATCACATCGGATGGCTTGAAGCCGAGTTTGTTGGCTGAAACGTAGGTAAACTTGATCATCACAGGCGGGCCACACGTCACAAGTAGCGAATCAGCCGGAGGATTGACCTCTTCTAAGACGCTGGGTACCAGGCCCACCTCACCATCCCATGTCTCATCCTCGCCACCAGGGTCGACCGTCTTCACGAGTTTGACATCATCCCGTTTCTGCCACTCGGCCAGCTCCTCCTTGTACACGATGTCCTTGACGGTCCTTGCCCCATATATGATGTGGATATCCTTGAATTTCGCCCTGTCGGAAAGGGTCTGCCATATTAGCGGTCTCAGGGGCGCCAGCCCGATTCCGCCCCCTACGAATACGATGGTTCTACCCTGCATGGTCTCGTAGGGAAAGCTGTTTCCGTAAGGACCCCTGAAGCCCACCCTGTCACCAACGTCAAGGTCATGTATGGCCGCCGTCACCTTTCCGGCCTCTTTGACACTTACCTCAATGAAATCCTTCCAGGCCGGAGGCGAAGAGATGCAGAAGACCGCCTCTCCCACTCCATAGACTGAAATCAGACAGAACTGGCCCGGCTGAAAGCTGAACTCCCTGCCGAACTCGGGATCCTCAAAGACCAATCTGAGGGATCTTACGTCCGGAGTTTCCTGTCGAATGGCCTCGACGCGAACCGTTTGTGGTACAAGATCTTCATCCACTTGATCTACCCCTCACCTACCAGAGCGTTCAGGATCTCGCATATGTCAACGCCGTAGGGACAGTGCCTTATACACCTGCCATCCCCGACACATGCCGTCTTGTCGACATTGTCGACCGTATATTTGAACTTATGCATAACCCTCTGCCGGTATCTTGCAGGTCTCCCCACCCTGGGCTGGTGCGCAGCCATCTTCGTAAAGCCCGAAAACGAACAGCAGTCCCAGATTCGATTCCTCTCCCCCCGTGAGATTCCGGCTTCATCGATGATGTCAAAGCAATGACAGGTCGGACAGAGATAGAAGCATGTCCCGCAGCTGACACAATTGTCCGACACGGTCTTCCATTTAGGACTGTCGAAATTACTGTCCAGCCATTCCTTGATGCGGCTGATGTCCACGGTCCGCTCAAGCTCGGGTGGTTTGTCGGGCTCGGCTTCGGCTTCGGCCGGAACTCCAAGCTCATCAAGAAAGCCCTGCCCCTTCTCGGTGATTGCCCTCAGGATGTAGCGATCCCCACTCGGCAGCACGAGGACATCGCTTCCGGTTGCGTCATGAGGACCGTATCCCATCGACGCGCAGAAACATGCCTCATCGAATATCGAGCAGGCAAGGCTCATTATCACTGTCCGGGCCCTTCGCCCGGCATACCTTTCATCACGCACCTGGTCGATCAGAATGGAATCCAGGATGTCGAGCCCGGCTGCATCACACGGCCTGCTCCCGAATACAAGGACCCGGCCGGCATCTTCCTCAACCCGCGTGACGCCCGGCTTTTCAAGATCGAAGCGCACAAGAGTTTCGCATCTCGGCAGCATGACATCCTTGAGCGTATTCACCGTGAGCACATGATCCAAATCTATTGAACCTGGATCCTCTGTTCTTGCCAGCAGCAAACCACCCTCCTGGCGTACGGGGGCAAAGACCGCAAAACCCTTTGTCATGGCATCGCCAACCAGTTTCAGAAGATCGTCTTTTGTCATCATTTCATCAGTTACCTTATGAAGTCCTCGGGATCGTCATCGGCAAAAGTCACAAAGAAAGGTTCTTCATCAGGATCGACACCCGGCCTGTAACCGAAGGCCTCCTCGACCGTTCCGGACAGGTATCTTGTAAGCCTGTCGACCGGGATGTCCACCGGGCAGGCCCGGGAGCATTCGCCGCATGAAATGCATCTACCGGCCAGATGCATAGCACGGATAAAGTGATACGCAAGATTGCCTCTCAGCGACGGGGCTTTCTCGATCCACTGCGGCCGTGATTTCTCCGTGATACACTCCCTGCAATAGCAGAGTGGACACGCCTGCCGGCATGCGTAACACTTGATACATCTGGAGAGGGCGTCCGTCCAGAACCGCCATCGCTCACCCTGCGGCAATGCTTCGATCGTCTTTATATCCTCCAGCGGGTCCCCCTCTATCGGTCTGACCTCTGCCTCGTCCCCTATGAGATCATCGTAGACAGACGGCACCTGCCACGGGCATGCACGGCACTTGACCTGAATCTCTGCACCGTCTGTATCCCGGACTCCGTCACAGGTCACACCTATGATATGCACCGAATCACGCTTGATCTGCTTTTCCTGGATCAGTGTGAGGATCGCCCGAACATCACAGCCCTTGGCGACAATTCCAACCCGCCCGCCCTTGCGTATGTGCTCAAGGCACGGCTCCCTCATAAGATAGGTCGAGAGATTGTGGACACAACCGTCGTTCCACACGAGCCTGTCCGCATCCGAAGCGGTCCTCACGAACAGCGGGCGCACACCGTCACCTGCATAGGTCTTCCCATAGCCTACGATGAGATCCGGATCACCCCCGGTGATCAGCTCTCTCACCTTTTGCTTGAGTGCGTTCTCGCGGTCACTCGTCACTAACGCTTATCTCCTTCAATGCCCAGGAAATCCAGAAGGCTCTGGAGCACAAGGAATCTCCTTCTGGCATTGAGGTTTCCGCTGACGTAGTGACAGTCGCCCGGATGACAACCACCTACTATGACACCATCCGCACCGCGCTCAAAAGCCTTCAGCACAAAGCTGGGATCCACCCGCCCGGAGCACGGAACCCGTATCACCCGGACCTCGGCCCTGTACTTGATCCTGGTCGTTCCTGCCAGGTCAGCACCCGCATATGAGCACCAGTTGCAAAGAAACGCGATGATTCTCGGTTTGAAATCGGGCATCGCCACCTCTATCGTTTTACTTTAAACATATCCGATAACGCATTGATTTCACTGTAAATCTGTTCTTCGCTGAATCCTCTGAGATCCACGGCCTTCGGTCTGCAAACCGGGATGCAGGCTCCACATCCCTCGCATATGCCCGGGTTCACCCTGGCGATCTCGGTCGTGAGGCCCGTCTCAGGGTCCTTCCATTCGACCCGCTCGATCGCTCCGTACGGGCATGTGTCCTCGCAGGCGAAACAACTGATGCACACGCTCTCACTCACATGTGCGACCAGCGGTTCCCTGACAAGTTCGTCAGATGAGAGAAGCCCGAGCACCTTGCTTGCGGCCGCACTTGCCTGGGAGACGGTGTCCGGAATATCCTTTGGCGCCTGGCAGGTGCCGGCGAGATAGACCCCGGGCGTGTTGGTTTCGACAGGTCTCAACTTGGGATGCGCCTCAGTCAGAAAACCATGCTGGTCGAAGCCGATCCTGAGCTTCTGCGCCAGCTGTCTCGCACCGTCTGAGGCGGCGACGGCCGTCGCAAGCACTACAAGGTCGGCTCTTATCTCGACCTGTTGCCCCGAGATGGTGTCGGAACCCTTGACGAAGACGGTTCCGTTCTTCTCGAAGATCCTGGACACGCGGCCTCTCAGGTAGACGACCCTGTCCTCGTCAACGGCGCGCTTCACAAACTCCTCATAGCCTTTCCCACCAGCACGAACGTCTATGTAAAATATATAGGCCTTACCGTCTTTGACTTTATGCTTGAACAGCATGGCATGCTTCGCAGTATACATGCAGCAGATCCTGGAACAGTAGGGTATGCCCTTTGAATCGTCGCGCGAGCCGACGCACTGAACGAAGACCACGGTTTTCGGGGTCTCCCCCGTGGAAGGTTTGATCAACTTGCCCCCGGTCGGACCCGAAGCGCTCAACATACGTTCAAACTGGAGGCCGTCCACGACATCCGCAATCTTACCGTAACCGTACTCGCCATAGAGCGCACGGTCGATCAGGTCATAGCCCGTGGCGACAACAATGGCTCCTACCTCCTCCTCCACAATGGTGTCCTCGACATCGTAATCGATAGCCTCCGCGGGGCAGATCTTCTTGCAGACACCGCACTTGCCCTTCGCGAAGTAGATGCAATTAGGCCTGTCGATCACCGGCTTGTTGGGAATCGCCTGAGGAAACGGAACATAGATGGCTTTGCGATCGGCCAGACCGCATTCGAATTCGCTTGGTACCTTGGCAGGGCACTTCTCAACGCAAATCCCACAGCCCGTGCACTTGACATGGTCGACCGTCTTGGCCTTCTGCCTTATCTTCACTTTGAAGTTACCTACGTAGCCCGTGACCTCCTCGATCTCCGAGTAGGTATAGATCGTAGTCAGCGGACTCTGGCTCAGCTCGACCATCTTGGGTGTGAGGATACACTGTGAGCAATCCAGGGTCGGAAACGTCTCGTCAAGCTGGGACATGTGCCCGCCGATCGATGGCGTACGCTCGACGACCGTGACCGGGATGCCGGCGCTGATTATGTCCAGGCCGGCCTGGATTCCCGCAACACCACCACCTATGACGAGCGCCCGCTTGGTCACAGGGACTCTTATCTCCTCAAGAGGCGTGTTTCGTCTTACCTTCTCAACTAGCATGCGAACCGTCTCAAGCGCTTTGGTTGTGGCTTCCGCCCTGTCCTCATGTACCCAGGAGCAGTGCTCACGTATGTTGGCCATCTCCACAAGATAGGGATTCATTCCGCTTTCCAGCGCAGCCCGTCTGAAAGTGGGCTCATGCATCCTTGGGCTACATGCGGCTACCACAAGCCCGGTCAGCTGCTTCTCCTTTATGGCCTGCCGTATCAGAGTCTGGCCGGGGTCCGAGCACATGTACTTGTACTCGACGGAGTGTGCAACGCCGGGAAAGTCAGCCGCTGCCTCGGCAACCGCCTTGACATCAACCGTGGAGGCAATGTTCGACCCGCACCAGCAGATGAAAACACCTATTCTTGCCATCAGAAGTTCCTCAGATGTTAATGCCGCGTTTCCTCAGAACCGGCACAGGGTTTATCTCGTGCTTGCCGAGACCGAGTTCGGCGGCCGAATAGCCAAATGCAAGTCCGAGCAGCTGTGTGAAATAGAGCACCGGCACTTCGAGATCGATCCCCAGATACTTCTCTATATTACGCTGTCTCAGATCAAGATTGGAATGACAGAGAGGACACGCGACAATGACAACGTCTGCCTCGGTATCCTTTGCATCCTGGAGAATCTCACCTGATAGCTTTCGCACTATGTCCACCTGTGAGAAGGCAAGCGCCGCTCCACAGCACTCGACTTTGTATCTCCAGTCAACAGGCTCGGCACCTAAGGCCGCGACCAGGCGGTCAAGTGACTGTGGGTCTTCCGGATCATCGAACCCCGTAATTTCAGGGGGGCGCACCAGAAGGCACCCATAGTAGCTTGCCACTTTGAGCCCTGACAGTTTCCGCGTTATCTTTTCATCAAAACCGGGCTGCGCGATAGCGTCGCTCGTGAGCTCAAGCATGTGCCGCACAGGTACACCGCCATCGTACTCCTCGCCCAGGGCCTCTGCGACTTTCTTCTTCATGGTCCCATCATTCAGAATCGCATGATTCGCTGCCTTGAGTCTGCTGTAGCATGAGGCGCATGTCACCAGTACCCCGTCGGTATCCATCTGTTTGGCCAGAAGAAGACTGTAAGCCGGAAGAGCGATGCCAAGAAGCTCATCGCTCATGTGGGCCGGAGTAGACCCACAGCAGATCCAGTCCGGTATCTCCTCAAGTTCGAGGCCGAGTGATTCGGCAGCAAGGAGGGTTGACTCCTTATACTCCTTGGCGGAGGATTCCAGTGAACACCCAGGATAGAAAGCGAATTTCACTGTTGCCTCATCTCCTCAATGTTCTTCATGATCTTCCTTACCTTGCCCATCCCTTTGACCCTGGGAGGCATCAAGGCAATCTTCCGCTTGAGAAGCATGGCCGGAGCTTTATCCATGTCCTTTGTAATGTGACCGCTAAGAAGATTGTATACCCCGACAAGACCGGCTTCATACAACCGTCCGAATCGTTTGAGGTTATTGATGAAAGCACTTACAAAGACAGGTACTTCCCTCGCAGGGGATGGATAGCCTTCACGACGAGATTTCTGCCTCAAGACGTCCATTACCTTGACTATTTCGATCTCTCGGGGACATCTGGTAGCACAGGTCTCGCAGGATGCACACAGCCATATCGTCGCGCAGGAAAGCACCTCATCCTTGAGTCCCAGCTGCACAAGTCTCATCACCTGATTAGGCAGCAAGTCCATGGCGTAGCCGACCGGGCAACCGGCGGAGCACTTCCCACACTGGTAGCAGATTCTTACCTTCTGACCACTCTGCTCCTCGACCCGTTCAAGAAACTGGGTCGAGGCTGTCTTCGTACTGTCTGCAACTGATGTACTCTTCACTACGTCTACTTTCCTCTGGTGAGCAACGGCCTCTCCCGGGTGTCAAAAAGAGGCAAGCAGTATTATGCTAATCTCTGTCCCCGGCGGTGTCAAGCCGAAACTCATGCCCTTCGCCTCTTC
This sequence comes from bacterium, assembly GCA_025774845.1. Lineage (GTDB taxonomy): Bacteria > Arandabacterota > Arandabacteria > Arandabacterales > Arandabacteraceae > Arandabacterum. Next base: position 19,163 of record JALGZP010000068.1, read on the forward strand.
TCAAACACCCTTGCCAGCAGGTAGCCTACCCAGTAGAGCGAGAGCATGGGCACAGTCATGAGTGCCTGTGAGACAATGTCCGGCGGCGTCAGGACGGCCGCAAGCACAAGCACGCCCACGAACGCGTACCTCCACCCGTGCTTGAGCATCTCCGAGGAGACAAGCCCCATCCACGAAAGCACTGCAAGCACCAGTGGCACCTGGAAGACCAGACCGAACGTGATACAGAACTTGGTGACAAACGAGACATAACTCCCCATCCTGACTGTAGCGACGACGGATGGGGGTTTGAGTCTGAACAGGAAGCCCACGCTGAGTTTGACCATCAGTGGATAGGCGAACAGGACCCCACAGTAGAAAAGCACAATCGACATTAGGACGAGCGGTCCGGCCATCTTCTTCTCGCGGAGGAAGAGCCCCGGTGAGACGAACTGCCAGACCTTGAAGATGTTGAGGGGAAGAGCGATCAGGAATCCGATCAGAAGCGAGATCTTGAGTTTGGTGGTGAACGCCTCGGCCACTTCGAAAACATGGAGCTTGTAGCCCTCCCCCGGTCCGACCACTCTCTCCAGGACTTCGGAGAGATCATTGCTCAGGAGATTCAAGACATCACCGGAGAAGTACCAGGCCACGGCGGTACCGATCAGTGTGGCGGCGGCGATCCAGACCACCGTCCACCTCAGCTCCTCAAGGTGCTGGAGGAAGTTCATGCGCTTTCCGTTAGCATCATCCATGAGAGTTCTCTACCGATGTTGAGGCGCGGGATTGCGGCGGTCCCCTCCGGAGCCTCGGCTACTCTTCCGGAAGATGTCCCAGGGCTCCGGCAATGGTTATGGCGTTATCATTGCACACGTCACGACACAAACCACACCCGATGCACTTCTCATGTACCACAGTGTGCTTCCCGCCCTGCTCGCCCTCAATGGCCTTGAACTTACACACCTTTACGCATTCAGCACAGCCTGTGCAGACAGTACCGATGAAGGCCTTCGGCCTGGCGGCGACCCTGTCAACAATGCTGTCGGTCGGGCACTTCGCCGCACAGATACCGCAGTTGATACACTTCCCATGGTCTATTTTAGCGAGGTTGTCCTCAAGCACAATGCACTCAACCGGACAGTTCTTTGCGCATATACCACAGCCGATGCAGCCCACCTCGCAGATTGCCTTGACACCCTTCCCCTTATCAAGGGAGCTGCACGCGATCCTGACCTTCTGCGGCTTCGGGACCAGATAGATGATATCCTTAGGACAGCTTCCCACACACTTGCCGCAGCCGGTGCAGGCCGCGTCATCCACGACGGCAAGGCCGTCTGCCATTTCTATCGCATCGAACGGACAGGCCTCTGCACAACTACCGAGACCTATGCATCCATACCGGCACTCCCTTATGTTCTCCCCGAGGAGAACCAGCGCCTTGCATGTGTTGACCCCGCTGTATTCGATCCTCGGTCTCACCCGCTCCCCGCCCCTGCAGCCGACTATGGCGACCTGCGCTGTTTTCTCCACGGCATCAACCCCCAGGATTTCCGCGATCCTGTTGGCGGTCTCCGTGCCACCCGGGGCGCAGTCATTCGGATCCACATTGCCGGCAACCAGAGCCCTCGCGAAGCCCAGGCAGCCTGCGTATCCGCAGCCTCCACAGTTGGCACCCGGGAGGAGTTCCTCTATCATGTCCACACGTTCATCTCTCTTAACGGCGAACTTCCGGGCGGCAAGTGCCAGCCCGAGCCCGAAGACCGCTCCCATTGCGGTGAGGCTTAGAACCGAGTATAGAATCACATCGCTCAAACCGACCGGCTCCTATTTCACAAGCTTCATCTTGGTTTCAACATCGATCGTGGCAAAATCGCTGGTAACATCTTCTTTGCCCGCTCTTTCATAACTGAAATCCGAAGTGATTGTCGCCGAGCCCGAGCTTTCAACCGGCAGGCCCTCGGCATAGTCAAACCACAGATCACCCTGCCCGTCGCCCTCCGCATCGACCCAGAACTTCTTGCCACCACTGATTTCACCCGAGCCCTCACCCGAAAGATGGACCTTGGTCTTCATCTTCACGCAGGATCTACCACCCTTGTTGCCGAATCCCTCGACGGTGTAGGTGATGGTGGCTCTCTGTATAATCTCGCCGCCACGTCGCTTAACAGGTATCTCGATCTCACGCTTCCAGGTGGATCCGACGGTGACCTCGTCCTGCCCCAGAGGCTGGAAGAACTGGACCATCATCTGGATAATGTCATCTTTGAGGCTCTGGTCCGATATGGTATATCCGCGAATACCGTTCAGACCCTTCCAGTCAAGCAGTTCACCCTCGGGTCCGAGTTTGAGATACAGATTCTCTCCCTTGTACTTGGATGCATTCGGATCGAGTTCGAGTTTGCCACCCGACAGCTCCCCCATCACGAACTCATCGAACTTAAGCCTTCTGTCGATCGTCCCGTCCGGCGCGATGCTGTCGATCCTGACCGAGTAGATTATGTCATGCAGAGCAGACTGAACACGTCCCTCCACATTGTAGGTGATGCTCGTACTCGATTTGTACTGGACGTACTCGCCCCCCATCCCTTTGTAGGCAAGACTTACCGACTTCGGTGTCGTATCGAGACCGCCGCCGCATCCTACGACCACGGTCAGCACAGCCAGCAACACCCAGCTCACATACCTCATAACGCACCCCCTGTCGTTCTGCTTAGTACCATGATCACTCCGCAGCAAGACCTGAGAACCCGAGGAACGCTATCGACATGAGTCCGGCGACTATGAAAGCGACCGGCACTCCCCTCAAGGACTCAGGTACATCTGCAAGTTCTATTCTCTCTCTTATACCAGCCATCAAGACCAGTGCGATCGTAAAGCCGATACCCGCCGAGAAACCATGGACGACCGTCTCGATGAAGCCGTATGAGCTCTCGATATTGAGCACGGCAACACCGAGCACGGCGCAATTCGTCGTTATAAGCGGCAGGTAGATGCCAAGCGACCTGTATAAAGAGGGTGATGTCTTCTCAATCACCATCTCCACAAACTGTACAAGCGTGGCAATCACCAGGATGAAAGCAATCGTCCTCAGGAATTCTATCCCGAAGGGAGCAAGCACGTAGTTGTATATCCCGAATGTGACCATCGACGCCATCGTCATGACGAAGATCACTGCGAAGCCCATACCAAGCGCGGCATCAAGCTGCTTCGATACCCCGAGAAACGGGCAGAGGCCGAGAAATCTATTCAAGACGAAGTTGTTGATCAGAATCGCGCCTATTGCGATGGCGAACAGTCTTCCCCAGTCCATGTCTCTAGCCTTCCTTACGCTCCAAGAGATTAAAGAGTCCGATCAGGAGCCCCAGTGTTATAAATGCACCCGGCGCCAACACGGCGATGAGCACGGGGTTGTAGCGGGTGCCGAGAAGCACCAGGTCCCAGATCTTCCCGGTTCCGATTATCTCACGCACGGCGGCCGTGATCGCGAGGGCAAACGTGAAACCAAGACCCATCCCGATACCGTCGATGAAAGACCTTCCGACTGTATTCTTACTGGCAAAAGCCTCGGCCCTGCCAAGGATTATGCAGTTGACCACTATGAGGGGAATGAAAATCCCCAAGCTCTTATGAAGCTCGGGTGTGTAGCCCGCCATCACGAGATCCACAACGGTGACAAAGCTCGCGATCACCACTATGTAACACGGGATTCGTATCCTCGCGGGTATGCCCTTACGTACAAGCGAGACAATGACGTTGGATCCGACGAGCACGAACGTGGCGGCGAAACCCATGCCGATCCCGTTCTTGAGCGATGTGGTTACAGCAAGCACAGGGCAGAGCCCCAGCACTATTCTGAAAACAGGGTTTTCCCTGATGAATCCCTTCGTGAATTCCCTGGTGAGGCTAACACTCACGGTGTCTCCTCCTTGAACCCTCCGACGGCCTCCTCAAGTATGGTCATCGCCTCCCTGACCGATTCGGTTACTGTCACCGACGAGATCGTCGCACCCGTTATGGCCTGTATATACTGATCGGTGTCCTCCGTTGCGACCAGCAGGCCGCCCTTGGCCTTGCTGACGAACTGCTTCAGGAACCATGGTGTGGCCTGTGCACGGAGCTTGTCCATGACCCCCTTGGCTACACCGAATGCGAGCGGGGGACTGCAAAAGACCGCCGTTGAATCTTCAGGGCTCAAACCCAGGGCCTTCGGGGCAAGATCAACAACTGCTGAAGTGTCGCCCCCCGCGACGAGATCCTTGATCTCACCGCAGAGTGGCTGGTCCTTGAGCATAACTTCCAGACACCGCACCGTACCGGTGGAATCGACCATATCGACGGCAACCATCGGGGTCTCCCCCTTCCCGGCAAGTTCCTTGATCGCATCGAGCACAGACTTTGTCGTCTTTACCTCCTCTATCCGCGACCCCAGACCGGGAGTTTCCTGCTGGTGGGTTATCTTCATACCCGTGATCTTTCCGTTGCCATCGACCCCGAGCACGGTCTCGATAGTGCTGCTGTACCCGCGCCCGGCCGCCTTGGTCACATAGCCGGCGAACTGCGTCGTGTCTGCATTCCTGTAACCCATGTAGTAGATGAAGGAATCACCGGCGGCAGCAGAATACTTGACCCTGACGAACACACCACATGCAGCTTCAGGCAGCGCTGTCCGTCTCGCAAGCTCGTCCGTGACGCGCTTCTGCTCCTCGATCTTGGGTACAGTACTCTCATAGACAAAGCCAAGACCCAACGAAGCAACAAAAGTGATCAGTGCAAGCACGAGGGTCAGACGTATCATTAACTCTTTTTCACCTCTCCGAGTTTTCTGGGCCGCGTGTACCTGTCGATCAGCGGCACGGTGATGTTCATTATGAGGATCGAGTAAGACACCCCCTCAGGGTAGCCACCGAGTATTCTAATTATACTCGTTAACACACCACATCCAACCCCAAAAAACAGTTTGCCCCTGGCAGTCACGGGAGATGTCACCATGTCGGTCGCCATGAAGAATGCACCGAGCATCAGTCCGCCGGACAACATGTGGAAAAGAGGATAGCCCTGAAAGGCTCCCTTCCCCCCCAGGATCCATGTCATCAGTGCGACCGTGCCGATAAACGACAGAGGTATCCGCCAGCAGATGATGCGGCGCAAAAGCAAGTAGGCCGCCCCGACCAGCAGGAGGAGCACCGACGTTTCGCCGACACAACCGCCGACATTACCCAGGAAGAGGTTCCTGAGGGATGAGCCCGAATAGAGCTCTCCCAGATAGGCGTTTGCCTGACCTATGTGCTCAAGCGTTGATCCTGGATCCAGCAGAGTTGCTCTTGCATCTCTGAAGACCGCCAGCGGCGTGGCCGTCGTTATCGCGTTTATGCCTGAGAGCGATCCGCGCGATGGCGCGACCCAGGCTGCCGTCATCGATACAGGCCAGGATGCAAGGAGAAAGGCTCTTGCCGCGAGTGCGGGGTTAAGTGGGTTGTACCCAAGCCCTCCGAACGGTATCTTGGCGATCGCAATGGCAAAAACCGACCCGACCACCGGCATCCAGTACGGCACACCCGGTGGCACGTTAAAGGAGAGCAGTATGCCTGTGACAAGAGCACTACCGTCACCCACCGTGATCTTCCGCTTCGTGGCCTTCTGGCAGATGGCCTCGGTAAGAACCGCCGAGACACACGCAAGCACCATAATAGTGAGTGCTCTCATCCCGAAGAAATAAACCGCTCCGGCCGCAGCCGGAACCAGGGAGATCACAACGGCATACATCACACTCTTTATGTTGATGCCGTCGCGTACGTGAGGTGAAGGTGTAAGGGTGAGTGGTGATTTCATCCTGCCGCCTTCTTCCGCTTAGCCAGGACTTCTGACTTTCCGTATTTCATGAGATGAACGTGCTTTATCTTCGAGGGACACACGTAGGCGCACACACCGCATTCCATGCAGTCGAGCACACCGTAGTCATCCGCACGATCCGTGTGGCCCTTCTCGACGAACCTGGCGATCTCATTGGGAACGAGCCTCATCGGGCAGTGATCGACACACCGGCCGCATCTTAAGCACGGACCCGGCAAGTCCAGACGGACCTCGGACTCGCCCAAGAGCAGAATACCCGATGTCCCCTTTATCACCGGGACCTCGTCGGTCTGCTGGGCGATACCCATCATGGGGCCGCCCATGAGAACCTTCCGGCAGTCGTCACTGACGCCGCCCGAGAAGGAGATCACGTGACTGAATGGAGTCCCTATTCTCACTTTGAAGTTACCGGGACTCTTTGCCGCGCTTCCTGAAACCGTTAGCACTCTTGCCACCAGCGGACGACCGAACTTGAGTGCCTCGTAAAGGGCAAAACTCGTCCCTACGTTCTGCACAAGACACCCCACGTCCATGGGGAGTCCCCCACACGGGACCTCCCTGCCGGTAAGTGCATTTATGAGCTGCTTCTCCGCACCCTGC
>JALGZP010000069.1 GCA_025774845.1 bacterium
TGTGGTGGTATCTCAACCACACCACCGTCAGGTAGCAGTTGATCACGAATCCAACCGCCATGAAGACCACTCCGATCGTCCCGAAGAAATGAAGCGGACTCCTTGTGTACCCGGTGACCAGTATAACCGTCAGAAGGTCAAGGAATCCGTGAAGAAACCGGCCCACGCCGTACTTGGTCTTGCCGTGCGTTCGCGGATGGTGGGCAACGGGAATCTCACCCACGCGAAATCCATCCTTGTGCGCAAAGACCGGCAGGAACCTGTGGAGCTCGCCATAGAGCCTTATTTGGTCGGTCACGGTGCGTCTGTAGGCCTTGAGACCGCAATTGATGTCATGGATCTTCAGCCCCGTCACCCAAGCCGTCACACTGTTGAATATCTTCGAGGGGATGGTCTTTGAGATCGGGTCTTTGCGCCGCCTCTTCCATCCGGAAACGAGATCGTAGCCCTTATCAATCTCCTCAAGCAGCCGCGGGATCTCGGCGGGATCGTCCTGAAGATCGGCGTCTATCGTGATTATGACGTCGCCCCGGGCTTCATCAAAACCCACCGCAAGCGCCGCGCTCTTGCCGTACCTTCTCATGAAACTCAACACGGTGATGCCCGGATCATCGCGGTAGAGATCCTCGAGTATCTTAAGCGATCCGTCCCTGCTCCCGTCGTCTACGAAAACGATCTCGTACGATCTGCCTGTCGTCTTCATCACGTCTGAGATCTTCGCATGAAGCTCCCTAAGTGAACCCTCTTCATCAAATACCGGGATCACAATTGAGACATCTACCATGCCCTCACCGCCTTCTTGGGTCAAGTTTGTCCCTAAGCGTACGACTATTGGGATTGAGTTTCAATGCCTTCTCCCACTCGTCCTTTGCTTCCATCCCTCTACCACGGGAATTCAATATGTCGCCGTATATCTCATGTGACAGGGCGTCCCTGTCGGTGAGTTCAAACACCTTCTCCAGGGCGCGCGCGGCATCGTCGTTCCTGCCCTGCTGGAGATCGCAGATCGCAAGCCCGACCAAAGCTTCATAGGAATCCTGCCGCCGTCCCAGGAAACTCTCAAACCCGCTGCGGGCACCGTCAATCAGTCCCTCATTGAGCAAACCCATCGCCTGCTCGAATCCGCTCGGCTTGTATGACGAGAGCCCGTAGCCCGGCCAATCCTCGTAGCGGACTATGACCGCGTCTCTCCCGCACAACACGAAATTGCGCACGGGCACCATCTTCTGGTTGAAATCGGTATGGTTCTTGGTCAGGTACTCATACAGCGTCGGGAAACGGATCACAAAGTGAGTGACGGGATATTTCTCGAATTCTTCCCTTTCATCGTATCTTATCAGATCCCCGTATGCCGGCAATGTCCTGAAACCGGATTCAAGCGACATCGTGGTCGAGCAATCACCGACCAGAAACGCGCCGTCCGACAGCACACGGTCAAGACTCGCGGCACCATCGACTATCGAATACTTCCTTTGATCGACATATCCGAGGAACATCGCTGAATTGAGGATAACGATCCCGGCGACCATGAGCCAGAAGACCGTTTTTCGGAACCCATAGGGCAGCGCGGCTTTCGCGGACACGATACGCCGTCTGAAGATAAGCGTAAGCACCACGGCTGCGCCGCCGAAGATCAAGACCTTGGGCCAGACCGAAAGCCCGAACCTGTAAAGCGACATCTGTCCGGGCGTAAGTCCTCCGCCCGCGCTGCCTGCGCGGCTGATAACCTGGTGTATTATGTCCTGCTGGATGTGGATCAGAACCCAGGCAAGCCAGATTGCGAATCCATAGATGTACCAGCCGGGCTTTCGCGACGCGAACAAGGGCCCGCCTCGCACCAGTCGCCACAGGAAAGAAGCGGCGAGCAATGTCACACTCGGTGTCAGCAATGCAAGATAGCGAAGCGGTCTGTAACTCAGGAAACTGAGCGCCGCCACAAGACCCGCAAACCATATCGCAGCCAGTTTTTCCCAGGGTCTTACAGAGGATTTCTCACGTGTGAGACCCGAGATCGCAAAGATCAACCCGGCAACAGCTGCCAGGGCCATGACCGGCGCCTTTGCGAAAAAGCCCTCCCTGCCGCTACCCAGGTGGATGAATGCCCCCAGGCGTTTTTCGATGACAGCAAGCAATGAAACACCCGCGTACTCGCCCTTCTGCGCAATCAGGATGTTGGAGCGGAAGTACTTGGCAACGACCTCCGGATTTACGAAGTACACAAACGCAAACCAGACGCCAAATGCCACCACGCAGCCCGCCAGGAACGCTGCGATCAGATGCAGGACGGGAGTGGGCCGCTCTTCGTCCGGTGGCCGGGCCAGAAGCAGATACACCAGGACCACGGGAACAAAATGCAGGGCATGCAACTTGACCATGAAAGCGGCGGACCCTATCAAGAGTCCCGAGAAAAACAGGCTGCCCCTGCCCCTGAGTGCCAGGAAGAAAGCGGCCAGGAGCATCAGTATCAGAAGTGATTCGACCATCGGAACCCTGCTGTAGATCACATGGACATAGCACAGGGAAAGGACGACGAGTGCAATCAGGCCGGCGAGTTTTCCTTCGAGTTTTCGCATCCATACGTATAGAAGCGATATCGACGCAAGACCCGGCAGAACACCGACAAGATTGGCCTGGGCCAGCCCGACACCGCCCACTCTGAATATCACGAACGCGAGCAGGTTGACCAGCGGGTAAAAAAGCACCACGGGTGACCTCATATCAATTATCCAGTCACCGAACAGGATCTTGCTCCGCGCCCCGTCGATCGCCCTTGCGCCGTCCGTAAACAGCGCCTGGCTCCAGGTGAAGTTCCAGGGCGGATCGGCATTGAGAAACACCATTCTCAGAACCACCGCCACAGCAAAGCACAGTCCGGCGATCAGACTATAGTATCTCCAATCGTCATCCAGCACGGAAGGCACTGCCTTCGGCTTTGTCGGCGTGGACTTCACTCTTCAGGTTTCTCCTCGGTCATCAGAGTCAGACGTTGTGCCAGCTCTTTCACCTGTTCACTCAACCCTGAAATCCGTGTTGTCATCCAGAGCGAGACAAACGCCAGAAAGATCAAGCCGCTGAAGAACAACGTGGATACCGGGAACTTGGCCCCTATGAGTTCTGTAATGAACACCAGTGGTTTAACCCATACCGAAATCACGAATATTGCGAGGCCAGCAAGAATCCAGACTATCGAGTCGACCTCGCGAAGCTTCCTGCTTCTCACCAGCGACAGAACATATGCAACAAACAGAACGCTCACTATCAGCGACATAATCCTCACCTGCAGGTTCATCGCGCATCCTCCCCCTTCTGCGTAGACGGAATTCGCAGGATTGTCACGAAGATCGACAGAGGCATCTTAAGGGCGTATTTCAGAGACGAACTGAGTCCCGAGATCATCGACTGCCCCGCCCGGCGCTCGTGCATCTCTACAGCGACCTCTCCGACCTGGAAGCCATGTCGTGCCACCCAAATCAGCGTGTCTGCATCCGGAAAATCGACAGGATACGAGCCGAGCGCAAACATCGTAAACACTTCGCGCCTCAGGGCCTGAAAGCCGGAGCTCGTATCAGTTATCCTCCGGCGGGTGATCGTGCTGGCGATTCCGCTGAAGACCCGCATTCCGAGCAGCCGGATCAGCGGTATCTTGTAGGTAGCCTGGCCTCTGAATCTCGAGCCAACGACCATATCCAGCTCGCCGGATGCCTCCACCAGCGTGTTTATATATGTGGGGTCGTGCTGACCGTCGGCATCCATCAGAATCACGAGGTCGTATGCGTGGCTGTACGCATACTTGAAGCCTGCCTGCACCGCACCACCATAACCGAGATTGATCGGGGCACGGAGAACGCGGGCGCCTGATTCCCTCGCAACGGCTCCCGTCAGGTCCGTAGAAGCATCATCGATCACCAGGAGGTCGAAATCGGGATGAAGCCGTTTGACCTCCGATATGATAGGGCCGATCGATTCGGCTTCATTCCGTGCCGGGATAATGACCAGAATTCTCTGTTCGACCGAAACCTCCAATGTCCTATCCTTCCACTTCTACAGGTTTTCTATAGAGCAACCGCGAAAATGCGGCAAGTACTATGATCGAAAGTGATATTACCAGTCTGAGCGAAACCAGGTACGGCACTATCACGGACTTCTCGACCCCGATCTTATAGAGCAGACCCGTCCAGGACCAGTCCTGTATACCCAGGCCAGCGGGAGTCAGAGCGAAGAGAGCCGCGAACTGGGCGGTCGGCACAAACAGGAAGATCTCCCTTCCCCCTATCTCCACGCCCATGGCAGCTGCGATCACCACAAAGCGCATCGCCGTGAAGAGGAACTTGACGGCACTCAACGCATACAGCGCAGGTCCCACGGATCTGAAATCACCGTCCGCGAGGAGCTTCCTTTCAGCCTCAAACTCAACGCGCCTGCCTATCCATGGGATCTTGCACACGGCCTTGAAGAGAAACTGGAATATGATGGACAGGACCTGCGTTGCCTCACGCTTAAAAAACATGAAGAAGACAAGACCGGCTGTCCCCGTGATCGCGAAGAGAATAACACCGGTCAGCGGGGCTACCGCGCCCGTTACGTAGAGAATCGACGGGACGAGAAAAACACCTGCAATCACCAGATCAAAAGTCCGGTCGAGATAGACTGAATATGATGCCCTGCCGATCGACACGCTGTGGTTGAACTTGAGTGACATGGTACGTACTCCGAAATCACTCGCGTCCATCGGGAGGACCAACCCGACCGCACGACCGACCAGGAAGTAGTAAAGCAGCGACCCGAAGTGAGTCGCATCCGTTTCACCAAGCGATCGCAGCGACAGCTTCCATTTTACCGCGGACGTGATCGCGATACCCAGGGTACAAACAAAGCAGACACCGACATAGAACGGATCGAGATCCAGCACCCTGTGCAGATCGTTTCGGCCCCAGTAAAGAAATGTGCCCATCAATACGGCGGCGACCACCCAGAGAATGCGTCTGTTGACCATGCTTTTCATCAGGAGATGTAACCCAGTCCTTTCAGTCTCTGCTTGATGCTGTCATCCTCTGCGGATTTGCGCTCGCCCAGAGTTATCCCCGGCACCTCGTCGGCCTTGCAGAATGAAGGCGGTCTTGCACCCAGTGCGGTCTCCTCAAACAGGTCTTTACGGAACTCACCATCGAGAACATCCGGTATGGGCAGGTCCATGAGATAAAGCAGTAACGGGGCAACGTCGAGCACGGACATGTTCTGAACCTCATCGCCCGCTTTGATGCCCTCGCCCCTGGCAATGAAAATCCCTTGCATCCTGTGCTGGGCGGATATCGCTTCCGATGCAGGCTCGAGCACACTGTTCGAAGAGAACTCGAAATCGCCGAAGACCGCGAGTGTCGGATCGTGCGGCAGGAAAAGCATATCGGGTGCTTCATCCTTGAATCTTCCGCCGTATACGTCCTCTCGCCTGAGCACCTGCCTTACAAGCGGGCCTCCCTCGGGACGGGTCAGCCGGGTCAGGACCTTCTGCAGCCGGCTCCGTGTCTCCTCGTAGCGATCCGGCTCGACAGCACCAAGAGGCTCCCTCCCCTTCAAGTTGACATACAAACCACCGAAAACCCCACCGCTGATACCATAGGCCTCGGTCTGAGGCCAGTCAATGTCGGAGAACGAGAAGAAGAGCCGTCGAAGCATGTCATAGCCTTTGCTCGTCCATCTCATTCCCATCCGGAGCCGTCCAAGCCCTAGGGCATTGCCGGCCTTGTAAACGTTGAGAGGCGTCAAGCCCGCTTTGAACATGAGATACTTCACACGCGATGCCGGGTTCTTTTTCACCTTCATAAAACCGCTCTCAAGGAGCAGGTTGTTGGCATGGATGAACCGGTGAAGGGGTCCGTGCCCGTGATCCGACAGGATCACGACGGATGCTTCATCCCCGGCAACCTCCACCACCTTCCCGATGATCTCATCCATCAGGCGGTAAAAATCGAAGATCTTCTCTGCATATCGCTCGCGTTCGCTCTTCACGTGACGCGGATGTTCCGGATCGATCACATGCCACAGGGCATGCTGGAGGAAGTCGGTTTCATTAAAGACCTGCATCGCGAACTTCCAGTCGTTCCGCTTGAGGAGTTCCATCAGAACACGCGATTTGGAGCGAACAACATCGGTCAGCTCCTCGAGGAAACTATCGATCCTGCCGGGGGTATAGGATTGGGTGGGAACGATCTTATAGGACTTGTCGATCCCGAGTATGGTGTCCAGCAGGTCCGGCGGGTATGTGCACTCGCGGCTTCCCAGAGGTGTGAGCAGACCGCTCACCATGTTCCCTTTAACCTCTCTCGGGGGAAACGTCATCGGGACGTTGAGCACAACCACGGTGCCTCCGTAGGCACCCACCAGGTCCCACATAGTCGGTGCCCTGAGTGAGGAAGCATTGAGAAAGGCCAGGTTGTATGAGTCATCGGCCCGGACGATCAGATCGTAGACTCCGTGGTTGCTCGGATCCAATCCGGTCACTATCGATGACCATGCCGGTCCGGTGCCTGGAGGAATCACGGTTCGCAGCTTACCCGATACACCGCCCTCCATCAGTTGCTTGATGACCGGGAGATCGCCTCTGTCCATGAGAGGGCCGAGGATGTCGAAGGTGCCGCCGTCGAGCCCGATAACGATCGCTTTTTTCATAGAGCTTTCAGCCTGAATAACCCGGCTAGGGCCCTTCCCCCCTTGCCTTCTCTTCGAGCGACTGCAGAAGGTTGGTCGCAGAACGGTCATTGGGGTGCAGCGCGAGCCACTTTCTTACGACATCCGCTGCCTTACCGGGTTCTCCCCTGTCCTGGTAGAATGAAGCAAGGATGGAGTACCCGTCGGGACTGTCGGGGAGTGCGCCGATCAGCCGATTGAGCGTCCGTTCGGCATCATCCGGCCGGTTGGCCCTTCTGTACACGTTAAAGAGCTGCATATAAATGTTGGCATTTCGAGGTTCGCGCGCCATGTAGTCGAAAGCCAGGCTCTCGGCCGTGGCGACCTGCCCGGCGTATCCATAGGCCGCAACCGCCAGATCCCGGTACCCCTGGTAGCCCGGAGCTATTTCGTTGGCCCGCTCGATCTCTCTCAAGGCGTTATTGTATTCGCGTTTCTCTATATAGTTGATGCAAAGCCTGAGGTGAGCGGCCGCATAGTTGGTCACCAGCCGTCTCGTATTGATGTCCTTGAAAACATCGGTATCGTATTCATACTCGGTGCCGAAATCGATTTCCTCTATACCTATGTGCTCCGGCGTATCAGTCAGGTTGGGCGCATCGGTGAGTTCCCCCTCACCAATGGGTTTGAGCAGACCCCTGTAGCGATAGACATGGTAGAGATTGGAAAGCGTCGTTTCGATGTCGACCAGGTCTCTTCGCTCCTCGGGTATCAGTTTGAACGCAAGCCCCTCAAGTCTGAGCCTGGATTCATAGCCCATGTAGTCCGCCACCGTGACCGCAAAATAGACCGGCCTGTCGCCGCCTGTCGCCTCGACTATTTCCTTCGTGGCAATGTCCTTGACCATCACGATCTTGCCGTCCCTGTCACGATACGGCCTCAGCCTGGCGATCTCATCATCGGAGAACCGGATGGGAACCTTCGGTTCCACATGCTTGAGTTGCCAGATGTACCACGGGGTGTTGAGCAAACTGAGGTTCAGGATACGTACGTCTTTTCGAAAACCTTTGACCTCCTGGATGAACCAGAGAGGGAATGTATCGTTATCACCATTGGTAAAGATGTAACCGTCCTCTTCGACGGTCACAAGCATGTTATAGGCGTAGTCATGGGCGTTATAGTCCCCACTCCGGTCATGGCTTTCGAAATTGACGTACATCGACGAGAGCGAGAACGCCAGCAGTATCGCGGGCACACCCAGAGACATCCATTCCGGTCTGTCGGACTTCGCCACAAGGTCGCTCAGATAAGCGAATGCCACGCCTATCCAGATACAGAAGAAGAAAAAGCCGTGTGAAAAGAAGTAGTCACGCTCCCTGACCTCATGATCCGTGAAGTTCATGTAGATTATGAGCCCCAGACTGGTTATGAGGAAAAGCGTGCCCAGGAGCACAAATGTTTTCCGCTGTTTGAAGAAGTGTACGAACGCCCCCACCCCGCCTGCCAGCATCAGCAGGATCGTCCAGCTACCGCCGGGGCCGGTCCATTGCTCCTTGAAGTACCGCCAGAACATACCGAACTGGAACGACCAGGGAGCCTGTCTGACGAAGGGCGTCATGGGCTTGTACTGCTTTCGAAGAAGACAGTCTTTGAATGCGTCCCATCTTTCGGGATTCGCCTCATCGATCGCGGGGTTGAGATGCGATCTGATGGGCAGGTAGAGATGGTTGGTCAGCCCGATAAGACCGACGAAGACCACAAGCATCACGAACTTGATGTCGGTGAAAAGCCTCCAGTCCACAAGCAGGGCGAATAAGACAAAGGCAGGCAGGACAAGAACCGTCCCGAGGTGGAGACCCACGCTCAAGCCCAGGAGATAGCAAATGAGAACGAGGCTGTTCCTGCTACCCTCCTCCTTATGCCTTTCGGCCCATTTGAGCATAAGCCAGACCGTAAAGGCCATAATCACCGCGCTGGGTGAATAGACCTCGGCTTCGATTGAGTTGATCCAGAAACTCCCGGAGAACCCTCCGGCCAGTGCCGCACTTGCCGCCGAACAGTAGACGACCACCTTCTCCCTGAGGCTCCCGGGCGCACCTCGCCATAGAACAAGAATCCGGATGGTTATCAGATAGAGGAAGAGGCACGCAACCGCGCCCGACAGCGCTGACATCAGGTTGACGCCAAGCGCCCGCTCGCTGAAAGGAAGCATCGAGAAGAGCCTGCCAAGGAGGACATAGAACGGAGTACCGGGTGGATGTGGAACACCGAGACTAAAGGAGGTGGCTATGAACTCACCGCTGTCCCAGAATGAGACCGTCGGTGAAATCGTGACCAGATAGCAACCCAGAATCGTGAGAAATACAAGCGCCCCCACGATCTTGTTCCACTTGCTGTGGCTGTCATCAACCTGCATCCGTAAGCCTCCCCTCTTCCAACTCTCTCTCTATCTGGCCGGGTTTTAAACCTCTGGTCAAATATAGCACACCGCCCGCCAGGCTGACAACAACTCCCACAACATAGGCGAGCAGTCCCATCGTGAAGGCCTGTTCACTGCTCAAGCCGGGAACCGCCCTGCAGAAGAAGAAGATCCCCAGTCCCTCCCTGACGCCGAGTCCGCCTATCGATATGGGCAGTGCTATGAAAATCGCTATTACGGGCACAAATAGAAAGAAGTATATTACCGGAATCTCAAGACCCATCGCTGATGAGACCTCATAATGAACGATCACCCTGAAAGCCTGTACGACTATTGCAACCAAGAGGATAGCCGGCAGGTTCCGGATTGTCCCGCGATAGAGATGAAAGGATTCATACATTCGCTTAAAACGGTCCCGGCTTCCCCGTATCATCAACGGGCGGGCGATTCTCCCGATTGCCCTGGCCAACCTCCTGCTAAATATAACGGCGGTTGTCAGACACAGGATCCCTGTAAATGCCAGTACGATCACGAGACTCCACATCCCGAATTCACGTTCCAGACCCAGGGCCTCGTATCGAAACGCAACATACGCACCGGCGGGAACTGCAAGCAGGCCGAGGGCCACCATGCCGAAGAGCCTGTCCGTTACGGTCGCGGCAACCGTCTCGTCCACCTTTCCGCTCTCTCTGTAAACGTCGTAGACCCTCACGATGTCACCACCTATGTTGGCCGGCAGGAAGTTGTTGAAGAAGGCCCCGACGAAATAGAAGGACAGGGTTTTTCGAAACGTCAGATGGATACCCTGAAGCGACAGCAGCATCACCCACTGAACATTGCCGAGAACGAGGGATGCGGCAAACGTGGCGAGCGCCGCCACCAGGAAATCCCACCTGACATCAACCAGTGTCGCCACCGTTTTGGTCAGGTCGAGTCTTACCAGGAGGAAGATGATCAGACCGGCGCTAATTATGATCCGGGCGTTCTTCGTCTGGAGAAGCTTCAAGATCCGGCCGGCACCATGGCGACTCATGCCTGCTGAACCAGTTGGTCGATGACCTTGAGTATTGCGTCGGCCGAGTCATCCCAGTTGAAACGCTTCGCCCATTCGATCGCCTGACGGCTCAGCGTGGTGCGGAGTGCTTCATCAGATAAGACCTGCGTGATCCTCGCTGCAAACCCGTCAATGTCTCCATAGGGCACCAGGAAACCCGTCTCACCGTCAACTACCGCGTCCCGCAGGCCGGGAACATCACTGGCAATGACTGGCGCACCGCATGCATTTGCTTCGATCACCGTAACACCCCAGCCTTCCTTGCTTGAGGGGTTGACCACAACGTGTGATTTTCTGAGCATGTCTATCTTTTCCTGCTCACTGACGAAACCCATGAAGTCCACCCGGTCTTTTATATCAAGCCGCTCGGCCAGCGAAACCAGGGAGGGGAGGTAATCACCCGACCCTGCCAGGGCAAGCCGCACCCCGGGAATCGTCTTCGCGACGATCGCCAGTGCCTCGAGAAGGTAGTCTATCCGCTTGTAACGCTTTATCCTTCCGACGTAGCCGACCAGCGGAACGGGAGCCAGGGATGACTCTACCGGTGTATAGCTCGTGTGGTCTACCGCATTGTAGACGATCTCGATGTTGTCACGAGGTATACCCCGTCTCACGAGGTCGTCCCGCGTACTCTCCGAGACCACCACGAACCTGGTTTTTCCGTATACCTTTGGAATCAGCAACTCGCCGGCGTATACATACAGGGCGAACGGAAGAATCGTCTCGAGGAAAATCGTCTGCGCAAACAGGTGATGCGCAAGTGCAAGCAAGGGCCGCTTCACGTAGAACGGTGTAAAGAAGGGGATCTTGTTTATGTCGTCGATGACGATATCGAATGGTTCATCTTTAAGCAGTCTCCTGATGGCACCGGGGACGCAGAAGTTGAACGTGAACTTGCCACCGCGTCTGACCACCCTGATACCGTCGATCTCTTCTTCGGCCGGCGCGTCCTTGAAGGCCGACGTCAGGTGAGTCACCTTGTGGCCCCGGGTCACAAATCGCTTTGATATCTCGTGAAGATGGACTTCGGCGCCGCCCGCCTCCGGATCCTTGATGTCCCTCCAGTTGACAATAAGAATCCTGTACATCTCTACTCACCCCATGAAAGCCGGTTGGCGAGCACTGGAGGAAGGCCGGCCTCCTTTATCCTTGTCTGCGCCTGCTCGATGTCATATGCGATACGTCTTATCGTTATCTCACCCTGCTCATCGTCATAGATACATAGACACGTCCTCGGATCGCTGTCTCTGGGCTGACCCACGCTTCCCACGTTTACTATGTACCGGCGGTCCTCTCTGATCTTCACATTGTCCGAATTCATGATGATTGTCTCTGCATCCATCATCTCGAAAATGCAGGGCTGATGCGAATGCCCGACGAAGCAGATCTGCTCGGAGAACGCCTTGAACTCGTCCATCGCCTGCTGGTGAGTGAAGATGTAGTTCCACCTGCCGGGATCCTGTGGTGTGGCGTGAACGATCCGGAATTGCCCGCCTTCAACATGACTCAGGGGGAGCTCGCGCAGAAACTCAAGTCCGGCATCATCAAGCGTCCTTGCAGTCCAGATTATCGCCTCGCGGGCATACCGGTTGAAATAGGTTATGTCTGTGAGTCCCGTCACCCCACAGTCGTGGTTACCGCCGACCGTGACCGATGCGAGCTCCCGTGTGATTTCTATACATTTGCTCGGAGACGCACCGTAGCCTACAATATCCCCCAGGCAGAGGATTTTGTCGGGTCCGATCCGTTCAAGCTCGGATCTGACCGCCTCAAGGGCCTCCAGGTTGGCATGTATGTCAGATATTATCGCGTAAGTCACTTTTGATCCTAGCAACCTTATCAAGAATCCCATTAACAAATCTACCGGAATTCTCAGTTGAGAATTTTTTGGCTATTTCAATGGCCTCGTTTATCGAGACCTTCTCAGGCACATCGTCCACATAGAGTATCTCGGCCGTCCCGAGTCTAAGGACATTCCTGTCTATCGCCGCCATTCTCTCGATATTCCAGTTCTCCGCCACCTCGACGATCATCTCGTCGATCGAAGCGAGATGCTCCAGGGTCCGGTCGACCAGCATCATCGCAAACTCGAGCACCTCTGGCTTCTTGCACGTCCTCCCGAGCCGGTCCCTTACCTCCTCCGCCTCAAGGTCACTCATCTCCATCTCGTAGAGTACCTTGACGACGGCTTCCCTGGCCCTCCGTTTCAGGCTGGAAATCGAGACATCCTGTTTCATCTGCCTGCCTTGGGCTTCATCTTCGCAAAGAGATCGACCATCTCAAGTGCGGACTGAGCGGCATCCCATCCCTTGTTCCCGCTCTTGCCGCCGGACCGCTCCAGCGCCTGGTCAAGTGTGTCAGCTGTTATCACACCGAATGTCACCGGTACAGCCGTGTCCTCTGCCACCTTTGCGATACCTTTCGCAACCTCGGAGGCTATGAAGTCGAAGTGCGGGGTCGCACCTCTTACAAGCGCTCCCAGGCATACCACAGCATCATATGTTCCCGTCCCCACGGCCCGCCGGGCACCGGCCGGTAGCTCGAATGATCCGGGAACCCACACGACATCGATCTTGGCATCCTCTGTGTTGTGTCTCCGAAGACAGTCGAGGGCGCCTTCAAGCAGCCGGGTGGAGATCGCTTCATTAAACCTGCTCACCACAATCGCGAATCTGCGTTTTCTTCCGTCCAGAATCCCCTGGAATACTTTTCCCATTTTCTAACCTCCTCTCTTATCCATAACTCAGATGTTCTCAAGAAGGTGGCCCAGCTTGGCGCGTTTGGCCGCCAGATAATCCACGTTGTGCGGCGTCGGGCTCACCTCGATCGCTATCCTTTCAACCACCTCGAGACCGTATGCCTCAAGACCGACTATCTTGCGCGGGTTGTTCGTGAGAAGCCGGATCTTGCTCAAGCCCAGGTCTGCCAGGATCTGTGCTCCTATGCCGTAGTCTCTCGGGTCTGCCGGGAAGCCCAACTCCTCGTTGGCCTCGACCGTGTCCTTTCCTTTATCCTGGAGGGCATATGCCATGAGCTTGCCGGCAAGCCCTATGCTCCGTCCCTCCTGTCTCATGTAGAGGAAAACACCATCGCCGGCCTGCTCGATCATCTCGAGCGCTTTGATCATCTGTTCCCCGCAGTCGCATCTCAGCGAACCAAAGATATCGCCGGTCAGGCACTGGGAATGAACCCTGACAAGCGGTGGTTCACCGGCCTTTCCCGGTTCGCCCTTGACCAGGGCGATATGATGATGACCGGTTATCACGCTTTCATAAAGATAGAGATGAAAGTCCCCGTACTTGCTCGGAAGACGCGTGCTTACCAGTCGCTTTATCAGAACCTCCCGTGTTCTTCTGTACTCGATCAGGTCGGCGATCGTTATGATCTTAAGTCCGTACTCTTCCGCCATCTCCATCAGCCGCGGTACGCGTGCCATCGAGCCGTCGTCATCCATGATTTCGCACAGAACGCCGGCCGGGTAGAGACCTGCAAGCTTTGAAAGATCGACAACAGCTTCCGTGTGACCGGCCCTTCTTAAGACCCCACCCTCGAGCGCTTTGAGCGGGAACACATGGCCGGGTCGTGCAAGATCACCGGGTTTTGCATCCGGATCGATGAGGACAGCCACCGTCGCCGCCCTGTCGTGGGCCGAGCTTCCCGTCGAAGTTACATGCTGTGCATCTACCGAGATCGTAAATGGCGTACCCATCCTGGCGGTGTTGTCGACCACCATCGGTCCGAGTCCCAGTTCATCCAACCGCTGTGCGGTCATCGGGACACATATAAGACCCCGGCCGTACTTGGCCATGAAGTTTATGGCCTCGGGAGTCACCTTATCCGCTGCAAGAATGAAGTCACCCTCGTTCTCCCGGTCCTCATCATCCACTACGATTATCATCTTGCCCTGCTTGATATCCTCTATCGCCCCTTCTACAGCATCGAACCCTTTCACTCCTTCCGACCTCCCTTTGCGCGAGTTCTCGGTGCGAGGTACTTGGCCAACTGATCTACCTCGACGTTGACGGACGTACCGGTCCGCCAGGTTCCCAGAATCGTGTTCTCCAGCGTATGCGGAATCACGGTTATCTCAACCATCGAACCACCAACGGCCTTTACTGTAAGACTGACGCCGTCCAGACAGATCGAACCTTTATCATGTACGTACCTGCTTAGCTCATCCGGGATCTGGACGACAAAATCCACGTTTCTCGTGCTGACACTTCTTCTTGCTCTCACCATGCCCGTACAGTCGACATGGCCGGACACCAGGTGCCCTGAGATCCTGTCACCGAGCCTGAGTGCGGGCTCAAGATTGACACGCGAACCCGGCTTGAGAGCCGAGAGACCGGTGAGTCTCAAGGTCTCGGCCACAGCCTCAAACGAGAACGCCTGTTCCGTCACAACGGTCACCGTCTGGCAGACTCCGTTTACAGCCACGCTATCCCCGACCGCCAGCTCCGCGGCGGTCTGCGGAGCATCGACGGAGATCGCCACCGCACCGCCCTTTCTGGCGACCGATCTCACCTTCCCGACCTCAGTTATTATCCCTGTGAACATGCCGTCACCTTACAGGATAGAATATGAGTAAAACGTCTCTTCCGACGCGTTGGGTTTCATCCAGATCGAAACGATAGCACGTGTCCAGCCCTTTTACATCAAGATTCACAAACGAGCCCAACCCATCCTTATCCCCCACCAGTTTGGGTGCGACAAAGACCGCGAGCTTATCAACAAGACCGGCCCGTATGAACGATGAGGCTACTGTACCGCCGCCTTCAACGAAGATATGCATGACACCCATTGATGCGAGATCGCTCACGACTCCGTCGAGATCGACACGGCCGTCCCGGGTGCTCCCGACTTTTCTTACGATCACACCCCTGCTCTCAAGCCGGCGGCGACGAGTCCCGGAATCACGCGAGCAATAGACTATCGTCTGCGTATCCTCCGCAGAGGAAACAAGATTGCTCTGAGGGGGTATCGATAGCCGGCTGTCAAGAACACACCGGTAGTA
>JALGZP010000070.1 GCA_025774845.1 bacterium
GTCTGACGTAGGTGAAGCGTTTACTTAGCCAGCACGATCTTTCGCGTTGCGGTCTCCCCCTCGCGCTTGAGACAGGCGAAGTAGATACCGGCGTTAACCGGTCTGCCGGACTCGTCGCACCCATCCCACTTGACCGAGTTCTCTCCGGCCGCGGCAAGCCCGTCGGTCAGCTTTTTCACGCGCCGTCCCCGGACATCGTATATAGTCAGGCTAACCCGTGCGGGCCGCGCCATACGATAACGGACGCTGGTCATAGCCTCAAAAGGATTGGGCTCATTCCAGACACGAAGAGATTCGGCAGACACACGCTCGCCCCCGTCCGGAGCGCCCGCCACTCCCTCACCTCCGGCAAGACAGAGGATCTCACCTGACCTGGTCCCCACGAGAATCTCCGGCGATGCGTCGCCATCAATACTCTCGATATACGATACCGTTTCAACGGGTCCAGCGGTCGATCGCATCCAGAGGGTGTCGCCCGAGGTTCCCTCCATCACCGAGACACGGTTCACGTTGTAACCCGAGCCGCCGATTACATCGTCAAGCCCGTCGCCCGAGAGATCGGGAACACGCGATGTCGCGAAGGCCATCTGCCCGGACGGTCTCGACCAGAGATAGGTCCCTCCCGCACCATCCAAGACCAGGTAGTTCGACATCACGCCCGCGACGGTGATTTCACCGATGCCGTCCGCGTTTTGGTCTCCAATGACATGGACTTCCGTAATTATGCTCCCGACGGAAGTCGGGGCAGGCCAGACAAGGCTTGCACTGTCGGACCGGATGGCGTGCACATACCCATCGTGGGTACCGGCTATTATGTCCTTCTTGCCATCACCTGTTATGTCCTCGATCGCGGCCACTGACCATATGGCTGAGCCGGCGTCATATGAATCCATAGGGACACCCGTAGCGCCATTTAAGATGTGGACTATTCCGTCGTCCGTGGTACCTACGGCAACCTCATCCTTCCCGTCCCCCGTCAGGTCATCGATCGCCCTTATGCAGAAGGCCGATCCAGTCGCGGAGACAAGTCTGTCCCAGATTTTGGCGCCCGTGGCACCACTGAAGCAATAGGCACGTCTCGGACCCGTGTCCGCTCCGTCATCCTCAGCGGCGGCCAAGACATCTGCCACCCCGTCGCCGTCGATATCGCCCGTGACAGCAACCTCGTCAATCCATCCACCACCACCGTATTCATGTGAATCGTAGCTCCAGAGTGTATCACCGTCCGTTCCATCAATCGCAAAAACCGAACGCGAACCGCCGGCGGTTCCGATGATGACATCATACCGGCCGTCGCTATCGAGGTCAGGAATTGGCGTCATGGAGAAATCCTGCCAGACCGATCCCGTTCGGTAGATATCGGTCGATGTATCGAAGCTCCAGAGAATATCCGCCTGACCCGAGCCGTTCCCGTTTATACAATAGGTGTGATAGTCCTCCGCCGTCGCTATGCAGTCGTCAAAGCCATCGCCGTTTATATCGGGGATCGACCGGATGCTTGTGACCTCGGAGGAGTAGCCGCCGACCACCTGGTGGCTCCAGAGAATCGTGCCCGCAGGGTACGGCGAACCATCCCCCACGCCTGTGAGTACTACTGTCACGACAGGTTCATCCGCATCGTTGGTTGTTATCGTCAGGGTGTCGGTGTAGGACACAGCGTCTGTCGGATGGAACCAGACAGGAAGATCGAATGTCATCGCCGAGTCGATCTCCACTGAAAACTCCACACCCCGCACCTCGAAGTTACCTGTTGAAGCTGTTGCCGAGTAGATCCAGAGCGGCATGGCGCCCTCGTTCTGGATCGTGAGCAGCCAGCGCTTGTCTGCATTGAGCCTGTTCGATTTGTAATCATAGGAAGACGTAATCGCTCCGATCTCCTGGGTAGGCCACACACCCCAGCCGGTCAGGGCAACAGTGGGTGGATCACCCAGAGGATCGTTGCTGTAGGCCGTGAGCGTCCCCCCGAAGGGTCCCCATGTGTCGGGAGAAAACGTGATATCAAGAGCAACTTCACCCGCCGGCGCTATCGTATCGGGGAAGGTGCCCGCGTGGGTGAAGTGGCCGTCCGTACACGAGACACTGTCTACCACAAGATCGGTCGAACCATCGTTTGAAATATAAAGCGACCAGACCCTTCCCACGCCGACCACCGTGTGACCGTAGTCATGCTCGTCGGTGGAAAGTGAGATATCAGGTATCCCCCCACCGAAAGGATCGATCTGGTAGATGTACTTCTCAGACGGCCCCGGGCCCTTCGAGACGAGCCACAGGTATGTCCCATCCCAGGCGAGACCACGCGGGGACTCACCCGAAGAGGCTCCTGTATGGGGTACGGCGAAAGAGTGCAGGGTATCCCCCGTGGCAGGATCGAGCTGCCACACCCTTTCGGGGTCACCATCGTTATCATCCTGGGCATTCCAGAGGTATGTCCCGTCCCAGGCCATCCCCTGGGGCTGCAGACCTTGTGAGGGGATCGTATCCACCACCGTCTCTGTGGAAACGTCGATCTTGAAAAGGTTAGGCTGACTGTTGGGATAATAGCGTGTAACCCAGAGATACGAACCATCCCAGGTCATCCCACCCGAATAGTCCCCGCATAGGTTCGGGATCGAATCCGCGCGGTCGCCGTTGGGTGCGATCCGGTAGATCCAATCGGTGTGGTAATCACCCGAGACCCAGAGATGGGTCCCATCCCAGGCCAGCCCATGGTTCGACTGGGGTGCACCCGGGAAAGACGAAATGATGCTGCCGTCGGATGTATCGATCTTGGCGACGGTTCCATCGGAATCGTCCCCCAGCCAGAGGTTCTGACCGTCCCAGCAAAGACCGTAGGAGCTGTAGCCCCACGGCGCTTCGAAGCTCTTGATGATCTCCTGGCCCAAAAGCGATGCTGGACCCAGAAGCACCAGTGAAACGATCAATCCACAGATTAGTGCGCTCGCTCTCATCGCTCCCGACCTCCTGTGTGAATGGCATGAAAGTGGAAATCAACCGCGGGCATTATAGCATAAAAGTCCCCGAAAGTCGAGCCCCACGGTGTGCTTGACCAATCGCCCGACTTATGAGATAATACATATGTCTACGACATGCCATATTCGTGGTTCGGGGGATAGCTTCTTACCTTATTGAATCCCTCCGAATTGCGAGACTCGGGCTCGATGGGCTACCATCAGCACCCATCTGCCGGCAGGCGAAGGTGTGCCTCAAAGGCGGTACAGGTTATGCGGTTTAAGATGGCACACGTCACTGCGGTTGGTTTCCTCATATTCGCCCTCCTGCCGGGGTACGCGATTTCCGGGCCCTGCCCGCCTGACTCGTCCTACAACTTCTATGTTGGTAACCTCCATTCACACACTTCGTATTCGGACGGAGTCGAGACTCCGGCCGTGGCCTTTGAGTATGCCAGGGATAGCGCCGAAGTGCACTTCCTGGCGGTTTCCGACCATCAAAAGGATCTTACAGACTCCGAATACACCGACATCCGTCTTCAGGCAGACCTTTACACCGAGAATCATGTTTTTGTGGGTATAGCCGCTCAGGAATGGACTGAAGTTCTCTTCAGTCACCTGACCATCTTTGACGCAGACCATATCTTCACCACGCCCAGATGGCAGTACGACTCTCTCTATAGTGAGCTCGCCCTCAGCGGTTGCACCGCAAACTTCAATCACCCATATCCCGGGAGTTTCGACGATTACACCTATTCACCCGTGGGAGATCAAGGCATCAACGCAGTGGAAGTGAGAAACGATCTGGAACACGCCATGTACGTTGAAATCCTGAACAAGGGATGGCATGTGGGAGCGGATGGATCACAGGACAACCACCATGCCAACTGGGGAAACGGCAATTTCTGGACGGTTGCACTTGCCTGCAGCCTGACAAGGGAAGAGATTCTCAGTGCGTCAAGAAACCACAGAATCTATTCTACCTGGGACAGGAATCTCCAGCTTGCCTTTAAGGCAGAAGACCACTGGATGGGAGATTCATTCGCCCACGTTGACAACATAACCTTCTCGATAAGCGTGGACTATTCCGACGCCGGACACTTTCTGGAGTTGATCGAACTCTACCAGAACGGCGACCGCGTGGATTTCCTCCGAGTCGATGCTTACTCGTGCGTCTGGAGTCCTGAAATCACACCCACGAACGGTGAGAACAACTACTTCGTCAAAGTCACCCAGTACAATAACGACCGCGCCTGGTCGAGTCCGATCTGGATCGGCTGCACCAGCGACCTCCCTCCCACTCCGATACTTGCCTTCCCCACTTACAACGCGACCATCGCAACACTTACTCCCACTGTGGTCTGGCACCCATCGGCAGACACCGATACGTATACGCTCCAGTACTCGACCTCCGACTCCTTTCCCGCCGGTCCGACGACCGTGACCGTCACGGATCTCACCGACACATCCTATACCGTGCCACACTACATGGGAGAACAGGAGACCTATTTCTGGCGGGTGAAGTCAGTTAATGGCTACGGCGGCAGTGCGTATTCCGCAATCGGTGACTTCCTGATAGATGTCGGTATGTTCTCGGGCGAATCCGAAATGCAATTGACCGACCATTCCGCCAATGACGCGTACCCTTCGATCGCCCAGACAACTTCTGATACGTGGCTTGTCTGGTCCTCGGTCAGAGATGGAAATCCAGAACTCTACTATAAGACCTCTTCCGATGATGGACAGAGCTGGAGCGACGTCCTTCGGCTGACAAACGACCCCGACGACGATCTCGGCCCGGCGATTGCTGAAGGAGCCACCGGGAACATCAGCGTAACATGGGAATCAAACCGAAGCGGTGACTCTGAGATCTACTTTAAGACATACGACGGCCAGTGGTGGAGTGAAGAGATCAATCTAACCCAGAATCCAGATGAGGATCTCGGCCCATCGCTCGTCCGGACTGCCGACAGTCTCATGTGGTTGGTGTGGAGTTCAGACAGAGGGGATACGGACTTCGAGATCTATCACATGACACGTGATGGAGGTTCCTGGTTTACTGAAACCCGCCTGACAAACAACAGTACGCAGGACTACGATCCCGAGATCATACAGGTGGACAGTGGGGACCT
Organism: bacterium; assembly: GCA_025774845.1. Classification (GTDB taxonomy): domain Bacteria; phylum Arandabacterota; class Arandabacteria; order Arandabacterales; family Arandabacteraceae; genus Arandabacterum. The sequence continues at coordinate 5,081 of JALGZP010000070.1, forward strand.
ATGGCTTGTGTGGTCGACAAACAGAGACGGAAACTACGAGATCTACTATAAGACCCGGGATGCAAGCTCATGGTCTGATGACACGAGGTTGACGAACTCCCCTGAGGATGAGCGATATCCGACCATTACACAGACATCGGATGGTCATATCTGGGTTGGCTATGAGAAGGCTTCGAATGTATGCTACATGATCCGCCGCGACAGCACCTGGTCCGACGAGGCCGTGCTCCAGAGCGGTCAGTCCGCCAACGAGTGGCCGTCCGTTGCTCAGGTGTCTGACGGACGCATGTGGATTGCCTTCCAATCAGACCGGGACGGAGATGAGGAGATTTACGCGCAGCGGTCAAGCTGCGGAGTCACAGGTGGAGTCGATCCCTTCGACAGTGATAACACACGCGAGCCGGGCCCGTTTCTCAGGAACTACCCGAATCCCTTCAGCCTGAGGACACGCATCGAGTTCACCTTGAGAACCGACTGCTTCGCCGAGCTGGTCATAGTAAACGTGCTTGGCCAGGAGGTGAGATCGCTTGTCAGGGGGATGCAGCAGGAAGGACACCACACCGTTTACTGGGATGGCAGGGCCGAGAGCGGTGACTATCTTCCTAGCGGAATCTACTTCTACATGCTCAGGCACGGGGAGTTCGCGACAACACGCAAACTAGTGCTCCTCAGGTAACGTTACGTGAGAACCGTCCCGCCCTGCAACCGCCATTCTTGAGAATGCATCTCAAATGTGATAGAATGTCTTAAGAGGTGTGATGACGAGCTGAGCCAGAATGAGAGGTTAGAGGATGCAAACGAAACGGACTTGTTATCGATATATGGTAATAGGGCTTCTTGCGTGTTTGACGTTTGTGATAACGAGCAACCCCGCGGTTGCCCAGTCGATGCGGAAAGGCCCCTACCTCATCTACCCCGGTACAAACACAGAGATGCAGGTTCTCTGGCAGCGTACGGCGGTAGAGACCTGTACCGTTGAGTGGGGTACGGATCTCACGTATTCACTTGGCAGCGAGGAGACCACCGAGTACGGTGGTGATCATCAGCACACCCACACGATAACCGGTCTTACACCCGGCACGCTCTACTACTATCGTGTAAGCGTGGCAGCTGAGGAGCACACGGGTTCCTTCCGCGCGGCTCCCGCGACTGACGCGACCCAGCTCAAGTACATAGCATACGGAGATACCCGGAGCTATCCGGCTGATCATGACGGTGTGGCAGCGTCCATAATGTCTGAGTACATTGCGGATCCCGCGTTCCAGACGATGCTTATATCGGTTGGAGACCTTGTAAACAACGGTAACCTCGAAGCAGACTGGGACAACCAGTTCTTCGATCCCACCTACACCAACATCCAGACAATGCTTTCAGAGATGCCGTACCAGTCCTGTATGGGTAACCATGAGGGCACGGGGGTGCTCTTTACAAAGTATTTCCCATATCCCTTCGTAAGCGGCAGGTACTGGTCGTTTGACTATGGGCCGGCTCACTTTATCTGTGTGGACCAGTATACGAGTTACAGCACCGGCTCGGCCCAGCTCACCTGGATTGAGAATGACCTCGCGGCTTCGACCAAGGAATGGAACTTCATATACCTCCATGAGCCGGGATGGACGTCCGGCCACCATTCAAACGAGATTCCGGTCCAGGACTACATTCAGCCTCTCTGCGAGCAGTATGGAGTGCCTATAGTCTTTGGCGGTCATAATCACTATTACTCGCGAGCCCTTGTAAACGGCGTACACCACATAACCACCGGCGGAGGCGGCGCACCTCCCTACAGTCCCACCGCGGGCTACCCTTACATCGTCTATAAGATCAGCGCCTATCACTACTGTATGGTTGAGATTGATGGCGCATTCCTGGACTTCACTGCGAGAACTCGAAGTGGTACGGTTATCGATACGTTCTCAGTGGACCTGCCCCAGGCAGCTGTGGAGCCCAGAGACCGCGACACGCTGCCGCAGATTGTAAATCTCAGTTCGATACGCCCGAATCCATTTGGGCGGAGCACCATGATATCCTTCTCGGTTCCCGAGCCCACCCGGGTAGATCTCGGTATCTACACCGTTAGTGGGCGCAGAATCAGAACCCTTGTCGATGGCATGCAGGAGGCCGGGTATCACGATGCCGAGTGGGACGGCAGGGATGAATCGGGGAATGATGTTTCCTCGGGTATCTACTTTTGCAGGTTGCACGCCAAGGACGCCTGGATAACGAGGAAACTGATCCGCACCAAGTAGCCGGACCAAGTTGGAAGACCCGCGGCGCTAGAGATCAGCCAGACTCCTGTCAAGGGCGGCAGCAATCCTGTCCATCCCGTCTTTGTCTATGACAATGGGTGGCGCGATCCTGAGATTCGTGTCATGGGTCTCCTTGGCATAGACCCCGTTCCTCAGCATCGCCATGCTTAAGTCATGACCGTTGCATCCCGGGCGAACCTCAACACCGATCAAAAGTCCCATGCCCCTGACTTCCTTCACCTTGTCGGTGTGCTTCCCGGCAACCTCATCAAGCTTCGCGCGGAGGTACTTACCTGACCGGGCAGCCATCTCCGTCATCTTCCTGCGCTTAAGTTCCGAGATCGTAAGCATCCCCACATATGCGGCAAGCGGGTAACCGCCGAAGGTACTGCCCTCGCTGTGGGGTTCAAAGAGCTCCATGATCTCTTTCTTCCCGCAGAGGCAACTTATCGGGAGGAAGCCCGCACTCATGGCCTTCCCGACCGTCATCAGGTCAGGCATTTCAAGCCCGAAGGCCTGCCAGGCAAAATTGGCACCCGTTCTTCCGTAGCCGGTCTGGATCTCATCGAGCACGAGGAGCGCATTGTTGGCTTTAAGTATTGTCTGAACTTGTTTAAGATAGTCCTTGTCAGGAACGAAGATACCGGCCTCAGCCTGGATCGGTTCCAGGATGGCTCCTGCCACAGCGCCCTCGAACTCCTTCATCTTGGCCTCAAATGCGGCGACTTTGTTATACGGCACATGCTCGATCCCGGGTATGAGCGGACCCACGTCTTTTCTTGAAAGCCTGTCGGTCATCAGCGAGGTAGATCCAAAGCCCCGGCCATGGAAGGATTTCTCCGCGGAAATGATGATGGGGTTCTTATCCCTGATACCGGTCCCGTTCTTGCCCCCATACTTGCGCGCCCACTTTCTCAAGGCCTTTATGGCTGCTTCAACGGCTTCCGTACCGCTACTCTTGGGCAGAAACATGTCCATTCCTGTGTACTCCTGAAGCGCCACAAGCCATGGCCCGAGGTACTCATGTGAGATCGATCGGGGGATTGTCGCCATTCTTCCGATGAAGGCCTGGACGCCTTCGACCATGACCTTATCCATGTGCCCGAACGGTACCGCCGAGTAGCAGGCAAGCGCGTCCACCACCTCGGTCTCCTGCTCTTTCCCATCTTTCGTAACCATCCGGACCTTGAGCATCCACGGCTTGGATCCCGCACCCAGAACCAGAACGCCGTCAAGCGGCTCGTAGATATGTGCACCCAGTTCGTTAAGCGCCTTGTTATGATCTTCGATCGTCCATTCGCTGATAGGCTTGCCACCCACCACAGCATCATCAAGAGTTGACATGTCGTGTTACCTCCAAAGAGCAGTCCCGGTCCGTGTCGATTCCGTTGTGTTCATACCTAAACATTAGTCGGTGTGGACAATGTAAACAAGGTGGTTTTAGCCCCGGCTTTTCATTGAATCCGCGACACAGGTGTGGTATGCTCTGAGTGTATCCTATAGACGATATCTGCGAGAGACTGTAGCACAAGAAACAACCGGGCGTGGTCCAGCTGCATTAACACCAACTGCTATGCCAATGAAGCAGAAGTTCCGAGTGATAGCTACTTGAGGAGGTGTGTCGTGAGTAGACATGCACATGCAGGATTCATATCAGTCTGTCTTACCAGCCTGGTGTGGCTGGCGCTTTCAGTCGGTTCAGCAGAGGCATTTGTCCGGGAGCATGTGGAGGACTTCACCAGCAAACAGTATTGTGACACTCTCAGCACGACTGCTCTCTGGGACACCACAGCGGCCGGTGAGCTCAAGCTGCCCCCGTTTGAGCTCACACTCGCCGGTAGTCTCACCACGCCGGACCATGCCTATGGTGTAGCCATAAGCGGCGACTATGCTTATGTCGCCAATCTGGCCTCTGGGCTTCAGGTGATAGACATAAGCAATCCGGCGATCCCAGCTCCTGCAGGAGGTTACGACACGCCCGATTATGCACGGGGTGTAGCCGTGAGCGGCAACTACGCATTTGTCGCCGATAGGAATTCGGGGCTTCAGGTGATAGACATAACCGATCCCACTACCCCCACCTATGCCGGAAGTTATGACACACCCGACGCTGCATATGGCGTAGCCGTAAGCGGCGACTATGCCTATGTCGCCAACGGGGATTACGGCCTCAGGGTGATAAACATAACCGACCCCACTACCCCCACCCATGTGGGGACTTATAATACGTCAGGCTCTGCCCGGGGCGTAGCCATAAGTGGTGACTATGCATATGTCGCTGATAGGACCTCGGGACTACAGGTGATCGACATAAGCGACCCCACAACCCCCATCTCTGCGGGAAGCTATGACACACCCAGCGATGCCTGGAGTGTAGCCGTAAGTGGTGACTATGCCTACGTCGCTGATTTTGCTTCCGGACTTCAGGTGATAGACATAACCGATCCTACAAACCCCACCTATGCGGGAAGCTACGATACGCCGGGCGATGCCTATGGTGTGGCCGTAAGTGGCGACCATGCATATGTCGCTGATGGGAACAGTGGTTTACAGGCAATAGACATAAGCGATCCTACAAGTCCCAGCTATATGGGAAGCTACGATACACCAGATGTTGCGCGTGGTGTTGCGATAAGCGGCATCTATGCACACGTCGCTGATGTAGCTTCCGGCCTTCAGGTGGTGCGTATCGCTGAGCTCACTCTACCCTTTGAAAGTGCAGGAACCCATGATACTCCCCACATTGCCTATGGTGTAGCCGTAGATGGTGACTATGCGTATGTCGCTGATGGGGATTCCGGATGTCAGGTGATAGACATAAGCGATCCGGCTAGCCCGACCCAGGCCGGTAGTTGCAGCACGCCCGACCGGGCGATGAGTATAGATATAAGTGGCAACTATGCGTATGTCGCTGATGGGACATCCGGGCTTCAGGTGATAGACATAAGCAACCCTGCCAGCCCTGACTCTGCGGGAAGTTATGATACGCCCGATGAGGCCTATGGTGTAGACATAAGTGGCAACTATGCGTATGTCGCTGATGGAACGTCCGGGCTTCAGGTGATAGATATAAGCGATCCCACTAACCCTGACTCCGCTGGAAGTTACAACACGCCCGACCACGCCCGGGGAGTTGTCATAAGTGGCGACTATGCATATGTCGCTGATAGCTATACGGGTGGCCTCCAGGTGATAGACATCAGTGACCCGACAAACCCCACCTATGCGGGAAGCTACAGCACACCCGACGGAGCCTTCGGTCTGGCCATAAGCGGCGACTATGCGTACGTGGCAAACAGGACTTACGGGCTTGAGGTCATAGACATAAGCGATCCCACAAACCCCACATATGCCGGGCGTTACAATACATCCGATCAGTCCATGGGTGTAGCCCTGAGTGGTGACTATGCATTTGTCGCCGATAGGAACTCCGGGGTCTGGATGATAGATATAAGCGATCCCACAAACCCCACCTTTGTGGCAAATCACAACACGCCTGGCCTGGTCCTGGGCATAGCCATCGGTGGCGACCTTGCATACATAGCTGATGGGGCGTCCGGGCTTCTGGCGTTGCAGGTTTTACAGCGTGCCATGAACCTGGCGGACAATGTTGGCCAGTCGGAGGATGTCAGCCCGTACGATGACGACATTGTGGCTGTAAAGCTTACCACCTCGCAGAATGATATCGTCACGTGGGAGATCACTGCCGATGGCGGCACCAACTGGCAGGCCGCTGCCCCCGGCGGCTGGGAAATCCTGGCTTATAGCGGTATTGACTTTCGCTGGAAATCTACCCATACACCCGAAAACATGAGAACAAACCCCACCTGTACCTCACTTGAGGTCGACTTCGCCTTTGAGTATGCATACATCGATACGATTGAGGATATCCCGAATGACCAGGGCCGCCAGGTGAGAGTGACGTGGGTGAAGAGCGGACATGACTATGTGGGAAGCCCAACTCCGATAACCGAGTACGCAATCTATAGGAAGATTGACGGCGACCTTCTGGTGGCTCCCCCACTCTACCCCCCCGGTGACTGGGATTTTCTCATGACCGTACCGGCCCGCGCAGAGGATGAACACTCAGTCGTAGTCCCTAGCCTTGCAGACTCAACCACCGCCGAAGGGATGTACTATACGACCTTCTTTGTATCAGCGCTGACTGCGACACCCGGCGTCTACTTTGACTCACCACCCGATAGCGGCTACTCCATAGACAATCTCGCCCCCGCGCCTCCCCCCAACCTCAGGATGACAACCGCCACGGCGCTGGCCTGGGATGAGGCTTCCGAGCCGGACTTCGACTACTTCTCGGTCTATGGTTCCGAGGTTCCCGCTCTTGACGGGACCGCCACCCTGATCGGATACACCATTGCGACCGATACGGATGTGTCGGAACATACATATACTTACTACCACGTTACCGCCACCGACTTCGCCGGCAACGAGGGAGACGAATCAAGCGTTGAGAATGAGTATGCAAACATCCGTGATGTTGAGGTGCCGCCGGCAGAATTTGCTTTGAGGCAGAATGAGCCTAATCCCTTCGTGGCAAGGACGACTATCAGGTTCGATTTACCCCAACCGAGTGAAGTAAGTCTTAAGATTCTTGATGTTGAAGGCAGGCTCGTGAGGACACTCTCAGACGGATTGTGGCCTGCCGGTCGTCATTCACTCATCTGGAGCGGCGATGATCAAGCACGAAGAACAGTCGGTCCAGGTATCTACTTCCTACACATTAAGGCCGGTGAATTCACAGCCAGGAAGAAGATGATCGTTCTGCGTTAGAAAGACCAGTTTATGAGTATGAGGGCTGGCCAGGTTTCCTTGCTCTGAATTATGTTCAAGATACCGATCTGGAGACCGTGCATCCGCTCGGTGTAGTTTACAATACCCAGCTGGAAGCCCCGCATGTTGTATGCCCTGTTAACGGCACCGAATTGGAAACCCAGCCCGTTATCGAATTCATTGTAAAGGCCGGTCTGGAGTCCTCTAAACTCACCTTTCACAATAGTGACCATATTATCCTGCCAGCCGCTGAAATCCCCCTCAACATATCCGACCAGGCCATATTGAAGACCCAGCGTCTCGCCACCCGTGCAGTGATTGACAAGCCCCAGGTCAAGCCCCGTTACCGAGACATTCTTGCCATAGATTAGATTGAGTCGGAGACCCACGATACTCGTTGCCTCATCACGGATCTGAATCGGGTTAAAGAGTGCGAGTTGAAAAGGCTCCTCAGTGCCATCGCAGTAACCGTTTGCAGCAATTGCTCCGCAAAGAAGTCCCATCGCTACCAATGTCACCCAGAGTGTCTGCTTCATGATTAACCTCCTTCTGACGTGCCACGATTCTTGCCTTCACCGCCGGAAACCGGCTTCTTACGCTTTCGCTGCTGTCTAGCGAATTCCAAGAAACGGGGAGACATCATCTTAATGAGTGGAGAGGGTTCTTTGGGCTGCCAACCCTTAAGAGCTTCCTTCTGCGGAACCGGCCAGACCTCCTCGGAATGTATAACAGTCCCTGGTTCCTTCGCTGATTCCAGCACACCCAATGCCTGGATAAGCACTTCTCTTTGCTGAGGTATGTTTTGAGGTTGACCAAGGGTATGTCCGAGAGGAAACTCAACAGCCAGAGTCCGTGGTGCTCCAACGGTTTCAACCAGATAGGGGATCTGTGAAACCAGGATGGTAGAAAGTCCCGCAGTTTCAAATGTACGTGCCAGCACGGGCACGTTTATCGAGCAATCCGGTCAGGCCGGGGTAAGCAGAATACAGTTTACTCCCTCGGCTTTCAGCTTCTCGGCCACCTGCGGTCCGTAAGTATCCTGCCATTTCTTAGCATTTGGGGGATGACCCTGGTAACCCATAAAGGAGTAGGCATGAGAAGCAAGCCCTCCAATTCGTCCTTCGGCTACAAACTCATTGAAACGCTGAAGGGGAAGCAAGATGTTCATATCAGCCATTACATCATCGGTGTTGATGTGAAGGTTACTGACTCCTACCTCCTTCTGGCTGACATCTGTTGGAATGGTACGAAATGTCGGATCTCCCCAGGTGGCATCTTCTTTTTCACGCTCCAGATCGAAGGGCGGTTCTACCTCTTTATGAAATAACCCTCCTGAGGTAACCAATCCGAATCTACATTCGGTTAAGGGGAGCTTAAGCGGAGTCCAGGGAATCGGCTGGATCGGTTGTCGTTCAACGCTCTGATAGAAAAACCCGAGAAGCCGGGGAATATACTTGAAACTATCAACCATCGTAGAGACCCTCACTGATGTGCGAACTTGCCGGGTACCGCCCCCTGCGACTGTCAGTCATGTTTACATCCTTGACGGAGGTTAGTATGAAACAGAGAAGGTTCTAAGTCAACAGCTACGGTGATTTACCCCCTGGGGCAGAGGTACGTTGCAGGCGCGGTAGCGCGTGATAACTCTCGCTCAGTCTACCTTATCAACACTATCTTCTGGCTGGCTGTTTTCTCACTTGCCATGAAGCGACAGAAGTAGATACCCGACGGCGCTTGCCGGCCTGAGGAGTCGGTGCCGTCCCAGATCAACTCAAACTCACCAGCCCCGGAGTGACCATCAACAAGCACGGCCACCCGCCGGCCCCTGGCATCGTACACAGCAAGATGGATGTCACCTGCCCTGGCCAGGGAGAACGCGATACGAGTCGACGCGCTCGACGGATTGGGACGACTCGTGTGGAGTCTGAAGGTCACCTGCCCCCTGCTCCCGCCACTCACAGCCGAAAGCCCACAGCCCTCCCCGAGGGCTCCTACCTGACCGCAGCCCGGGGCATCAATACAGGGAGAGCCCGATTCCAGCATGAAGTCAAGGGTATCAGGTTCACAGAACATGGGATCAGCAGTGAGGTTCCAGTTAAGAACGTCCTGACCCGCGATGCAGTCTATCCAGTCACCACCCGCATTGCCATACACATCACTGCAACCAAGGTTTATACTACTAGTCCCCCCCACATCGCAATAGACCGATCCTCCGCCTGTGCCAAAAGAGAGTATTGTCTTCTCCACCAAGGGATCCGAGGACTGCATTGCGGCAATGCTACTTCCGTAGCCCGCAGAGTTGCCATAGAACGTGCAGCCGTAGATCTCAGCGTTGCTCTGGTCATAACACAGCATCCCACCGCCCTTGTCGCTCGACGTGTTGTTGGCAAAGATGCAGTAGTCGAACCTTGGAGAGGACGAGTTTCGGCAGTAGACGCCTCCCGCATCATCTTCGGCAGCATTGCCAGAGAACATACACTCGATGAAGTACGGTGAGGAGTAGTGACACCGCACCCCACCGGCATCATACCCTGTACCCACGGCAGAGTTACCCAGTATATGACACCGCCGCATCGTCGGGGAAGAGTATGTCAGATACATCCCGCCACCGTGATTGTTGGTCACCAGACCCTCAGTCAGCGTGAATCCCTCGATCGTTGTCAGCGTTATACCTGACTTCATCACGATATCGTGCTCGTGGTACGTTCCGCATGCGACGAGTACCGTGTCGCTGACGACAGCTGAGTCGATTCCCGCCTGGATCGTGGGCGCGTCACCGCTTCCGTCGGGAAGGATATGCCAGACACGCGGCGGCGCAATGACAGTAAGACCAGTGCTGACATAGTTGTTGGTCTCATCAGTCTCGGCGACTGCA
>JALGZP010000128.1 GCA_025774845.1 bacterium
AGGTACCCGTCGTCCGAACGGGCCAAGGACAGGGACGAAGCGACCTCTCTGTGGGCATCTGCACCGGAGCGCACCCCCAGCCGCCAGAGACGCTGAAGCAGGTAGTAACAGATCGCGCGCTCGAGGATCACCCATCACTCCCCGGCCAGGCCGGCCGCGTCGCCAGGATATCCGCCGCAAGCGTCTCCAGGGCTTCAGGTGAAAGACGCTTCATAACCGGCGCCGAAATGTTGAAGTACCTGAACCTCTCCAGGAAAGGGCCAAGGAACCTGGCGGTTACGGTTATTTCGGGATAGCTCCCGTACATACATCCCCCACACCTTCGTGTGAAGTCATATGCCTCCTCATGGATTGTCCCCGATCCATAGGTTGCAGGGAAATCATCGTCGTATACGTAGTGCCGTTGATCAAGAGTGTAGTCGCAACATGGCTTCAGGCAGCCACCCGGACTGATGGCAAAGTACATATACGGAGAATCGCATACGCCTCCGCCTCTGCACCGCCACCGCACCGGCTCGCCTGAGACAAACCTCACAATGTCCGCCAGGTACAAATCCGAATCGTACAGAGGGAAACCGTTTTTCCGCATTGTTCTCAGAATCCCGATCAATCTTCGAACATCCGCTGCCTGAGCGTCGTTGAACTTGAGATGCGCGCTGTCGTGGACAGTACGAAAGCCGCGCGGCCTGTCCGCATCGGTTACGTGGACGGGGACCAACGAGACGCCCCATCCGATCTCCCTGGCAAATCGCACCACATCCGGGATGTGCCTTGTGTTTTCCGGCATCAGCACCGTCCCAAAGAACGCTGTCCCATTCTCTGGAAACAGCTCATTGATCGTCGATACGGATTCCAGCGCACGCCGCCATGAATTCTTTCTGCCGCCGTTGATGTGGTCCTGAACCGCCGGATCCAGGCTGTCCAGGGAAACACTGATATCATGTGCGCCGTTCTCAATGCAGCGCCCGAGAGCTTCTCGCGAAGCATAGCCGTTGGTCTGAAGCCTTACGTGAATCCCAACATCCGTAAACGCTTTCACCACCTCAGGAAGGTCCCGGCGCATGAACGGTTCCCCGCCGATCAGCAGGACAATACAGACTCCTATTTCAGCGAGGTTCTCCGCTGCCCGGCGTACCTGGTCCAACGTCATCTCCTTCTCAACTGCGTCTGCGTAGATGATATTGCACTGCTGGCATGCAAGGTTGCATCTCGACGTCACATAGTACTGTACGTAGATCGGGGAGTCCTTCGTAAGAATGCTTCGTGCGAGGTTGATCTTCTGTCTGAGACTGAAATACTGCATGTTTGCTCCAGGGGATCACTCAGGACGCTTTGCGGCGCTCAGCAAAGAACTGCCAATCGGCAGCCGAAAGGGGATGGCCTGTTCAACACGCCCCGCGATACGGAAGAGTATATCCGCTGCCCGCGCAGGGGGGACACAACCGTTCCTCATCACAGCCGTACGCTGTTCGTGGTCCAACCGGTCCGTCACTGACGCGGGCATCAGGAGGCGACGAGCCACAAGTGCCGGCATCAGGAGCAGCCCCCAGTAGGCCGTGCGGAGGACAGTGAGTCCGCAGCCCGCCATCGTCTCCCGCATGTCGCCGGCATTGTACCGACGGTGATGGCCCAGTATCCTGTCATATGCACTGTAGGCGCCCTGAACGGCAGGAACACTCATCACCAGAAGACCGCCCGGCTTGATATGCTGAGCTATGGCTTCGAGGAAGGGCCGCTCATCTCGGATGTGTTCCAGTACGTCGAAGCACAGGACCACATCGTATCGACCGATCATGTCGCCGTGTTGCTCCATCACATCGTAGCAGAGCGTTCTCCCTCTCCCCGGCGCACACCGGACAAGTGCTGCTGAATTCACGTCTGCAAGATCGATCTTCCATACCGTGTTCGATTCCAGTTGCAGGCGAAGGATGCCGTGACCGCCGCCTACATCAAGGGCACACAACGGGCTCTCCAGTGAAGCGCCGACTCCGCGAAGAAAGCGAAGCGTTGCTGCAAGCCGCCATTCCATCCAGAAATGATGCGGATCGGTGTTCTCGTACCATGCATCCTCGAAGTCAACAACCTTCTCGGGGGACAGGACATCAACGTGCTCCGCCTGCTCCAACCTGCTCGCCGTCATCTGGACTTTCCCCGGCGCGGACCCGCCGCCGTACAGTTCTCGCCCTCAGGCGTCCGGGAAACTGTTTCCATGACCACAAACGTCGGACGGCCTTTGGTCTCAAGATACATTCTTCCCACGTAGGCACTCAGCACGTACATGCAGAAACAAACGGCAAAGCCCGTCAAACTCATCAGCAGGCTGAGCCAGCAGAGCATCCAGAATACCGGCCCCGTTGCCTTGGCGAACCACCACAGGCCGCCGGTTACGACGAGTGCCAGGGCGCAGAGCATGATGTAGAGAATCGAGAAAACCTGCGCCACCTTCAGAGGGCGAATACTCGACGCTGCAAGACCATCGGTAGCCAGCTTGTACAACATTCCATATGAGTACTTCGATACACCACCGGCACGCTCCGGCCTGTCGTAAGAGAATCCCACCTGCCTGAATCCCACCCAGGCCCTGAGGGTCCGCACGAAACGAAGACGCTCGGGTAGCGTCAGTATGGCCTGTACGACCTCCTTGCGCATTACACAGAAGTCACCACTGTCGCGGGGGATCTGACCGCCCGATATCCAGTTGATGAAGCGGTAAAACGCCGCATATCCGAGTCGCTTGAGTATGCTTTCCTTGCGGTTCGTTCGCACCCCGTAGACTACGTCGTACCCATCCGCCAGTTTCGCTACCATCTGCAGGAGGACCTCCGGGGGATCTTGTAGATCCGCGTCAATTATTCCGACCACCTCGCCGTCTGCATAGCTGAGCCCGGCACTCAGCACCTCCTGATGGCCGAAGTTCCGCGACAGTCGCACGAGGAGCCCGGGATAGCCCTCTCTGATGCGCCCGGCAAGTATCTCTGCGCTGTTGTCGGTGCTGCCGTCATCGACAAATACACACCTGAAGGAATCGAGACCCAGCGCCTCGAGCTCTTCCCTGACGAAAACATTCGCCACCCTCGACAGCAGCGTGTCCAGGATTTCGCTCTCATTGAACAGAGGTATGACTATATCCAAGCGCCCGCCGCTCAACTCGCGGCGGCGCGACAACAGGGATCCGCTTTCCTTGATCTCACTTGTGTCCATGGCAGGTCCTGTAAGGCTGTATTTTTTGGAGCTCAATTGTGCTGTTGCTGCTAAAAAGCGTCAAGGACTTGGGGACGTCTGAGCGCGGCCCGAGGCAACCAGAGCCTTTGGCACGATGATGAACACAGGCAGCAGCAAGCACACGGTCGTGAACGCGAAGAACAGACGCTGTCCAAGGGCCATCACTGCCGCCCCCATCAGATAGAACACCCAGAGCCTGCTGGTCGCGCCGTGAACAAGGACTATCTTCAAAACAACGGCAGCACGCCCCCGCCTGCGTGTAGACCCGACTCCGCGCGCGCCCACGGCGCCTCAAGCTCAGGGCCCGACATATCGTCACCCCCACCACAGCCGCCACCGTCACGATATGTGATGTGATAAGACATTGCTTTTTATGGGAAAGACTATAGAGGAATTCCCATTGTGAGTCAATGAAAAAGAAACCACAACATATGTTGTATCAGGTTGGATTGCAGTATTTAACTTACTCATATCCTCTAAGAACTGGATACTTTCAGAATTCAGTTGAGCAGGTTTCGCTCAATTAGTGTCATACCTTATGGAAAGTCCTTTTCCGGCGGTGGGTATATCTCCACCTCATCGATGGCGAGGCGCCAGGTCCCAGGAGCTTTGACCAGAACATATCGGGCCGTCCGCGGCTGATTAAACATCAGACGCCGTGGGTAGGCACCCGCAGCCATCGATGTGCCAACCCACGCCTCTTTATCATTTGAAAGCGCCACCAACAAGGTGGGCGTGTTAAAGGTCGGATCAGACCACTGGCATCCGTACACCACAATGGAACCGATCGGCTCGGGACGATGAAGATCGACCATCCACCAGGGATCGAGTTGTAAATCCGTGATGGAGCCTGACCCGGGCCTGTGATCCCCGTCAACTGCTCGCCCGCTGCTGTGAAGGAAGGGTTCTTGCCATTTATATACAAGAGAACTCATCTTGGTTTGTTTGCCATAGGCTAGATTTGGAAGAGGCGCA
>JALGZP010000129.1 GCA_025774845.1 bacterium
CGTGAGCATGTAGATCAGTCGCTCCATGGTCGGACTCAACGACGTCCATGTCCCTTCAAACTTCTCCTTCACCAGTTTGCGGTGTCTCTCAAAGATATCCTTGTCGTAGGTTACAGTAGCCGGAGCAAGCTGATGCATCTTAAGAAGAGCAAGGGCTGCATCGACGATCTCATCTTCCAGCGGGGTCCTACCCAGACGGTATGCGAATGATGGGTCACGATACGTCACCTCACTGCGGAGACCATCTGGAGCAGAGTAGTTGAAAACAGCATCGGGCTGGACAATCCCATCATCCTTCAACTGCTGTAGCGCACACTCGACCGCAGCTTCCGGTGGATGAAAGAAGATGGTCATCGGGGTACCATTGTAATCGCCTCTTCCGGACAAACAAATTCGCACGCGGAACATCCGTAACACTTCACGCTCACGGTTTTCATCACGTCATCTTCCACTGCGCGGGCATCATAGGAACACACATCGACACACTTGCCGCAGAGATTGCATGTGTCTGAATTCGTCTTTTCGATATGGGAGCCCTTGTCACACGAGTCCTCCACCTGGTTTCCTTCCTTGTCACGAAAGAAGCCGCAACCGCACCGACAACAGAAGCATATCCAACTCTCATTCTCCATGAACCGAAAGAAATGGCCCTGGTTCTTCCAGTTCTCGAAAAGTCCAAGGGCTTCTTCCTGGTTAATCTCCCTGAAACTGTATGGCGGATCGTCACCACCGGGGGGATGAAAACCCATACAGGTTTCGACGGCGTGCCCACAGTATTCCCACGCCGCGTTCCCGTCCCTGGCCGGACCACGGCAGAAGCAGTCGTTTATGTAGATCTTCTCATTTGCCTTGATCGCATCCTCTGCTTCCTTAAAGGTACAGACCCTATGCTTGTGATCGGATCCCATAAATCTCTCTCCTTCTGTTTGAAGTCGAACTACGCATACTACACACGTACCCTATTTTCAGGCACCCGTCAAGGAACCAGCCGACTCATTGTTCGAAAGACCCCGGTGCTTGAGACAATGTGTAAACCTGTGGTACAATCATGTATGATATGGCTAGATCTGTGCTGATCGCATCCCTGCTTTTCCTGCTTCCGATGGCGGCTGCCGCTTCGGAGCCCTTCGAAGGGCTCACCCTGATCTCGCCAAAGACCACCAGCGACAGCCACCTGCTGGATATGGACGGGCTCGTCGTCAAGACCTGGCACGGCGTAGAATCCCCGACGAGCATGGCCTATATGCTCGCCGATAGCTCGATCCTCAGGCCCTCGGCGGATCCCAGTGGAGCGTTCGGGGCCGGTAACGCAGGGGGCCGCATCCAACGGATCGATGCGGACGACGTCGTGGTCTGGGACTTTTTCTTCTCGAACAGCGACCACCAGCAGCATCACGACATCGAGCCCATGCCCGGCGGCAATGTGCTGATCATCGCCTGGGAGCGAAAGACCCAGGCGGAGGCTGTGGCCATGGGCCGGCAGGGGATCAACGGCGATATGTGGCCCACCCTCATCGCAGAGATCGAGCCTGTGGGTCCTACCGGGGGCACCGTTGTCTGGGAGTGGCACGCCTGGGATCATCTCATACAGGATGCGGATCCGGGGTTGCCAAACTACGGTGTTGTCGCCGAGCATCCCGAGCTTATCGATATCAACTACGGCAGAGTCGGCCCGGTGCGTGGTGACTGGATCCACGCCAACGCCATTGACTACAATCCCGGGCTCGACCAGATCCTGTTCAGCTCGAGGCCGATGAACGAGTTCTACGTGATCGACCACAGCACGACGACGGAAGAGGCGGCCGGCCACACCGGGGGAAACAGCGGCATGGGCGGTGACATCCTTTACCGCTGGGGCAACCCGCAGGTCTACGACCGGGGAGACACGACCGACCAGTACTACTACGTGGTTCACGGAGCCAACTGGATTGATGAGGGGCTGCCAGGGACGGGCAACATTCTCACTTTCAACAATGGCGACCGTCCCGGCTCCGCCGACGATTACTCCACGGTTGCGGAGATTGTCCCCCCTGTGGACGAATTAGGCCATTACACCATCACGCCCATGGTGCCCTTCGGGCCCGCTGCGCCGGTCTGGACACACGGGAGTCCCGGTGAATACTACGGCAGCCAGGCACAATGTGGGGCTTTCCGGCTGCCTAACGGCAACACGCTAATCTCCCTCTCCGAGGGCGGTATCATCTTCGAGGTGACACAGGCCGGGTCCACGGTGTGGGAATACTCCCATGGGTCTAACATTCCCCGCTCCCAGCGCTACTGGAGTGACGTCGGCGCGGTGGCGACTAAAGATGTAGACGGTTTCGCCTCTGAGGATCTGCTCAGATCGGTCTCGGGGCAGCCGAATCCCTCCAGAGGTTCCACGCGGCTCTGTTTCGAGTTGGCTGAGGCGTCTCACGTCGAGCTTCAGATCTTCGACATTGCCGGGCGGTGTGTCGCGGAGCTGACCCGTGGCGAGTTCGCCGCCGGTAAGCACCGGCTGGGCTGGGACGGCCGGGACGGTGAGGGTCGGGATGTGCCGGCAGGAATCTACTTCGTCCGTGTGAAAGCGGCGCGGGAGACCGCGGTCCGGAAACTCGTTCTTGCCCGATAGTCCTTCCCAGATCCCCAAACAGGGTGATCGTTGCAACCCCGGATAGCACGCCATCCCACAAACATCTTGATTCGGCCTGTGGCAGCGGTTGTAATGTATACGAAGCGTCTAAGCGGAGTTTGGCCGAACCCTCTGGGGGTAAGGAACATGGTTTCCCACAACCGCCCATTCAAAGGGCTCCCGCCCGGGACTCTCATATCTCACTACAGAATCGTCGAGAAGATTGGGGAGGGCGGGATGGGAGTGGTCTACAAGGCCGAGGACACCAAGCTCAAGCGTCACGTGGCGCTGAAGTTGTTAGCGCCGGCCCTGACCCGTGACCCGGAGGCCAAGGAGCGTTTCATCCGTGAGGCCCAGGCAGCCTCCGCGCCGGATCATCCCAATATCTGCACTATCCACGAGATCGATGAGACCGAGGAGGGCCGGATCTTCATATCGATGTCGTACTACGAGGGCGCGACTTTGAAGGAGAAAATGTCACAGAGTCCACTCGCCCTTGACGAAGTGCTTGATATCGCCATTCAGGTGACGCAAGGGCTTCGGGAGGCACACAGGAACCAGATAGTCCATCGCGATATCAAGCCTGCGAATATCATGGTCACGACGGATGGTCAGGCCAAAATCATGGACTTCGGCCTGGCGAAGCTCAAGGGAGTTACTGAGCTGACCGAGGTCGGGACGACCCTGGGCACATGGAAGTACATGTCTCCTGAGCAGGCCGAGGGCAAGGAGCTGGACCACAGGACCGACATCTTCTCCCTCGGGGTGGTTCTCTATCAGATGATAGCCGGACGGATTCCTTTCACAGGTGAGTACGTACAGGCTGTGATGCATTCAATCATCAATGATGAGGCCGAGCCGCTGGCGACGCACCGGCCAGAAGTCCCGGAAAGCTTACAGGGAATAATGGACAAGGTGCTGGCAAAGGACAGAGAGGAAAGGTATCAGGATGCAGATGAACTGCTGGCGGACCTGAAGCGTGAGAAGATCTTCCTGGAGTCCGGCCAGCTGGCTCAGGTATCCACACAGAAAGTGGCTGCGACTTCCACCAAGAAGCTTCTTCGCGCTTCAATCCCGATTGCAGGCATCGCCGTTGTTGTTCTGATTCTCCTTGTGTTCGAGCCATTCAGAATCGGGACGGGCCCGCGTGAAGAAGCGGCGGCCCGGGAGAACAATCTGGCTATCATGTACTTTGAGAACCTGGCAGACAAGGAGGATTCTGACAAGCTGGGTGAGATCGTGACCAATCTTCTAATAACGGATCTGTCTGAATCCCGGTACATGAGCGTGGTCTCCAGCCAGCGACTGTATGACATCCTCAAGCTCCTGGGCAGGGAAGGTATCAAGGTGGTGGACAGAAGTGTCGCATCAGAGGTGGCGAGCCGGGCGGAAGCGAGGTGGATGCTTCTCGGCAGCATCCTTCAGGTTGAGCCCCATGCGATACTGACTTCCCGGCTGGTAGAGGCCAAGACCGGGAAGGTCGTAGCATCCCAGCGCATCACCGGGGAGGTGGGAGAAGACGTATTCTCCCTGGTGGACAGGTTGACGGTTGAGATCAAGAAGGATCTG
>JALGZP010000071.1 GCA_025774845.1 bacterium
ACATCGGACTCGCTCAACAGCAGGATACCCGATGTCCCCTTTATCACGGGGACCTCATCGGTCTGCTGGGCGATACCCATCATCGGGCCGCCCATGATCACTTTCCGGCAATCGTCAGTGACGCCACCCGAGAAGGAGATCACGTGGCCGAATGGTGTCCCTATTCTCACCTTGAAGTTGCCCGGGTCCTTTGCTGCGCTGCCTGAGATCGTAAGCACCCTTGCCACCAGCGGACGACCGAACTTGAGTGCCTCGTAGAGGGCAAAACTCGTCCCTACGTTCTGCACAAGACACCCCACGTCCATGGGGAGTCCCCCACACGGGACCTCCCTGCCGGTAAGTGCATTTATGAGCTGCTTCTCCGCACCCTGCAGCTTGATCACATCGGGCTTATTGCTCTCTATGCCGATGAAGCCGCGGCCGGCCCCAAGCACACCCATCATCACCTTAAGGCCCGCGATGATCTCCCGGGGATACTCAAGCATCAGCCGGTGATCCGCCGTGAGATAGGGTTCACACTCCGCTCCGTTCAGGATCACGGTGTCGATATTCTTTCCCTCCGGCGGGGAAAGCTTGACATGCGTGGGAAACGCCGCACCACCAAGCCCCACGAGGCCGGCGTCCTTGACTGCATCCCGAACCGTCTGGGGCGGGGCGTCAAGAAGATCCGTCCACCCCGAGAGGTCCACCCACTCGTCGCGTCCGTCGTTTTCGAGCACGATCGCCGGCATCTTCCTTCCGAGCGGGTGTGAGTAGTCCCCGATGTCCTTGACCTTGCCGGAGACCGTTGCGTGGGCAGGGACGGAGATGAACCCGTCGGCTTCGGCGATCTTGGTCCCGATCCGGACCTCGTCGCCTTTCTCCACGATGGGCTTCGCAGGCGCCCCGGTGTGCTGGGAAAGTGGTATAATCAATTCCTCAGGTGCAGGGATCTCGACAATCCCCTTACCCGAGGTTGGCGCTTTGTTGTCGTGGGGGTGAACTCCACCCCTGAACGTTTTGGCCATTAAAGAAGCCCCCCGCTTCAGGAGAGCCCGACTCCCAGTTTCCCTCTATAGGTGCAACATCCCACGTATTTTCCCGCCCGTTCGAGCAGGTGAGAGACAAAACTTTCGCCGTAGGGTATCGCTCTTCGGAGCGAATTGTCAAGCGAATTCTCGGGGACAAACCGCTGGAGGACGTACTTCCGAGCACCCTGGATCGTCTCCGCAATCAGGAGCACCTCTTTCTCCCCAACAAGCCCGGGAACAAGCGTTGTCCTGAATTCGGAGCGGTCTTCAAGGGCACGGATCATGTCGATTGAACGCCTTAAGTCCTTAAGATCGACCTCGGCACCCGCGGCGACACCGTAGCGTTCATCAAGGGGTGCCTTGACATCCATCGCGACGTAGTCGACGAGGTCTTCCTCAAGAAGGGCCTCGATCACGGCCGGTCCGGTCCCATTGGTATCGATCTTGACCTTGAAGTCACGACGCTTTATCTCGCCCGCCAGCTCGGCGAGATCACGACGAAGCGTCGGCTCCCCGCCGGTAAGTACGACACCGTCGATCCAGTTTGAGTTCCGCCTGAGGAAGTCTGTTACGGTATCAAAACCTACGGTGGGGAGATCGTCGGGTCTTAGTACAAGATCCCCGTTCTGGCAGAACGGGCACCTGAGATTACAGCCCGGAAGAAAGATCACCGAGGATAGATAGCCGTCCCAGTCACACAGTGAGGTCTCAACAAATCCCTTTATTTCGAATGTCTTCATCTGTGGATTCTTTCTTCTTGATCCATCTCGCCACCTCGTCTTCCCCATCCTCGAGGATCACCGTGGGGATATCGTACACATCCCGGTAAGCACCCTCCGCCAGGCCGTCGGGTGTCTCCATGTCGACGAAGTCAATCGAAGTAACCTCAGCCTTGCCCCATCTCTCGGAGAAATGCACTATCTTCTCCATCGCTGCCTTGCAGGCGTCACACTCTTTGTTTCCGAATACGCTTACTTTGATCATATGTCGCTTCTGAACCTGTCGGCGAGCTCTGCTCGCTTGCCGTCGTTCCAACCTGAGATCTTTGAGAAATACCCCGTCACACGCGTGATACCGTCGACATCCATTGAACCGCAGAACGGGCATGTCTGACTCAAGCCCCTCGCCACCTTGTCACAGGCGTTACAGGAGGTGAACTCCGGGGAGAACGCTATCTGCGCGTTGCGTGTATGTTTGAATGTCTTGAGCACGAAATTGGCTATTGAATCACTCGATGGCCGTGAGTCGGCGATCCAGACATGGGACAGCGCCCCTGCTTCGATCAGATCATGATACTTGCCTTCAAGGCGGACACGTTCAATGGGGTTTATGGGCTCCGATACATTGAGGAACGTCGAATTCGTGTAGTAGGTTTTGTGCTTGGAAAGATCCCCCTTGACTATCGCCTCGGCCTTCTTACCATACCTGTCAAGATCAAGCCGGGACAGCCGGAACGCCGCGCTTTCAGCCGGCGTCTGCTCGAGCACGAACCTCAGACCGTATTTCCGCGAAGCCTCCTTGGCCTTTAGGTTGAGATAGGCAACCACCTTGAGTCCGAACTTGAAAGCATCGTCGGTCTCATGGAGTTGCTCGCCGCGGTACGCCTGGACCAGCTCGTTGAGCCCGAGGATACCTATGAGATAAGTCGCACGCTTCATCCTGAGATAGGGTTCACCGTCTTTTTCCATCGTGAGCAGGGCAAGGGGACCGCTGTCCTTGAGATTCAGGAGCGACATGATGAAGTTCTTCTTCTGGATGTGCGCCTTTATGGCAAGATCGAAGAAGTCATCCAGAATCGAGAACAGCTTCTTATCGTCACCCGCGGCGAGGATGCCGGCCCTTGGGAGGTTCAGGGTCACATTCTGAAGCGCCGAGTATCTCATCCTCCACGGTCGCTTGGCATCTTCCAGATCGCTCTTCTCGAGCTTAAACGACAGCCTGCAGCATTCGGATATCTTCGCGGTCTCCCCGCGGTCGAACACGAAATAGGTGTTCCCCTTCTCCGCCGCGACATCACTTATATGGTTGAGGAAGTCATCGTGCCCCGGTGTCGAGAAGAACTTTTCGGTTATGTGTACAAGCGGTTTGGGGAAGAAGAACGGCCGCCCCGTGCCGTCACCCTCCTTGTAAACATCAAACAGGGCCCATGCGAACCGCTGGGCCTCCTTCTGATACTCACTGTAGGTCTTGCCCGTGGCTTCACCACCCGGGCCGATCGCTTCCACCGTTTCGAAGTGCTTGGGTACCTCCCAGTAGATGTTGATATCACTGAAGATCGCCTGGCCTCCCCGCGCGACACTCTGCTGGGAGTATTCGAAAACGAGCATCTGCGCCATCTGTTTCATCTCACGTTCGCTTAAGCCCACAAGGAAGGGTGAGAAAAAGATGTTTACAGCATCCCAGCCGATGGCACCCGCGAAGTGGCCCTGCAGGGCCGCCGAGAACTTGACCATGTGCGCAAGCAGCGTCTCAGGGTACCTGGCCGGTTTGGCGATCGACAGTGCGTTGGGAAGATTAAGACCGAACTTCTTTACGTATTCAAGTGACTGACCCGAACAGTAGGGTCTGTTTATGAATCCGAGATCATGAAGATGGATGTCACCTCTTGCGTGGGCATCTGAGACATCCTCGGAGAATACCCTCAGTAGGCCGTACTGCTTGTTTATCGACTCAGCAAGTGTCATGCTGGTCGCTTCGGGATTATGGGGTATGTTGGCATTCTCCCTGTTACGTCTTGTTATTATCCTCTCTGCGTCATAAAGCGGTACACCGAGCCTGGCGTGTTTTTTGCGCGCATCTTCAAACCCGTGTTCAATCAGTTTGGCGTTGACCATCTCCCTGATGAGCGATACGGTCAACACTCTGACATTCGAGTGAAGAACGGTCTCTTCGACCTCATCGCTGACTGTCTTTGCTATCGCCTCAGGGACGCCGGCCTCACGCACCATCGCCTGGACCATCTTCTGCTTGTCCCACTGTGCAATCTCATCACCCGACGTTCTGACAAAGAGCGCGAGCTCCGTCGGGTCGATTCCCAGCGGCCTGTCTTTGGTTGCAGCGTCCACTTCGGGTCTGGTTTTCGGTGCACCCCTGCGTTTCGATCGTTCGTGTCTATAAAGTATGAATGCTTTCGCAGTCTTGGCGTGGCCGTTTTCTATCAGCACCTTTTCGATTATGTCTTGAATCTCTTCTACTGTGGGGAGCGTCGAACCTCGATCTGCAAATAGATTGAGAACGACATCGTCGGCGAGTTGCTCGGCAATCTCCCGTCTGGTTCCGCCGACCGACTGTGCAGCTTTGAAGATCGCTGTGGTTATATTCTCACGGTCGAACTTGACAATCTGCCCGTCCCGTTTTCTAACCAGCTGGAACATCCTCGAAGCCAGCTTGCGATGCAGCCGTTGAACATCATCACTGTTTGAAGTCAGGGTATCGATATCGTTGGTTGCCGTTGTGTCCACTCCATCATCACTTAGAGGTGTTTTGACAGGCTCCATCGTGAACCTCCATGTCAGGTAGATTGCCGCGCTGTCTTCGCGTCCTTTACGAGGGTTCTCAGCTCCAGCATAAATTCGGATACGTCTTCGAAGTGTCGGTAGACTGATGCGAACCTCACGTAAGCTACTTCATCCAATTCCCGGAGATGCTTCATCACCCGCTCGCCGATCTCGGCGGACGTGATTTCCGACCTGAATTCCGTCTGGAGCTCCGAGACGATTGCATCCGTAACCTCCTCTATTCTCGCTCTCGGGATCGCTCGCTTTTCACAGGCCTTAAAGATCCCCTCGAGGATCCTCCGCCGGTCGAATTCCTGTCGGCGTCCGTCCTTCTTTACCACAACCATCTGACCCGGTTCGATGTACTCATAAGTTGTGTATCTGTGCCCGCATTCAAGACACTCCCTCCTTCTTCGGGTCACAGTACCGTCTTTTGTGGATCTGGAGTCGACTACCTTGTCTTCTTCGTAGTCACAGGACGGACATTTCATGCCAAATACTCCAATATGTTGGGTCTGCATGCAATGTACACCCAAGATATGGGGCTGTCAAGTCTTTTTGCAGGTGGTCTCAGAAGTGGGGATTAGGTGAGTGCCAAAGAGGCGAATTCGCACATATTTATCTCAAAAACCCTCAAAATCTCTCAAATCCATTAAACAAACATCAACATCGGCTTCTTTTAGCATAGATGCCGAGAGGTCATCCGGATACTGCTCCTCGACAACCAGCCTGCGCACACCCGAATTGATGATCATCTTGGTACAAAGCACACATGGAAAGTGGGTGCAATAAAGTGTCGAATCCTTGATGCTGACACCAAACGCAGCTGCCTGGACAATCGCATTCTGTTCCGCATGAATGCCCCGGCAAAGCTCGTGCCGCTCTCCTGCCGGAACCTCCTCCTTCTCTCTTAAGCATCCGATCTCCGAGCAATGCTTCATGCCTTTGGGAGCACCGTTATATCCCGTCGTGAGTATTCGTTTGTCTTTTACTATGATCGCTCCCACCTGTCTCCTCAGACACGTTGACCGTTCTCGTACCTTTGCGGCAATCGAGAGGAAGTACTGATCCCAGCTCGGACGATCAGTCTGCCTGGCTGTTTTCGAAGTCCGTGATCTTTCCGACCCTTCGGCCATGTCTACCACCCTCAAATGGAGTATTGAGCCACCGGTCAAGGACTGCGATGGCGGTTTCAGCATCTATGATTTTCTGTCCGAAGACGAGCACGTTGCAATCCACATGTGCTCTGCTCTGTGCGGCGGTATCAGGGTCACAGGCAAGCGCGGCCCGGATGCCTCTCACTTTGTTCGCGGCAACACACATACCGACCCCCGTCGAGCAGACAAGCACGCCGAAGTCATAATCTCCGGACGCAACAGCACCGGCAGCTCGAAATGCAAAGTCCGGATAGTCAACTGACTCGTTTCCGCTTGTACCGAAGTCGTGGATCTCAATTCCTGCATCTGTCAGGTGACTCTTGAGTTTCTCCTTCAGCTCCAGACCTGCGTGGTCGCTTCCCATCGCAATCTTCATCCCTTCCTCCTTCTTGCCTTAAGAGCACGCTTGACTCGGGGAAGGACCTTCTTGATCTCATCGTCGAGGTCCCGGGCACACTCGACATAGACGTCTGCGGCATGCCCCACCGGGTCGGCGATCCTTCTCCGGGACGAACTCGTGTAGTCGCATATCACAAATGTCCTGTCCGATACATCCGGCCAACGCTGCGTAATGTCATCACGCTGGCCCGGACCCATAGTGAGGATCAGATCGGCCCTCCGCACACGG
Organism: bacterium; assembly: GCA_025774845.1. Taxonomy (GTDB): domain Bacteria; phylum Arandabacterota; class Arandabacteria; order Arandabacterales; family Arandabacteraceae; genus Arandabacterum. The sequence continues at coordinate 6,293 of JALGZP010000071.1, forward strand.
CGCGGTGTAAGAGAACGGGAAGTGAATCCGGCAAGCGATAGACCCAACTGCCTTGCGGCAAACACCGAACCTTCGGATGCTTTTCCTCCGTCAAAAGCCGCGGTACCGGCAGACGAGACAAACACCTTCTTCAACCCGGCTTCACGCAGCGCACTCTTCATTATGATCTCGGCAAGCGGACTCCGGCAGGAATTACCCGTACAGACAAAGAGGATCGTAAATGTCTTCTTCAAGCTCGAACCTTTCTAAAGAAAGACTCTCCCCTGGCGGAGGACCTTACACCCGCGGGGCCGCACCGTAACGATGGTTGACGGCAGAGAGCTCTCGACCGGTCCACCGTCGAGCAGCAGGTCTATCTTGCCGGAGAAATCGGCGAGCACTTCCTCGGAACTCAGCGCAGGACTCTTCCCCCGGAGGTTGGCGCTGGGTGCAGCGAGCGGAATGCCGCAGGCTCTGAGTATCGACTGCGTGAGGACGTCATTGGGAATCCTCAAAGCCACGCTTCCATCGGGTCCGGCGACACACTCCGGAACCCTGTCGGAGGCTTCGAACACTATGGTCAGAGGTCCCGGCCAGTATTCATCTATCAGGCTTCTGTGTTTCTTGGTAATCGGGGACGCGAGCTCCGACACGACACCCAGGTCCGGTACGATTATCACAAATGGATCCTGGGGGCTCCTGACCTTAAGAGACCGAAGCCTTTCGATTGCCTGTGGCGAGTATACGCTTGCCGCAAAACCGTATGTCGTATCCGTGGGAAAACAGATTATGCCTCCTGAATCGATGACGTCGGCGGCGACCTTCACCGAATGCCATTCGGGCATCTGTCTTGTTATGGCGACGACTTTCGTTTTCATCCTGTCGGCCTCTCAGAAGCTCAAGAAAGCGAATCTCAAGATGAACAGACCCGCCAGTACATATACTACGATACTCACGTCCTTCCAGCGACCAGAAAATGCCTTGATAAGCGGATAGCTGATGAAACCTATCGCAAGACCGTTGGCGATACTGAAAGTCAGGGGAACGGCTATTATCGTCAGAAACGCAGGTATGGCTTCATCAGCGGCATCCCACCTGACCTTCCCGACAACACCCATCATCAGGCTTCCGACGATTATCAGCGCCGGTGCCGTGGCTGCGGCGGGCACTATCGCGGCGGCCGGTGCGACTACAATACAGGCGAGAAAGAGGATCGCGACAACTACACCGGTCAGACCGGTCCTTCCCCCTTCGCTGATTCCGGCCGCACTCTCTATGTATGTGGTGACCGTTGATGTGCCGAGCACCGAGCCTATGAGCGTGCCGCCCGCATCGGCCATGAGTGCACGGTTGGCCCGCGGGAGTTTGCCGTCCACCATGAAGCCCCCCCGCCGGCCGATACCAACGAGTGTTCCCATGGTGTCGAAGAGATCTATGAAGAGAAAGACAAAGACGATGTTGAGCAAACCTATCTTGAATGCACCCTTGATATCGAGCGCAAAGAAGGTCGGTTTGAAATCCGGAATGCTCACGAGTTTATCCGGCACGTCGACAAGTCTGAAGACGATCCCGACCAGCGTTGTCACAATGATACCGAAGAGGATGGCGCCCTTGACCTTCCGCGCCATCAGCACACCCGTGAAGACAAGCCCGAATAGTGAAAGCAGCGTAAGCGGCGCGGTGAGGTCACCCAGAGTGACGAATGTCTGTTCGCCACGCACCATTATCCCTGCGTTCTGCAGACCCATCATCGCAATGAAGATACCGATCCCCGCCGCGATACCGATCTTGATCGCATCCGGTACGGCGTTTATTATCATCGCCCGGATCCGCGAGAATGTGAGCACAACGAATATGCATCCCGAAAGAAAGACGGCACCGAGTGCGACCCTCCATGCGTCCTCAACACCGAGCGTACTTGCTATGAACGGTACGGCCGTGTAGGCGAAATAGATATTGAGACCCATGCCCGGGGCGAGCGCAAACGGGTAGTTCGCGGCCAGTGCCATTATCAGTGTGGCCACCGCCGCAGACACACAGGTTGCGAAGAGCACCGCGTCAAACGGCATACCCGCATCCGCCAGGATTGAGGGATGTACGAAAATCACGTAGGCCATGGTCATGAACGTGGCAAGACCGGCAACGACCTCCGTCTTGACGGTCGTCTGGTTCTTGCTGAGCTGGAAGATGCGATCAAGCAACATTGTTCCTCCCGACTCGCTCGTGCGGCTACTTTGCAAGGGATCTCTTATAGGCCCTGAGTTTCTTCCTGATGACCGGGTCTCCGAGCGCAAGTATCTCTGCTGCAAGAACCGCGGCATTGTGTGCACCGGCCTCGCCTATAGCCATGGTGGCCACCGGGACACCCGACGGCATCTGTACGATCGAGTAGAGCGCGTCGGTACCCTTGAGCGCGGATCCTGCAAGCGGTACCCCGATTACCGGCAGTACGGTTTCCGCTGCGATCACGCCGGGCAGGTGCGCGGCCATACCGGCTCCCGCGATGATCACCTTGATACCCCGCTTTACTGCGGACCTCGCAAGATCCCGTGTCTTTCCTGGATTGCGGTGTGCGGACACAACGTGAGTGGTGTAGCCTATGCCAAAGCGATCGAGCATTGCGCATGTCCGTTCCATCACAGGCAGATCGGACTTGCTACCCATCACAACTGCGACCTCAACCTTGCTCAGCACTCGATCACCCCCGCTTTCTCAAGTCTCGCCAGACCCTTAAGCCCGATATCGGTGCGCATGTGAGCCCCCTCAAAGTCGATGGCCCTGCATGCGTGATAGGTTTTGCGTCTGGCCTCCCTCAGTGTATTGCCGCTACCCGTGACGGCGAGTACCCGTCCACCCGAGGTCACAAGTCTCCCGTCATCCTTCCGGCTCGTACCGGCATGGAACACAACCACCTCTTCGCGGGCCAGGGCTTCATCAATCCCCCTGATCTCCTTGCCCTTCGCATAACTCCCCGGGTATCCGCCGGAAGCCATCACGACACTCACGCCCCAGCGCGAGGCCGTTATGCGCCCGGTTCGTTCAAGTCTCCCCTCGGCGGCCTTAAGAAGCAGATCGCCGAGGTTGACATCGATTGCCGGCAGTATGCACTGGATCTCAGGATCGCCGAACCTCGCGTTGAACTCTATTACGAAGATGCCTTCATCGTTTATCATGAGCCCGGCGTAGATCACGCCTCTATAGGTAACTCCTTCCTTCTTGAGTCCCTTGAGCACTCTCTTGATTACGTTGCTCTCTATGTAATTGAGCGCCTCCTGATCCACCACGGGGGCGGGGCAGTACGCACCCATGCCTCCGGTGTTGGGTCCCTGGTCGTCATCGTAGATCGGTTTGTGATCCTGCGAAGGGGGTAGAATAATGTAGCGCTCTCCATCGGTGACGGCGAGAACGGATGCTTCCTCCCCGGTAAGTCTTTCCTCGATCACAATCGTGTCCCCGGCATCACCGAACGCTTTCTTCCCCATGATCATCTCGACCGCCGAGTGGGCCTCCTCCCCGTCTTGAGCGACAATCGCACCCTTCCCACGGGCAAGACCGTCGGCTTTGATCACAAGACGTTTCGAGGATTTATCGATGTAGCGGTGCGCCTCCGCTTCAGCGGTGAAAACCCTGAAGGGGGCAGTGGGAATCGAGTGCTTTGTCATCATTTCTTTGGCGAAGGCCTTGCTGCCTTCGATTCTTGCTCCCCCGGCCGTCGGGCCGAAGACGGTCAGCCCCGCTTCCTCCAGCTTATCCACGATCCCAAGAGCCAGCGGGTCCTCAGGACCGACGATCACTAGATCGGCCGAGACTTCAGATGCAAATCTCGAGACCGCACCGAAGTCCGTAGGAGCGATGTCGATGTTCTTTCCGATTCCGGATGTCCCACCGTTACCCGGCAGGAAGTAAATCTCATTGTCTCGTCCCTCTTCAGCGATCTTCCAGCCGAGGGCATGCTCTCTGCCACCCGAACCGACTACGAGAAACCTCATGGATGAGCCCCCTACTCGAGCCTGACAATGCGTCTGATGCCTACGAGCTCCTTTGTCTTTGCGAAAGCATCGATCTCATCCAGTACAACTCCCCTGGATGATGATGCGTGCATCATCTCCCTGCCGGACATTGCTATACCCACGTGCCCGGGATATCTTCCCGAGCCGAAGAAGACGAGATCACCGGTCCTGACATCATTCCTTCCGAGGGGCATCCCACGAGCGAACTGCTCTGCGGCAGTCCGTGGGAGGGCCACCCCCAGCGTACCGAAGACCGAATGCACGAGCCCCGAGCAATCCATACCCGAGAGACTGTTCCCACCCTCCTGGTACCTCACGCCATGATACAGGCTGAGTTCATTGAGAAGATCGTCGCGGCTGATACGGGGCAGTTGTGCTTCAATTGATGAGGTCTGATCGCGGTAAAGCGGCGCAGGTTTCATTGCGCAGCCCGCAAGCAGAATAAGTAAAGAGAGTACGACCGCCCTTTGTCGCATGATAAGACCCTACATTACAGGCAAGATTCCCCAGGCACACGGGAAAACATAGGTGAGAACGTTGTCACCTATGAAAGACCCCGCCACCTTCAGCGCTTGTTCAGGATTCTCAGCGGGTATCATCCCCATGCGTTCCACTATCTCCTTCTCAAGCGAGGATACAAATACGATTCTCACCCGCTCAAGCTTTTTCATCAGCGACAGCGCGGTGTGGCCGTTGAGCTCATACTGGTCGAGCAGTCTGGCGGAGACCGCCCTGTGGTCCTTAAGATCAAACCAGGGCAGGAACGTCTCTGAACCCGCACCGCTCGAGCACTCGGCCAGCACGATCATCACGCCGCCGTCTCGAACGCTTTCTATAGCATGGTCAATCGACTTGTGGCTCTGGATGAAGTCTATGTCGAGCGGGTAGCCTCCCGAGCTCAAGATCGCCAGATCGCACTTTTCCCCGACCGGCACCTCAAGGAGCTTCCGCGCCCTGGCCGTCGCCTCGAGGTGCGAGTCGATGATGGCTCCCGCATTGATGTCTGCAACAGTTGCCCAGCCATCGAGAATGATGTTTATGAGAAAGACATTCTTAAGAAACCCGACCGCCTCGGCCATGTCCTCATGCACCGGGTTCCCCTGGAGGAGTCCGCTCCGGCACATCGGATTGAGCTCGCCGTCCCCGGTCAGTGTCAATCTGTGGTTGGACCATGCGGTTTCAAGCGAGCTCGATCCCGGTAAGATCATCTTCCTCCCACCACCCCATCCTGCGAAGTAGTGGGATGCAACCGTTCCGATCACTACATTGAGATCAGCCTCGACCACATGCTTGTTTATGTTTACAGATGTCCCCCTCGAAGTCACACCCATGCACTCGAAGGCATCCCGCTCGCGTGCTATGTTCTGATGGATCGCGATCTTACCGGCAAGTTCATCACCTACCAGGCTTGTCAGATCCTCCTCGGTATGCTTTCCGTGGGTGCCCGTAGCAACAAAGAAACTCATTCCATCATATGTCACCCCGGCGGCGAGCAATTCATCTATGACGACGGGAAGGATTTCTTTGGCAACACGCGGCCGTGTCCTATCCGGGATCGAAAGCACAACACTCTTGGCACCCTCTGCGGCTCCCTTCAGCGGTGGCGCTCCGACGGGATTTCCTAGTGCTTGTCTGATACGGGAGTCGAAGTCCGCGATGGGTTCACTCTTCCGGGGTGACAGGGCTTTGACCCTGAGAAACCCCTTGAGATCGACAGGGATCTCCCCTTTTCCGTACCTCAGCGTAAGGTGCTCTCCCGGCAATGCGTTGTTCTCCTGATTCACATCCTGACTCTATGTACCAACCCAAAGCAAGTCAAGCAAAACCCCCACCACACGATTCTCCTTGAAACCCACGCTCAGTACGCATACCCTCACACCATGAAGCAACCGGCCATCGACAGCATCCACAATATGGATTGCATCGACGGTATGAAACTGATCGATGACGAGACCATCGATCTCGTCGTAACCGACCCTCCGTTTGCGATCGAGTTCAAGGCCAGGCGGGCCAACTACAACAGGACCGAATCCCGGGTGCTCAAAGGCTACAATGAGATCCCGCAGCAGGAGTACTATGCCTTCACACGTCGCTGGATGCGCGGAGTTTACAGGCTCCTTAAGGACTCGGGCAGCATGTATGTGTTCTCCGGCTGGAACAACTTGAGAGATATCCTGAACGCCCTTGACGAGACGGGCTTTGTGACCATCAACCATGTAATCTGGAAGTACCAGTTCGGTGTGGTCACAAAACGCAAGTATGTCACGTCTCATTATCACTGTCTCTACGTGTGCAAGAACGAGAAGGAAAGGAAGTTCTTCCCGTTTTCGAGATATGCTCAGGAGGCGAAGGATGAGGCCGGCCGCAGCCTGCACTACAGGGACAAGGAGGACGTCTGGCTGATAAAGCGTGAGTACTGGAACGGGGATCAGAAAACGCCCACCAAACTTCCCTCCGAACTCATCGAGAAGATACTGATGTATTCGAGCGAGGAAGACGATATCGTCCTCGACCCTTTCCTCGGCTCCGGCCAGGTTGCAGTGGTAAGCAAGATGCTCAAGCGAAAGTACATCGGCTTTGAAGTTGTCAGAGACTACTACGAGTTCGCGAAGAAGCGTCTCGACGAGGGCCTCTACCGCATCAAGGACGAACCGCGAACCGCCCGGGCAAACCCCTAGATCCATCCCTGACCCCACGGTCAGCCGGCCGACCACGTACGGCCTGGTAGGTCTACTTATATAGCGCCTTAATCAGACCCCAAGAGGCCGGATGGGTCGCTTGCCCGCAGTCGCATCCGGCATCAGGGTGAGTGCCGATCTCGCCCTGACAGTCGTAGCCAGTGGGATGGTTTCCGCTGAGGGTCGGTGAGCAGTCTTCCACCGGAAGGTAAGCCCAGGCGAAGTCACAGAAAAGGGGATCAAGTGAGAAGTTGCCTAGCGTTCCGTTCTGGCTAGCGATCCTGCCGATCCAGTCGCCGCCCTCGTTCCCAAAGATGTCGCAACAGGTGCACGACGGGATACTGTTATCGTCGTAAGCATAGACGCCCTCACCATCCGTATTGAAGGCGGCGATGCATCCCGTCAAGGTCGGTGTAGAGTTTTCGCGCGAGAACAGGCCGCCACCCGAGCCTGAAGCCGAGTTCAGGATAAACGTGCAATTCTCAAGCTGGGGTGATGACGAATCCCTGCAGTACATTCCTCCTCCATCCCCGCTGGTCGTGTTCTCTCGGAACAGCCCTTTAAAGACATAGGGACTCGAAGAGGTCTCGCAGGCGAGTCCACCACCACCTAGAGCCGCCTGGTTTCCCCTGAATTCGGGACCCCAGAAGTCAGGTGACGAGTTGTCTGTGCAGTATACCCCACCCCCGAGCAGGTCAGCGGTGTTGCCAACCAGGCCCGTTGTCGTGATCACCGGCGCACTGTAGTTCCGGCAGATGATTCCTCCACCACATCCGTCTTCTCCCGTTCCCACAGCGTGCCCATCCGTGATTGTCATACCTCCGATTCGACTGGTGGCGTCGACGCCGTCACATATTATGCCTCTCCCCAACCCCTGAGCATCTATCGTCACACAGCCGGCACTGAGGATCACGCTCCACAGGACTACGCCGTTCTTCATCACGATATCGTGCTCGTAGTATGTTCCGCACTCCACCTTCACAGTATCCCCGGCACTCGCCGAATCCAAGCCCGCCTGAATGGTCGGAGCATCGCCAGTGCCGGTGGAATCTACCATCCATGTCCGGGCCGACGCGGCTACCGGGACAGTCAAGACCGAAAGAAGTAGAATCACCAGTGACCTTTTCATTAGATTCTTCCCCCTCTCTATGCGCTCGCTTCCGGTCGTTTTTACACTGCATTATAGCACGCGGGGCCCGATGTGCAAGTCACTCCGTTACTTGCGCCTCCTCCTTCTTTGCCGGAATCGTCTCCCAAAACGCTTAGTTTCAAGACCTGACCCCAGGGGTTTTTCCGGGGGGATTAGCCGGGCTTGAGCGGTATCCCCAACCGTTTCATCTTCCCGATCAGTGCTGGTCGGCTTATGTCTCCGAGCAGCTTCGCAGCATGCGTTTTGTTCCAGTCGCACTTCATAAGGGCGGCCATGATCCTCCGTCGCTCAACTGCTCTGAGCTCTTCCTTCAGGCTCCCGCGTGCCTGCCGCCCGGGTTCACTCCGTGTTCCCGTCACACAGGGTGAGAGCGTTTCGAGGTCGATGGTCTCGCCCGCCCCGACAAGCGTGACGGCCTTTTCTATCTCATTCTCAAGCTGGCGGATGTTCCCCGGCCAGTCGTAGGTTGTAAGTATCCGCATCGCATCGTCGGCTATGCCGCCCACAGGCTTGGCCGTCTTCGCGGCAAACCGTTTTAGAAACAGATGTGCAAGGATCTCGATGTCCCCATTTCGGTCCCTCAGGGGCGGGAGCGTCACCGATACAACATTCAGCCTGTAATAGAGATCGCGTCTGAACCGGCCGTGCTCGACCTCAGCTTCAAGATTCTTGTTGGTCGCGCTCAAGAACCTTGTATCGATCTGGCGCGTTGCCGTGTCTCCAAGCCGTCGGATCTCTCCGCTTTCAATTGCTCGCAACATCTTTGCCTGTATCGCTCCGCTCACGTCACCTACCTCATCCAGAAAGAAGGTCCCACCGCTGGCAACCTCTAGCAATCCCTTCTTCTCTCCCCTCGCACCGGTGAAGGCGCCTGCCTTGTGTCCGAAGAGCTCGCTCTCAAGGAGATGTTCCGGTAGAGCCGCGCAGTTCTGCACAACGAAGGGCCGGTTTCGTCTCTTGCTCAGTATATGGATTGCCCTGGCCACGAGTTCCTTCCCTGTGCCGGTCTCCCCCGCGATCAGCACGTTTGCACTCCCCTCTGCAATGCGTTGAAGTGAGAGCAGGAGACCCTTAAGCCGGGCATCAGCGGTAACCATTCCGGCTATACATATTGGTTGCAAGGCATCCGCCGGTGGACGTACCGCCCCCTCAAGAACAGGTACCACCCGGCAGATTTCGTAGTAGGCTCGCACAAGTAGTGACGTACCGGGACTCGCGCCACCCGCCCGCCTGCGGTTTCTCCGCCAGCAGGCGATCAGCAGACCCGTTGATCCACCTTTACCCAGCCGTACGGCTAGCAACGAACCGAGGCTTTCACGTGACTTGCCCTCACCGAGCAACCCGACGACATCTGTGACTATGACCGGATTGGCATCATTTCCTGCTGTCGCACGTGCGAGTTCAACTGCAACATCGCAGGGTATACCCCATGTCTTTACAGTCTGCGGCTCCCTTTCGTTATCGAGCTTCAAGAGACACATCCCGCTTGCTCCAAGCCTGGAGGAGAGCAGCGAAAAGGCGGCATCCACGGATGCAGGCCTCTCCCGGTCGATGAGAGCGAGCCTGTGAGACAGGCGGGAGTCGATCCGGGAGCAGGCTCCGGAGATCATCTTGTTCTCACCGGGATCACCGCATGAGATTGTCCTGGCATCATCAAGGCAGGTCATTGCCTGTTCGTGCTGCGACATGTCCGCATATGCCATGGCCAGATCACAGAGCGCCCTCAAGCACCACCTCCGCGCATGACACGACCTGAAGGCAAGGATCGCCTGTTTGAGTTGTCTGGCTGAAGCGCGCGTGTCGTGCGCGATGACGCGTGATCTCGCATGGAGGGTCAGCCCGAGCTCCAATCTGGCACCGATGTCGGTGAATATCTTCTCAGCCCTGGCCGTTAAAGCCTTTGAATCCACTCCCTCCATCTTTACCTGGGCGAGGAT
>JALGZP010000130.1 GCA_025774845.1 bacterium
AGATACCCATAGGCCTCTTCTACAAGGTGGAGAAGCCCTCGTTTGACGAGAAGCTGCTCCGCGGGCTCGTGCTTGCTGAGGGCAAGGCTGAACCCGATATATCCGCGATCCTCAAATCGCGTCAGTAGTCGCCGGTCTCCTCAGGCCACTACGGAATCCGGACGATCTTGACTGTTCGTGCGACCCTGCCGTCCACGGTTACCTGCATAAAGTAGATGCCCGCTCCGGCTGCCGGTCCGGATGCAGTACGGCCGTTCCAGTCTATGACATGTCTTCCCGCCGGTAGACTGCCTGAAAGCACAACACTGACACTTCGACCGGTTATGTCAAAGACCTCGGCCCGAACGTCGTATAGCTGTTTCCCACCCGCCGAAGGGGTACCGAGTACCACGGGCACCCGTGCGGTTGATCTTGCGGGACTGGGATAGGCGCTCATGACCCGGGTCCTATCCGGTCTGTCACCAGGCGTAACCCCTGCCTCACCGCACTCACATGGATCGGGGATGCCGTCGCCGTCACCGTCGATCTCGATCTCGCTGAAGTTATCAATCGCAGGAAGCACAGCAGACACGTTGTTTGGTGCCGAGTCGCCTCCCAGCTCTCCATCGGGCTCAGGGTCCCAGCATACGGATGTAACGACGCCGATCTTAGTGTTTGGCGGTACGAGCCCGGGTCCCAGACCGTAGAGCACGTCCCAGGGAATCGCGAGCTCGCTTCCACCGTCGTAGCCATAGACATGCTGCGGATCGAATGCCATGACGATCTGTGAACTTACATCCTCGCTGGTGGTGTCGCTCAAAAGCCGCCACATTGACTGGCCGTCAAAGCCTCCCTGGTGCTGGTAGGCTCCCATCTCATAGTCGACCTTAAAGCCGGTTGCGCTGAATGTAGCGCCGCGCTCCCAGTGGTCGATGGCTGTGAGATCGGTGAACCCGGCAGGGCCGTCTACATCGGTGTCGAGATAGAGGACCCAGGAGTTGCCATTTACATGACCGCGGATACCGAGATAAAGATAGGTCGAATCCCATTCTGCGTAGACTATGTTGATCTCATTGGTATCTCCGGGCCCGGAGCCGTTCCAGGCCGAATCCCACAAGTCCTCGAGCCTGAACCGCGAACATTCCCAGTCCGTATCGGGAAGCCAGCCGTCGATCTGAATCTTGGTGATGGGCGCAATACTAATCGGTACATCATCTACATGTGTAACCACGTCGTTACCGTTGCTTGCGGCATCCTCAACCGATGAGGCTGCAAGCAGGAGTTCGATGGGGCCGGCCAGCGCTTCAAGGGCGGTCGCGGTCGCCGTACTCAGATCGAATCCCAGACCTTTACTGAAGCCCGTGGTCACAAGTGAATCAGATACGGTCAGTGTCACATCCGCGATGCCGTCATTGTCATCATCAAATGCGAAACCCGTGACAACGACGCTTGAAGCATCGATCGCCTCATCGAAGTAGATTATGATATGGTCGGTTGCCGAGTAATGTGTACCGCTCAAGGGCGACGGTGGAATCTCGTCGACAAGGGCGTCACGAAGCACCATCAGCTCGGCGATGTTACCGCTTGTATCGGAAGCGCTTGTGTAGCCACCGTAGACATAAACCTCGAAGGGACTGTCACCGTAGAACTCATCACCTTCGAGCAGTGTGGCCGAGAACTGAAGATTGTGTGTCGCCCCGCCGGTTCCGACAATGATTGCCGCCGTGGCATCGGTATTGGTGTTCTTCTGTCCGAAGTAGCCGCCTGCGGGGTCCCAGACACGTTCAAGGGACTTACCCGACCACGTGAGATCAAGATTGTCCGGGCAGAAACCATTCTTGACATAGACGCGATCGCCGCCGGCCATGTACTGCACCTTGAGATAGGAATCTCCGTAGGTGAGGGAGAATGACTTCGTCACGGCCGCATGAACCGCGCGGGCCTCAACCGTAGCTCCGGCCGGAGTCGTCACCTCGAGGGTATAGAGTTCATGCTCACGATCGATCCCGGCAACACTCACATCAGAGAGTGCAGCCACGTGATTGGTCTCGTTGAAGTCGCCGTCGGTATCGGGCCAGTAGGCGTTGTCGTTGGAGACAACACTGTAGTTGTAATCAACGCCCTTGCAGAAGAGCCACTGGAGCTTACCACCGATTGCATCAAAGACGGCGAGCAGCCGGTCGTTAAACATGACGAGTTCATCCACACCGTCATCATCGAAGTCTGATGTGTAGGCCCCCGTCGTGTCGACATAGAGACCGCCGGCCCAGCGTGCTGCCTCGGCATGAGCATTACCCGAACGGATGTGGTTACTGTAGTGATGCTCCCAACCTGATATTTCGCCCTCATCATGCCATCCCGTCTCGTGCAGGTTGGTCATCAAGACATACCAGGCCATCTCACGCAGATTGTTGTCGGGAACGGTCAGGATCTTGTCGAGTGTGAAAGTCCACTGGGTTCCGTAGTCCCACTTGGGAATGTGGCCGTCAAGGTTGGAATCGCCGGTGTAGCCCGCCCAGTCTCCGTACCACTGGTTGTTACCGCCACCATAGCCGTAGAACTCACCCAGGAGGCCGTAGGTCCCGTTCTGAAGAAGGAGGGGCTGGGTCGTAAAGCCTCCATCATTGAGCACGTCAGTGAGTTTCCAGACTCCGACATTGGGGTTGCCGCTACACTGTTGCAAGAGCCAGATATAGTTATTGAGGGCATCGGGGTTTATGGCCCCCTGGGATACCTCCGCTGCGACCTCGGCATCGTTCGCATAGAGTATGATCTCATCCGAGGTACCGGCCAGGATCGTGTTCCAGGCATCGCCTGCATTCCAGTTGACCTGTCCCACGAAGTCGTTGTCAAGTGGCAGGATCTTAATCGAGTTATAAGTGTAGATGTGATGATCGTCGAAAGCGCCGTTATTGTAGCCGCAATGGACGTAGTCATCGAGGATCACGGCCCATACGCCGTTATCCGTGAAGTCGTCACCGATATAGTCGATCACATTGGCGGATGCCGTTATACCGTTACCGTCAAGATCGGGGTTTTCGACCCACACCCGCTCGGGTACCCACGCCACCCGGGGGACATAGTTATAGTGGGTCAGGATCATGTCGTTTTCGACATCGACCGACTTGCCGTTTATCTCATCACGGATGAAGGGCATGATCTGCTGCCCGAGCGCGGATGTCAGGATCTCATACCTACCCGCGGTGACCCCTGCTGCTATCCAGTCGTTGAATGCCGGGTCATGCCACTCGGCGGCGGATATCAGGAGGCCGCCCTGGTGCCAGTTTAAGGGGAGGTTGTAGTAATCATGTGCGGCCATCAGTTCATCCGCACCATCATCGGGGTTATTGGGATCGCCGTCATAGGAGGCAAGCTCCTCGCGTTCGCCTCTGAAGACGGTTGTATAGGTAAGACCCTGGTTGAGATGCTGCGCGAATGCGACATTATGAGTGTTACTCGTCGGTGAGTTGGTCGCCGTGATCTCATCCAGGACCGCACCGTCGAAAGCCGTGAACACATAGAACTTGATCGGAGTGGCCTCACCTTCGGCTGCCTGCGCTGCTACGGCATCGTAGCTGTTCTCGTTCTCACCCGCGGCCGCGGCAACAGATTGCTTAAAGCCACCCGGTAACCACAGACTCGCTTCCATGGTTCCCCAGCGTCGCGACCCGATCACACCCCGGAGCCTCGGGGTTTCATCCGCAGCCAGATCGGAATCGAGCACGCGGGCCACAAGCCGGCCCTCCTCTTCAACAAGTTCAACCGCCCGGTCCCACGCAAAGGGTGCGGTTCCCGTGATACCACCCGGGAGTGCCGTCGTCCCGCCGGGCATATAGTCCATGAGTACATAGGCCTCGATGCCCTCGGCCAGCAAGGGATCCGATTCGAAGACTCCCGGTGGCCTGAAGAGACTGACACGCATTGAGAGTCTGTCGATCTCCTGGTCAAAGTAGAACCCCATGAGATCACCCCTGCCTGCACGGCCGGAGGCCCCGTCATAGACGGGATCAAGACCTTTTGCATGCTCACGCTGCCAGACGGCCGGATCACCTGAAATGTCGAGTCCCGGCGCAGCCGTCTCCGGCCGCGTCCAGACCTCGGATGTTCGGATGTCGCGCTTCCGAGCGTGTAAGGTAGGGTCAGGACAGCAGTTGCCACAAGACCAAAAGTCGCTAGCCAAAGGCTGGTTTTCATACTCTTCTCCTCATGTTAGATATCCAGTACACATACAATTTTAACATATTTGGGGCCTTTTGTAAATCCGCTTGAGACCCGTGTTTTCTGCTATTGGGATGCTTCCCGAGGCGCTTTTGTAACAGGCCGCTCGCCCGCGTGATCGAACATGTTGACGACCGGCTGAGGCTGCGGTAACTTGGCAGACAGGATAGGTCAATGCGGAAGGAGTGCACAATGGAATACGGGGCGAGAAACAAGGTTCAGGCTGTAGTGACCTCAGTCAAATCGGGAGAGGTGATGTCACTGGTGAAGTTCGATATCGAGCGGCCCTGCTCGATGGCCTCGGTTCTGACAACCGAGTCGGTCGAGGCCCTGGAACTCAAGGCAGGTGACAAGGTCACGCTGGTCGTGAAGGCAGTCCACGTCCTTCCTGTCAAGGAATAGGCATGGCAGATTAACAACGTTGTCGTGGATCAGGAATACAGGGGGCGAGGTATCGGAAAACGATTGATCGAGACGATTCTAAGGAGCAGTGACATGGTCACTTATCTATTGAGGGCGGACCCTGATAACATAGGGTTCTTCAGGAAGTTGGGTTTCGAGACCTCTGACCTGGCTGTCGTTTACAGAAGAAAGAGTTGACATCTGGTGCTGTCCTGCGGCTCAACCTGAGGAGGCCGCACCCTGTCCAGGGAGGAGAAGGCATGAAACGCTCAACGCTCGAGCTGCTTTGCTGCCCCGGCTGTCATTCTACACTTTCCCTTCAGACCGGGCATGGTGATGGGCCTATCGGAGAGGGGAGATTGCTGTGTTCCGGCTGTGAGCGAAGTTACCCTATCAGGAACGGTATTCCGCACTTCATGGACCCAAAGGACCTGGAGGGTCCCAACCGCCGTTTCGCCCGGGGCTATGATTGGTTCTCACGCCTGTATCCGCTTTTCACCAAGATAGGCTTCCTGGGCTTCGGCGGAGAACGGAAAGCACGCAAGGAGGTTCTGGACAGACTGGAACTGGGTGGCGGACGCGTGCTCGAGGTTTCGATTGGCACCGGCGCGAATCTTCCCTACCTGTTTGAAACCGGGTGTGTCGGGGAGGTATACGGTCTCGATATCTCCGCCGGTCAGCTTGCACGATGCGGGAGCCTCATCACCAAGCGCGGCTGGCCTGTAGACCTCTTCCTGGGGACGGCAGAGGCGTTGCCATTTAAGACAGAGACCTTTGACAGTGTCCTCCACATAGGAGGTATCAACTTCTTCTCCGGTAAGAAACAGGCTATCGATGAGATGATCCGTGTCGCGCGGCCTGGCGCGAAGATCGTGATCGCCGATGAGTCGGAACAAATAGCACGAAATCTGTATCGGTTGTCCAGGCTTTTCCGCCCACGTCACCGTGAGGAAATGGATCTCGCCATTCCCGTTCACCTCGTTCCCGAAACCATGGAGAACATCCGGGTGGGCGGTATCTGGAAGGCACATGGTGAGGATCACGGCTACTGCCTCGAATTCAGAAAACCGGTGAGTCCATCCGCCGCCTGACACTCTTCAGGTGAGCAATTTTGTTGACAACCACCTGATTCTGGGATAACTAGAAGAGGTATGGAGCTGAGTGCTAAACGCACGCAGCAGCCGTCTAAAACGTACTTGACAGGATCGGCATAAGCAGTGGTCAGACAACGTTTGTCTTAGAATCGATTCGGTAAGCAAGGAGGTGAGGGCTTAAGATGAGGAAACCTGCTCTGTTTTTGGTCTTGTTATGTACGCTCTTTATGGTGGGTTGCCATCATTGTGGTGATCGTGATGCCAATCATCCTGTGGACACGTGTAACATTTGTAAGAAACGTCCTGGTAGCACCAGGTTGATTAGAATCTGTACAACGTGCAAACTGGATGATGACCATGAAGGTAAACATCAGTGTTCTCATGGTCACTCATGGTAAGAGGTCAATAAAGGAGAAACAAGACGGTGGGCTTGCCCGCCGGCGCTGAACTCGAACGTTGTGCCATTTCTGATTCAAAAGGGGTTGATATGGGCGAGAAAGGAAAGAAAGACACCGCGAGAAGAGAAAATAAGAAGAAAGCCAAGCTAACACTTAAAGAGAAAAGGAAGAGGAAGAAGGAGAAAAAGAAGTAGCCACTCCGTAGAACATAACCGCTCGCAGCCGTTCAATGGTCAACTGATTGGAGGTACCATATGTCCACTTCGAGTGATGTTGATCAGAGACTGGAAGTGGTAGGCCAAGTGTTGGTCAGGTGTGTGGTCATGGGCGTCATTGTGCTCCTCTTATGGTGGGGTGCACTGGCACTGATGGGGGATCTTACATACGCCGTTCACTCTAAACTGACCCCTATAACCAGACAGCAATTCAACGTTATTCACTACGCTGGAATGCTCACCACCAAGGCGGCAATATCCCTGCTGTTCTTCTTTCCATACATAGCAATCAGACTTGTGATCAAGAAACGGAGACAACAACCATCGGACCATTGAATGCACGGTATTTGTCGCCATCGCACCAAAACCGATATTCAGAACGTCACAATTCATGAATCTGAATGCGAGACTGAGGGTTTCAGATACCCCCTGTATGTGTGGCGGCCCGGAGGGCTGTATTGAGAGTATGACCGCTATTGGTCAGGGTTCTTCTTTATCATGTACCTGTTGTCGTCTTTGATTTCTGAATCCTGCCAGCCCTGCTTTTGATAGAAGCCGTAGGCTCGAAGCCTGGGATCGGTATCTGTCGTGAGCCAGATCTCCTTCCATCCGGTGGAGAAGAGCCAATCCTCTACGAGCGTAAGCAATCTTGCACCGATGCCTCTGCCTTCGTGCTCCGGAAGCAAGGCGATCACCCACATCTCTCCGGTATCGCGATTACCCATTGTGAACCCGACGACCTTACCTCCATCCTCACACAGCCACCCACGGTGGGAAGTCTTGAGCATCTCCTGCACGGACTCCTCGGTTATCCCCAGATTGTGAAGCTCCTCGAGCGAGAGCGTATTCTCGCGGGTTGCCACACGCACCACGAAGAGTGCAGGTACATCCGCATCTGTGATCTCTCTGAAGACCATACTCCCACCTTCGCCGGTATCACGTCACTGCAGTGGATTCCATGAGAACAAGTCACACCCATTAAGTCAACGTTCAAAACATTTGACCGGATGGCAACCGGTGTCATATAATCGT
>JALGZP010000131.1 GCA_025774845.1 bacterium
GGATGTCCCAGCACATCGATCGATTTAACCATAGGTACTGTTCCGGCATCTCGGATTCTTGCTTGCCTTGGGGAACGCTCGCCACTGAAAGAATGGCAGGTCCAGCGGGTGATCGAAAAGATCCGCAGCTGGACCGATTTCCCGAGGTCGGATCAGGATCCAAGTACACAGTATGCATGGCTCTCTTACGATCAAGACGACTGCCCGGATCACTACAAGGAACACGAGGATTTCTGGCGGCAAACGGTTGAGACAATCCCTTTTGAAGGGCTTCAAGGGTTGGACGGTGGGGATTTCTCGTTGGGTCTTGCCATCGACCTGCTTTGGACATGCCACTGGAACTTTGTAGAGAATCTCCAGATCGTACTCGATGTGATTGGGGGGAAGGTCAAGGCAGAGAAGCCATTTGCGGCGTGTGCCTGGAACATAACCCTGTCGCCAATTCGCCCGCGGATGGAAGTTGTTTCCAATACCCTGAAAGTCTTCTGTGGCAACTCGGAATCAGACACAGAGATAGATAGGGATGTGTTGTCACTGCTGGGAGAACCGACGGAAGAGAAGAAATGGCTTGCTGCCTCCTTAGACAAAACGATAAGGCTTCAACTAAGGTTATGAGACACTTCAAAGAGTACTGCCGAACAAGACGGTGCACCTGGCCGCTATTCCGCTGCGCTCCATAGCGGCAGGTGAGCTTGGTCGTTAACCTCAGGGCCACACGAGCTCTGCTCCAACGCCAGTAAGAGAAACTCAAATCAGTCATTTGTGTTGACAGATTCGTGTCCTCATAGCACAATGGATCTGTAGCCGACCGATCCCTGAAGGGGGTGCGTATGGCCAAGTCCAAGAGAGGTTCTGAGTCTCCCGACGAGAAGAAAGCCCAGCAGGCTGGGAGAGAGGGCAAGGAGCAGAGCAGCTCAAGGCAGCCCACCAGCATGTCAGGTCATTTTAGTACATCGGTGATGGCAGTGGCGAAACCTCTGTTCGAATCCGAACCCGTATCACCCGGGACAATCATCGAAGGCCTTTTGAAGGATCATCAGGAATATGGCGGGGGCGTGGTGGAGGATCTGCTCTCTGGGATCGGGTCAGCTGCCGGTCGTCGTCGTTCAGTGGAAGAGTGGTTACTCGATGTGCAGTCACTCTATGACCGGAAGCAGAGTGATGTGGTGGATGGACGGATGCTCATCATTGGGCTGAGTATGCTTGACAGCGACATTGCGGCTTTCCTACGGCGTGATGAGTTTCTTGGCAACGTAGTCGAAGAGGTAAAACAGTCTGGTACGCTTGATAGTCTTGATGAGCTCTTCACCGAAGATGGGCTCAAGAAATGGCATGCGCTTGAGGCACGCCTCAGACTGTTACCTGAGAGTGTGCTGAGTCACTCGGATGATCCATCACTGATTGACAGGTTGGGCAGAGAGGCATTTGCCGAAGCTCTTGCTCTGCGGCTGCGCCGAATTCGTTCTGAGGCCGAACGATCGCCCGATCCTGAGGAACTGCGTGAGACCAATGGTGATCCTGAGGGTATGACGCCGCCGGGGAAGGGCAAGGCGAAGGAATCGCCCGCAGCTAATCCATTCATGCTGCATATCCACGGTCCATGGGGATCGGGGAAGAGTACTCTGCTAGGCTTCATGAAAAAGCACCTTCGAAAGGCAGTTACAGAGGGGAATGACAAGCAGCCTGGCTCTTCCGCCTGGATCGTGGTTGAGTTCAACGCATGGCGCCACCAGCGCCTGAAGATGCCCTGGTGGTCTCTGATGGATGCCGTTTTCCGTACGTCTGTGGAACAGCTTGAAGAGGATCAGAAGCACAAGATCGCCAGAACCGTGAGCCGTAGCGAGCGCAAGTGGCGCTTCATGCTGTCAAAGTCCCATTACTTGATTTCGGTTCTCTTATTCGTAGCCTGTATAGGGCTTATGGTGTGGGCGTTTTACCCCCGGTCGGGGTCCGAGGTTACCGGCCTCACCCGGGGTCCTGGCATGGCTTCAGAGGAGGTAGGTGAGGTATCTAAAACATCGAGAGCCGTCCCCCCACGTACGGATCAGGGGAGTACCACCGGTGTTTCTCCTTCTACGCAAGCCCGTGGTCCCGATCGGGCCAGAGTCGCCGGGGAGTGGGCGAAGTACATGGGTGCACTGATCAGTCTAGGCATAGGCATCTGGACGTTTGTGCGCGGTCTGTGCCAATCACTCATACCTGGCTCTGAGCACGCGGCTGAGGCTTTTCTGACTTGCAGCAAAGACCCTCTCGGTCGCATCACTAAGCATTTCACTGAACTCGTCGGGTGGATAGGGCAACCTGTTGCGATCTTCATTGATGATCTTGACAGATGCCAGGCCGGCTACGCGGTCGAACTCCTGGAGGGAATACAGACTCTGTTCAAGAAAGCGGCGGTGACATATGTGGTCGCAGCAGACAGACGTTGGTTGTGTTCCAGTTACGAGACCGTTTACGAAAGCTTCAAGGATACTGTCAGCGAACCGGCACGTCCTCTCGGCTATCTTTTCTTGGAGAAGACTTTTCAGCTGTCAGTCGGCCTGCCGAGATTGGCGCCCGCGGTTCAGGCCCGCTACTGGCACTACCTGCTCCATCTGCAAGGTTCCGACCGCAGGGTGGAACTCAAGCAGGAACTGGACCGCGCAAGGGAGGAAGTGTCACAGCTCAAGGATGAGCGGGACATCCTGGCTGAGCTGGGACGCCGATCGGGGGATGTAGGGTACGGTCAGGCCTTCCGTCAGGCAGCGGTGGTGAGGCTGGCCGATCCGGATGTAGAGGCACGCACCGAACACTACCTGATGGATTTTGGATCTTTTCTCGAGCCTAACCCACGTGCCATGAAGCGGTTCGTCAATGCATACTCGGCTCAACGGGCTCTTGATATCCTGAGAGGTGGTGCGAGTATTGACCCTGGGGTCCTTGCCCTTTGGACGATCGTAGTGCTGCGCTGGCCATTGCTGGCAGCGTATCTGGAAGGGAACCCAGGGATAGTATCCAGTATAGGTCACAAACCTCCTGTCTCCGAGGAAGTACCGGAACATCTTGTCTCTCTGTTTTCGGATAACGATGTGGAGGCTGTCTTCGCCGGCAAGAAGGGTATGACCGACGTCGGGGCCCGTCTTGACCAAGTGGAGATGAGCGGATTGTCGGGTTTGCGTACTACAGACTCCATGGGTGTCAGCGAGGGGGCTGTCGCGTGAGAGGCGGACAATTGTGCGGGGCACTGTATTCTGAAGAAAGGAGAAGTCACGATGAGCACAGTCAAGATTGCGACTTTTAACATCGAATGGATGACATCCATTTTCAACGCGGATTGGAAGCAGTGGGATGGTACGATTAAGGAGAGTTTTCCAGGCAAGTATCTTGGTGATATAAAGTTGGATCCGATTGAGGACGTTCCGGGGCTATGCCAACGTATCGCCAACACCATCACTGAAGTCAATCCAGATATCATCGGCATCCAGGAAGGGCCACCGTTGAAAGAACAAATGGAGTTGTTCGTTGATAAGTATCTTGGAGGTCAATATAAAGTCTTTGTGTCAAACTCACGATGGCAGGCAATACACACACTTGTTCGAGAACCCATCGCAGGTAAGGTCTCGACTCGAGATCCATACTCTGAAGATGTGAAGAGTCTCTGGCATGGCATTCCATTTCAACCCTGGGGTACAGTGGCCAAAGAGGACAGAGAACACCAAGATTGTTACCGGCGTCCGCTCATGCTCCAGTATGAACCCGAGGATGGCAGGATCCTGGAGATTCTCGTGCTCCACACAAAATCGAAGTATTCGGAATTGAAAACCCAACAACAGTGGGAGGACAGAGAACCCGCTGCAGTGCTTGATGCCCTGCTCCAGCGGCAGAAGCTCTCAGCAGAGATTCTTCGTCTGAGGGAGTACGTCGAAAACCGGCTTGTTGCTCCGCATGAAGAAGACTGTTTGGTGGTTATGGGTGACCTCAATGATGGGCCTCTGGCTGAAGACCTGGAGAAGGAATTCCTGATTCACAATATAATCGATGAAGTAGTCGGATCGATAGTGCGGCCGAAAGTTGTGTTGCGTCACGCAATGAACGAGAATCAGATTGCGGTTTCAGCGAGTACGGAGTTTCGCAATCCGATGAAAGGTGATCAACTTACCCAGGAGCTGATCGATCATATCTTTGTGTCACCGGGGATATGGGAAGGAAATGGGAACTTCAGTATGACCGCCGACTCATGCATTGTAGAGGACGGTGCATATAACGCTAACTCCGATCCTAACCTCGGGCAGGAAAAGAGACATTTGCGTCCAAGCGATCATCGCCCTGTCTCATTTGAATTGACTTTCTGATAATCCTTCCGGCAATACCCAGGAAAGTCAGAAGGAAGGAGGTGGATACCTCCGAGCGGGTGGCGAGCAGGTCGGAGAGGGCGATCACGACGTTAGTCGACAGAACGCTAGACTCGCTGGAGATGTCCTGACGGTAGGAGGGTTCAGATGCGATATGTAGACTTCAGGGATTCGATCTGTCGAGAACTGCGCCGCAATCGCAAAGGCCTGACGTGGCCGGAGCTCAGGGAGCGATTGGATCTCCCGTACACGAGCCCTTGCTCCGAGTGGGTCAACCGGATGGAGAAGGAGAACGGGCTGACAAGGAGGCCGGGGTCAGGCCGGGCATACATCTGGCGGCTTAAGGCTCGGCAATAGAAACCTCTACGGCCTTGAGATCATCCAACATTTAAGTTGCAACGGGGTATGTACA
>JALGZP010000012.1 GCA_025774845.1 bacterium
CCAGAGCGCAAGTCAACCGCCCTGATAGTCCGGTGATTGGGGAAGGTGTTGACAGGCGTCCACATTGATTTTACATTTAGACAGACTTGCGGGAGTGGGTGTGTATGTTTCCAATCAGAGATGATGTGCCATCGAGGACTTTTCCAATCGTCACGGTGGGACTGATCGTCATCAACGTCCTGGTCTTCCTTTTCGAGATCTCTCTGGGATCGAGGGGCCTCAGGGCCTTTGTCGCAAGTTATGGGATGGTCCCTGGCTATGTAACATCCTTTGCCCAGGGTGGCGACGTCTCCGCGGGGCAGGCGTTCTTTCCGTTCTTCTCATCGATTTTCCTTCATGGCGGCTGGATCCACCTCATCGGGAATATGTGGTACCTCTGGATTTTTGGTGACAACATCGAGGACCGGCTCGGTCACTTCCGTTTCATCGTCTTCTATATCGTGTGCGGCATCCTGGCCAACGGGGCTCACTATATGTTCAACGCGACCTCAGGTGTGCCGGCAATCGGGGCAAGCGGTGCGGTGGCGGGTGTACTCGGTGCTTACCTGATATCGTACCCGCGTGCCCGGATTCTCACAGTCATCCCCTTGTTTTTCCTCATACACTTCATCGAGCTACCTGCTCTTATAGTGCTTGGCTTCTGGTTCATACTCCAGTTCCTTAGCGGAGCCGCATCGGTGGTGTCATCATCAGCTTCAGGTGGCGTCGCCTGGTGGGCACATGTAGGAGGTTTCATCGGGGGCATTCTGGTCTTTATGCTCTTCCGACCGAGACCGAAGGTCCTGTACAGGAAAAGATGATATCATTGTCACCGTAAGAGACTCATCACGCGATGGCGAGAAGCCTGACGCGGAGAAGTTCTTAGGGAGGATTTTACATGAGACTTGACAGGTTCACGATAAAGGCCCAGGAAGGTATCTCGAGCGCCCAGCGGATCGCAACCGAGGGCAACAACCAGGAGATCGCACCGGAGCATCTCCTCGCAGCGCTCCTGGCCCAGGAAGAGGGCATCGTGGTCCCGATTCTAAAGAAAGTAGGGGCCGACCCTGAAGCCATACGAAACGAGCTCGATGCCGAGATAGCCAAACTCCCCAAGGTCCTGGGCGGTGCCGAGGCAGGCGCCTACATGGCTCCTGCGCTTAAGAAGGCAATTGATGTCGCCTTCAAGGAGATGGAGCGGCTTAAGGATGAGTTCGTGAGCACCGAACATCTGCTGGTCGGTGTTGTCGACACCGATTCCACGGCAAGCAAGGTCCTGGGGCGGAATGGTGTTACCAAGGACAATGTCTACAAGGCCTTGGTTGAGATAAGAGGTACCCAGCGTGTGACCGATCAGGCACCGGAGGACAAGTACCAGGCCCTCCAGCGGTTCGCGCGCGATCTTACCGATCTTGCAAGGAAGGGCAAACTCGATCCCGTGATCGGGCGGGATGATGAGATCAGGCGGGTTGTCCAGGTCCTCTCGAGAAGAACCAAGAACAATCCCGTCCTCATAGGCGAGCCGGGTGTCGGGAAGACCGCGATCGTTGAGGGTCTCGCCCAGCGCGTTGTAAACGGTGACATACCCGAAACCCTGAGGGATAAGCGGGTTGTGGGGCTTGATATCGGTGCGCTTGTCGCAGGATCGAAGTACAGGGGTGAGTTTGAAGACCGGCTCAAGGCTGTCCTCAGGGAGATAGAGGAGGCCGGTGGCAAGGTCGTCCTCTTTATAGATGAGCTCCATACGCTTGTTGGTGCCGGCGGGGCGGAGGGTGCCATCGATGCTTCAAACATGCTAAAGCCCGCGCTTGCCCGCGGTGAACTGAGGGCTATCGGTGCCACCACCATCGATGAGTACAGAAAGCGGATCGAGAAAGATCCTGCCCTGGAGCGCCGGTTTCAGCCCATCGTTGTCGGCGAGCCGTCGGTCGAGGATACGATTGCGATCTTAAGAGGTCTCAAGGAACGCTACGAGGTCCATCATGGCGTGGAGATTAAGGACTCGGCCCTTGTTGCGGCAAGCGTGCTTTCCCATCGCTATATAACCGACCGCTTCCTGCCGGATAAGGCGATCGATCTCATTGATGAGGCGGCGTCGCGCCTCAGGATCGAGATCGACTCTATGCCCACGGAGATCGACGAGGTCGAGCGGAGGATAGTGCAGCTCACGATTGAGAAACAGGCGCTCTCGAAGGAGAAGGACAAGGCCTCGAAGGAGCGGCTTGGGAAGGTCGAGCGCGAGATAGCCGAGCTTGGCGAGAAAAGCAAGGGCATGAAGGCCCACTGGCAGTCGGAGAAGGAATCGATCGAGAAGATGAGAAAGACCAAGGAGGAGATCGAAAACCTCAAGGCCGAGGCCGAGGGTGCGGAGCGAACCGGTAATCTGGACAGGGTCGCCGAGATCAGGTACGGGAGACTTGTCGATCTCGGTAAGCAACTCGAAGAGGAGAGCAAGCATCTCCAGGTGCTCCAGAAAGACCAGAAGATGCTCAAGGAAGAGGTTGATGAAGAGGACATATCCGAGATCGTCTCCAAGTGGACCGGTATTCCCGTATCGAGGATGATGGAGGGTGAGGTCCAGAAACTCATAAAGATGGAAGAGCGTCTGGGAATGAGGGTGGTGGGTCAGGACCATGTGATCGAGGCGGTATCAAACGCGGTACGCCGGGCACGGGCGGGTCTACAGGATCCCGACCGGCCGCTGGGCTCGTTTATATTCTTAGGTCCCACGGGTGTGGGGAAGACCGAGCTCGCGCGGGCGCTTGCCGAGTTCCTGTTCGATGATGAGAAGGCGATGGCACGTATCGACATGTCGGAGTTCATGGAGCGTCACTCGGTCGCACGGCTTATCGGTGCACCTCCCGGCTATGTGGGTTACGAGGAGGGTGGCTACCTGACCGAGATGATACGGCGGAAGCCCTATTCGGTGATCCTCTTTGATGAGATCGAAAAAGCACACCAGGATGTCTTTAACCTTTTGCTTCAGATACTTGACGATGGGCGGCTCACCGACGGGAAGGGGAGGACGGTCGATTTCAAAAACACGGTGATCATAATGACATCCAATATCGGGAGCCAGTGGATACGCGATCTGGCCGACAATCCCGATGAGATGAGACGCAGAATCACGGAGGCCCTTCAGGGTCACTTCAGACCGGAGTTCCTGAACCGTGTGGATGAGACGATCATCTTTAACAGCCTCGGCATGGATGAGATCAAGCAGATTGTCGAACTTCAGCTCGACGAGCTCAAAGCGAGGATGAAAGAGCGTAAACTCGATATGGATCTTTCCGAAAGCGCGCGGGAGTACCTGGCCAAGGAAGGTTTTGATCCGGCCTACGGCGCTCGCCCCTTGAGGCGTACCATTGAGAAACAGGTCCAGAACCCACTTGCCTTGAAACTCCTTGAGGGGGAGTTCGTGGAAGGGGACTCGATCAAGGTCGATCTCGATAAGAAGACCGGCCGTCTAACCTTCAAGAAGGGAAAGTAGAACGCTCCGGAAGGTGTGATTTCGTTATAGTTGACAAGGGGTTACGGACTATAGTATAATAGTCTATGTGAACAGTTTTGCGGGGCAGCACAGCGCTGCCCTTTACTATGTCAGCGCCCTGAGGAGGGACATCTATGCGCAGGCTTATAGCTTTAGCAATAGTTGCTTTGCTTGTATCTGCTTCGGCATCTTTCGCGGGAAAATCGCTGGTCAGGGTCTATTTCGACGACCTCGATCATCGCAGGGCGGTCGTCTCCCAGTTTGAAGATGTGGCCAGCTGGGGCGGCAAGCGCTATGCAGACATCGTCATCCACACAGATGAGCTCGGTGATCTCAACCTTCTGGCTCCCAACAACGAAGTCCTTATCTACGACGTCGCAAAGCATATGCAGCAGATGGGTGTGCTCGGGGTTGGAGGCGATTTCCATACCTACGAAGAGACCTTTACAGACATGGACAGCATTGCCACAGCTTTCCCATCGATTTGTCAGATGGAGTCCCTGGGTACGACTCACGAGGGGCGGGTTGTCTGGGGCATGAAGTTATCCGACAATGTGGGGACGACCGAGGACGAGCCACGCGTCCTTTACGTGGGAATGCACCACGCCCGGGAAATTATCACTCCCGAAATCGTACTCTACATCATGTACTGGTTTGCACAGAACTACGGTTCCGACTCGCTTGCCACCTATCTTATCGATAACCGCGAGATATGGATGGTTCCGATGATGAACCCCGACGGCAGGGAATACGTAGAGCACACCGGTGACTGGAGAAAGAACCGCCGGGATAACGGTGGTGGGGACTACGGTGTCGATCTTAACCGGAACTACAGCTACATGTGGGGTTACGATGATGAGGGCTCGAGCCCGGACCCCGGCAACGAACTCTATCGCGGTCCCTCCGGCGGCTCCGAGCCCGAGACCCAGGCCATAACGAATCTGATGGAAACGTACGAGTTCTCGACCTGCCTTTCATATCACAGTCACGGTGATCTTATTCTCTGGGCGTGGGGTTATACCCATGACCTCGCTCCCGACTATGATGTCTTATCCGCGCTCGGAGACAGCATGGGCTCTCATAACAACTATGCGCCGAGCACGGGCGCAGGACTTTACACAGCCAACGGAACAAGTGACGACTGGATGTACGGTGAGCAGACTACGAAGGAAAAGGTCTACTCATACACGTTTGAAGTCAGTAACACATTCTACCCGCCTTCAACGGATATCATAGAACTCTGCGAGGAGAATCTGCAGGCGAGCCTGGTCGCTGCCGAGTATGCCGGTAACGTAAGGCGGATTCTGCCTCCCGGGACTCCTGTGATCGCATCCATGCCGGATGATCCCGACGGCAGCTACAGTGTTACCTGGACACCTGATACATCGGATACGATCAACCCGGCGGTCCAGTTTGCATTGATGGAGCGGACCGGACCGGCGATAATCACCGATGACGTCGAGGCAGGGGATATCAACTGGACGAGACAGAGGTTCCAGTTGAGTACCTCAAGGGCCTCGAGTGGTGTTCAGAGCTTCTACGGCGGTCACACCAGCGACCGCAATGCAAGACTGACATCCACGATAGCCATCGATGTCGAAGCCGGTGACACGCTCTTCTTCAATACCTGGTATGAAATCGAAACCGACTGGGATTACGCCTATGTTGAAGTCTCAACCGACGGCGGGGTCATATTCCGGTCTATTCCCGGCAACATAACAACGACCTACAACCCCAACGGCAGCAACGCGGGTAACGGTATAACAGGCAACTCGGGTGGCTGGATACAGGCCTCATTCCCGCTTGATGCTTTCGCCGACACAACGACGGTTGTGCGTTTCCGCTACAAGACCGACTCATACGTGCTCGAGGAAGGCATATACGTCGATGACATCAACCCCACGCAGACTTTCGCATCCTCAACCATTCTGAGTAACGCCATAACCAACACCTACTACGATGTGACGAATAGCGTAGGCACCTATTACTACGAAGTGATGGCAAGGGACGATGACGGCCAGTGGGGTTACTGGAGCCAGCGCGAGCCGATCACGGTTACGGGCGCCGGTGTTGGGGACATTGCTGAGGGCCGTGAGGGCAGGGGATTTGCGAACCCCGTCTACCTCGGTACGACCGTAAGACTGGCGGCTTCCGGTCTGAGTTCGGAGTCGATATCGATATTCGACGTCCGCGGCAGGGTGATACGCGAGCTTCGAGTCGCCTCATCCGGCGAGACCGACTGGGATCTTAAGGACGAGCGTGGTAATCCGGTTACACCTGGTATCTACTTCGTGAAGTTCGGCCGGGAAGGCAAGCTGGCGACGAGGAAGGTCGTAATACTCAAGTAGAAAAAAAGGATCACAACCGGAGAGGTCATGATCCTTGAATAAAGCCAAATATGGACCGGATTGTATTGCTACGCGAATACCTTCTCGACCGATGCAATCAGTTTCGCCGGATCGACAGGTTTCTCACAGTAATCATCAGGCTGCACGCCCATGTAGTCCTTCATATCGTTCGAGGAGAAACCGATCCCGAGTTTATCCTTGATACCCGTGAGCATGACCACCGGGATTGCCTTCAATTCCTCGTCCTTTTTCATCTCCTGGAATACCTCGAAACCGTCCATCTCAGGCATCTGGACATCGAGGATGACGAGATCAGGCTTCGCATCCCGCATCGTACTCAAGCCCTTGCGGCCGTCCGGCGCGGAGTTGACCTGATAGCCCTCACTCTCGAGCACTTCCCTGACGAAAGCAATCGCATCGGGCTCATCGTCGACTACGAGAATCATCTTAGCCATGTCTGAGACCTCCTTCACTCAAGCGATATATCTTCGATCTCTGATCTGCCACGGGAACCCAACGTACGAGCTTCCTGAAGGAAGACACCACATAGCCACCCGGGCCAGATCCTGATTGTGGAGTATCACGGCCGGGTTGTCAACAACAATGTGGTGGGTATCAAGTGGGTTCAGTCGCCGTGGATGGGCCTGCCGGCTGCCCCCTCGGCCGCTTCCCAGACTATCTCAGACAGTGTCGGATGGGGATGAATGACATGAGCAACATCTGCCGCCGTCAGGCCGTGTTTGATCGCTACCGAGATCTCTGAAATCAGCTCCGAGGCATGCGGAGCGAGCGCATGAAAACCCAGTATCTTGCCGTCATCTTCGCTGCACACGATCTTCGCGAGCCCGAAGGTCTCACCCATCGTGAGCGCCCGGCCGATCGAGCCGAGTCTCACCTTGTATGTGGAGGTCTTGGCTCCGGCGGCCTGGGCCTGGGCTTCGGTCACGCCAACAGCAGCGAACTCGGGTTCAGTATAGACGCAGCGTGGAACAACGGCATAGTCCATATGTGAGTCGAGACCACACGCATTTTCGGCCGCGACTATTCCCTCGGCCGTCGCCACGTGGGCCAGCAGGTACTTACCGTTAACATCGCCTATCGCAAACACGCCGGGGACATTGGTACGCATCGCCGCATCGGTAACGACGGCACCCCGCTCGAGTTTAACACCGGTCTCCTCGAGACCGATTCCCCCGGTGTTGGGTCTGCGACCTACGCCGATCAGCACCTTTGAGGCCTCTATCGTGTCACTTCCCTCGATCGCAACCTTGAGCCCGTCGCCCGATCTTTCGATGCTTGCCACCTTCTTTGAGGTCAGTATCTTGATACCCTTACGCTTGAGAGCCGCATCGAGCCGTCTGGCAAGCTCCGTATCCTCACCCGGGAGAATCTGGGGCATCATCTCTACGATCGTGATCTCTGTGCCGAGCGCGCTGTAGACCTCCGCCAGCTCACACCCGACTGCACCTGCGCCGACTACCAGCATGCTGGCCGGAACTTCCTTAAGATCGAGCGCGTGGTCACTTGTGATAATCCGCTCTCCGTCTATCTCGACACCCGGGAGTGTGACCCAGCTCGAACCGGTCGCGACGATGATGGATTTAGCGGCCAGGACCTCGGTCTTACCCTCGGGGGTCATAACCTCGACCTCACCGGGGGACTTGAGCCTGCCTCTCCCTCGAATCACATCGACCTTCTTCTTGGCGAGGAGGCCTTCGACTCCCTTTCGCATGAGGGTTACAACCGACTCGGACCGGGCAGCGATGGTGGCGGCATCATGGCTTATTCCTTCGGCCGTGACACCGAACTCAGAGGCGCTGTTTATCTTGCGAAGCAGTTTGGAGCTCTCAAGCAATGCCTTGGTTGGAATACAGCCCCTGTTTAGACAGGTGCCGCCTATGAGATCTTCTTCGATGAGGGCAACCGAAGCACCGAGGCCCGCAGCTCTCAAGCCTGCAACATAGCCACCGGGACCTCCGCCAATTATAATGATATCAAGAGGTTCCCTGGTCAGCTTAAGATGCTCCTTTAAACTTGATCTTGTGGAGATTAAGCCCCATCTCAGCCGGTTCCCGGCCCATCGCAAGACCCAGAAGCTGGCTTGCATAGAGTACGGGGATATCGAACTTTTTACCCGTCTTCCTGCCGATTATCAACTGGCCGAGATCGAACTGCTCGAAGCAGAAGGGGCAGGCAAGCACGATGGCCTCGGCTCCTGCCGCCTGCATGCATTCCAGCTTATGCTGGGCCATCGACATCGATGTTGTCTCATCCATGGAAGGTCTTCCGCAACACAGGAACTTGTCCTCATAGTCGAGGGGCTCGGCACCGAGCAATGCGACGAGGTCGTCCATCGTGGTCGGCTTCTCGGGATCGTCAAATTCGACTGCGTCTGAAGGCCGGACGAGGTGGCAGCCGTAATGACTGGCGACCTTGAGACCTTCAAACTTCTTTTTGATCTTCTCTGAAATGGTCTTCTTGAAGTCATCCGTGGACAGGATCTTGAGGAAGTGGGAGACCGGCGGAATCGCAAGGTTCATGCTGAGCCTCTTAAGCTTGGTACTGATCTCACCCGCGGCCGCTTCGTCATGCTCGAGGATGTGACGGGCCTCGGAAAGCGAAGATGCGCAACCCGGGCAGAGTGTGACTATGGGTGCGCCACCGTCAAGTGCGAGATTCCGCGCTGCCAGGCTGAGCCAGTCCCGCCGGGATGCAGACCTGAAGACCACGGGATCGGGACAGCACGTGAAGCGGGTCTCTTCGGTAAGCTCGATACCAAGGTCACCCAGGACAATCCTTACGGAGCTCTCCACCTGAGGCAGTTTGAGCCTGGCAAGGCATCCGGGGAAAAACGTGTACTTGGAACTCACAGATTCAGTCTTCACCGGTCAATTTCTCCAGTTCGGGTTTGTCACCATCGTCAACATCCGGAAGATTCATCTCGCCCCTTAACTTCTTCACGTGATCGGTAACCGCAGTAGCGATGCCCTGCTTGAGTACGCTCTTCCTCACCGATTCGACGCTTTCGGGACAGTCGCCTCGTTCCAGACTCAGGTTCCTTAAGGCCAGGATAACATCCAGCGGCTTGGTGCCCGCGGGACATCTCTCGTAGCATGTATAGCAGGTCGTGCACTTCCATATGGGTGAGTCCTTGCCCACGAGACCCTCCTCGATCCCGAGACTGACCTTGAGAAAGATCTGCCTCGGATTGAAGTCATCGGAGAATTTCGCCGCCGGACAGTCACCCACACATATGCTGCATGCAAAGCAGAGGCGCGCATCGTCCTTTATGGCTATTCTGTCGAGATCCTGGCTTGACTTACGCTCAACTGTGTACATGGGTTTTCCACTCCTCATGGTAACCAGACAATTTCTAACACAATGGGACCCCTCAGTCAAGCCCTATCAGGGGCCTGGGGATGCAAAGTGTTTGCACATGACAGGGATATGGATGTACAATTCTCTACGCACCAGACTTGACCGGAATCGACAGTCGGGGAGGTGAGCGACTTGCTCAAATTGACGCTTTATCATGAGGGAAGTAAGGTAAAGGACATAGACGTCACCGGAGCGGAATTCGTGATCGGACGGGAGGCCTCCTGCGATCTCGCACTGGACGACAGGACCATCTCGCGGAGACACGCCAGGGTGTTGGTCACGGAAGAGGGCGTGTATCTTGAGGACCTGGAGTCACGGAACGGGACCTATGTATCCGGACGACGTGTGGGCAAGCACAAGTTGTCCCCGGGCGAGACCGCTTCGATTGGGAGTTTCAGGCTCGAGTTTGAGGGCGTCCCCATCCCATCAGGGAAGACGGATCGCCTGAATAGCATGGAAGCCCCGGCAGCCACCGCGATAATCAGCAGTCTTGATGCGCGCAAGATCAGCACCGGTGCAGACATCAAGGAAGGTGACGTATCCCCGGAGGCCACGACGCAGAGGCTCTCCGCACTCTACGACCTCGGGCAGAAACTCTCCGGGCGGCTTGCGATCTCGGAGATATCCGATACCTTCCTCGAGGTTATTTTCGAAGTATTCGCTAAGGCCGACCGGGCCGTAATGCTCCTTGAGGACAGCCAGACCCGGAGACTCGTGCCGGTGGCTGCCAAGGACAAGGGGACCGGCCAGAGCGAGACCAGGGTCAGTACGACCGTGGTCAGCACGGTGCTCAACGACAAGAACGCCGTGATCTGCGGTGATACATCATCGGATGCCCGCTTCAAGGACTCGGCGAGTCTTCAGGATCTCAGGATAAAGTCGATCATGTGTGTACCGCTGATGGTCGAGGATAAGGTGCTGGGTATGGTGGAAGTCGATTCGAGTGCCGGTGGGATCACCTTCGCCGAGGATGACCTGAGACTGCTTACGGGCCTCGCCTCCCAGGTAAGTATCGCACTTGACAATGGGAAGCTCTACGACGAGGTCGAACGATCAAAGCGGCTTGCGGCCATCGGGCAGACCGTATCGGGAGTGGCTCACTGTGTTAAAAACGTGCTTAACGGCATAGACGGCGGGCTCTTCATCGCCCGCAGAGGACTTGAAGCAAAGAGTGATGAGAAGGTGAGCAAGGGCTGGGAGATGCTTGAGCGCAACAGTTCCTTCCTGAAGGGTCTGGTGCTGGACATGCTTGACTACTCCAAGGCCAGACCGCCCGAGTATCAGGAGATGCCGCTTAAGGATATCTTCGACGAGATCACGGCGTTTGTCGAGGGACGTGCCGCAGAGGGGGAGATAGACCTTGTAGTGAGCATCGATCCCGAGATCGGACCAGTGCGGCTTGATCCGACACGGATGAAACGTGCGCTTCTAAACATCCTGGGCAACGCAGTCGAGGCCACACCTCAGGGTGGAAAGGTTGAGTTAGCCGCGGTACGCGTTCCGCCCGGAAAGGTTCTCATATCAATTGCCGATACGGGCAAGGGCATTCCCGAGGACATGATCGAAACCATATTCGAACCCTTCGTCAGCACCAAGGGATCGAAGGGGACGGGTCTCGGGCTTCCGGTTATGAAGAAGATAGTGGAAGAGCACGGCGGCACTGTGGAGCTTGAGTCGATCGTTGACAAGGGCACGACTTTTAAGATAACGATTCCCATCGGGGCCATCGACATGACTGAGAAGAGACCCGCAGCCGAATAGCCCCAAAAACCCTCTTGACAGCCTACCAACTTATTAGTAGACTTACTATAGTTATAGTAGCACGACATAAGCAATAGGAGGCGATATGAAGAAGACCCCGGCAAAACTCACCCCTGCTGAATGGGAGATCATGGAGGCAATCTGGGCACTGGGAGGTTCACCTTCCGTAAGGGAAGTGCTCGACCATGCTTACCCCGAGAGCGAGAAAGCCTATACCACAGTGCAGACCGTGATGAATACTCTCGAGAAGAAGGGATTGCTCACACGCAAGAAAACGGGTCTCGTCAACTTCTACAAGCCGACCAGGTCCCGCCATCAGGCCGTGAAATCGGAGATGACGCGGCTTGTCTCACGTGTCTTCCAGGGCTCGGTCCCCGCGCTTGCCAACCACCTGATTGAATCGAGCAATCTCAACCTGGAAGAGATAGAGGCCATCCGGGACGTGGTGGACGAGCGTGCCAGAGAAATCCGCGCACGCAGGAAGGGAGGGAAGAGCCGTGATTGATGCAATCAACGCGTGGGCCGGTGGATGGACGCAGTACTTCGGCTTCGCGGTTATTCAGAATACATTGTTCTTAGCGGTCATCTTCCTGCTTCTTCGTTTCAAGCGGGACCTTCCGGCAAACGTCAAGCACCTGATATGCCTGGTGGGACTCATCAAACTGGTGACACCTCCTTTCATACCTGCGGCACTTCAGATTACCGGAAACGCTTCTCAAGCCCGGCTCGTCGAGATGCCGGCGGGGCAGGTAGTAATGCCGCTGCTGTCAGGCGGCGAGACCCCGGCAGCCGCGACCGCGCATCTTGGCATCCCCGGGATAGTCCTTTTGGCCTGGATCGGGTTTGGCGTAACGTATCTCTTGCTTTCGCTGATATCGACACTTCGGTTGAAGAGGGCAGTGAGTACTGCGGTTCGTGTGGCATACACTGAGTCTGACCTGCCGGCGGGTATCGAGATTCTCAAGTCATCGAAGATCGCGGTTCCGCTCACCCTCGGTCTGTTTTCCAACAGGGTATATGTCCCCGCTGCCTGGGATGACTGGACCGATGACTGCAGGAAGATGATCGTGGCTCATGAGATGGCTCACATGAGAAGACGCGATGGTGTGGTCCAGGTACTTCAGGTCCTCGTCCGGGCCGTCTACTTCTTCCATCCGCTTGTCTGGCTAATTGATCGGAGAGTCAACCAGTACAGGGAGATGGCCTGTGATGATGCCGCGTCACGGACGCGGGAGGGCGGTCCTGAAACGTACTCGAAGTACCTGCTCAGGATAGCCGAGACAACGCTTGCCGGCAGTGCCGTCTGTGGTTCCGCATCGGCACTGCTCAGACAGCGAAACCACTTGCTTAACCGGGTGAAATACCAGATGAGGGAGGGGACCATGCAGGTCATATCGGCCAGGAGAAAAGCGCTTGTTATCGTTGGACTGCTTCTACTTGTTGTTCCAATGTCGTGGTACTGCAGCAATGCCGAGCAAAGGCCTGAAGCCGCCGCGGTCTCGGAGGCCGTATCCCGGACACTCCCCGACGGGATGAAGCTGGTCAAGGTCACCGTGAACGGTGAAAGCAGGGTCACAGTGGATGGCAGACAGATAGCCTTAAGCCGCCTCGAAGAGCGCTTGCGCGAGAGAGTCGGTGATGCCGGGGATGAGTCGGTCATTTTGCTTGGTTGTGATGATGGGGTCAAAATGGGTATCGTCCATGCCATTAGGGAGCAGTTGGTCGACATGAATCTCCGGAAAGTGATCTTCAGCCAGGACGGTGGTGGTGAGCTCACGCTCATGCTTCCGGGGAAGGGTGATGAAGAGCGCTTACAACAGATGCCCAGGGAGAATGTTGCAGTGCTCCGCACCGATCCATTCGGTAAAACGTTTCTCGATAACGAGACCATCGAGTTTTCAGAGATTACCGAGGCTGTCCGGGCGAGACTTGCGGAAAATGATAAGCTGATTATCTCGATACAGACGGTCGGTGTGAGTCCGTATGATGACTTCGCAACGCTTCTGGCGTTGGTCAAAGCGGCCGGGGCGACCCGTATCTCGATCGGTCTCGTCGAAATCCAGTGACAACATAATTCGGTACCAGCTTACAAATTACACCTGTAATTCGGTAACTGGCACCGAATTTCTGGGAAGTGCGCGGTCACTTGCTTGATCTTCCCTGTGCGTCCGAAGATCTCGCGTGCAACGCTCTGCTGTAATGTGCTTCCGCCTGCACGTTGCTCGCTACCATCCGATGAACTGATGACAATGTGCGGTCCGTCTCCCAGGGTATATACAATCGGAACCTGGCAAAATGTGAACGCAAGGGAGCCGGCCTCCAGTGGAAGCGTCTGCGATATGCTTTCGGGATCGATGTAAGAGAACGTGGTTGGTTCAGTCAGGAACTCGCTCTCCCGAAGTAACTGAGGGTTGAAGCTGATCTTCCCATCGTGTATGTGGACCCCAAGTTCACCCCAACGCGTCAGGATTTCTTCTTTCACCTGGCCCGTCATACCCGGTTGCTTCGCGCCGGCAAAGCCAGGTGTGTGTGAGTATGGATCAAGTGGGAAAGCTCCAAACACATCCGGCTGTTTCATGAAACCCAAACCGGCGCGGATATCAAGGTAGTGATCTCTCAACTCTGTAGTGAGTGCTCCGGATTTGCCCGCAGCAACGGCCTGCTCAAAGGCCTCCTGGGCGGCCAGAAGAAGTTTGGCGATCATATGCCAGTAAATGCAGCCGATACCCTCATAGCCATACATAGTCCCGGAACGACCCGTAAAAGCCTTGTGATTGAAAACCTCTTCGTACGTTTCCAGTACGACCTTGACCTCCGCTTCCGGGAAAACGTTTTCAAGTCGCGCTCGCAACGCATCTGCGTTGTGCAGGTCCGGATTGAAGCGCAGTCGGTCATCGGTATCGCGCACCACGACACGGTCATCACCTGAACTGACCATGGCTGCCAGGGTGGGACACCGGTTGAGGATTGAGTCCGGGACTCTGTTCTTTTCAAGGAATGCGGGTAACTCCTTCACCGGGTAGAGCACATAGGAGTGTTGGTCTTCGCGGTAGAGTGCGCATGCGCGTAATGCTTTGAGAAGCACCAGATCCTCCTCCGGCGTCAGAAGACCACTGCTCAGAGCGGCGACCTGGCCTTCCAGCATCAGCGGCAGGGAAGAGACAGTCGCACTCCTCTCTTCGAGATGCAGGATGTTATAGGCATGGTAGAGACCGTCCGGACGGCGATTAGCCTTTATGGTTGCACCGACCATCGTCCGGGCCTGTCGCAGCAATCCGACGATGTTCTCAGTTCGAACGGATTTCCTCTCTCCCGGTCCTTTTGTATAGACTTCCATGCGGTACTTCGAGAATGCCTCACCGACGGCGTCTAAGAATGCGCGCCTCTTTAGGTCGTCCATTGTCACTTCACAATACTCGCCGATGACCAGGCGGACCGCGGCCAGCCAAACCGCAACCCGCGAAGACAGATCGAAGGAAGTGACGGAGGCACTGTCAAACAAGTCGGCACAGAAGCCAAGATGGCGGTACAGGTAACAGGCAGTCACCACCGACATACCACTACCTACGAGGGCGTTGTTGGCATCGTTCCATTCCGGCCGCATCGTGTTCATCCATATGCCGCCCCCGGGTATGAGGTTGGAAATCTTCGCCAGTATCGGGACCAGCAACTTCTCAGCGAGGTTAACGTGAAGGACCTCACTGCCCCGGGCGACCAGCCTGCCGTCGCTGCCAATAGAGTCGATACGTCGATTACTTGCCTTCTGGCGTTCCCAGTTGAAGGTAATTGTGGCCTGCGCGTTCCTGATGATGTCCTCATACGGCTTTATATCGTAAGGGACATCGGCGTAGCAGAACCGGTCCAGGCTGAGCATCGCAGGCAGCCGCTCCGGGTGATGGGCCAGGGATGCCTCAAGAAGCCTCAGCAAGTAGACGATCTGGTGGTCACCCCAGTAGCCGATCGAACTCCAGGGATCGCCAGGGTCGGCCACTTCCCAGTCAATTCCCTCATGCGTAATCCGGTAGGGGTTAAAGCCGTCGATCGTCGAAGCATTGACGAACTTGGCAATGATGGGTTCAAGACACTCGGGGAAACTACGACAAAGCGCCTCCCAGTTCTGGAAGATATCACGCCAGTTCCCCTCGTAGGCATAAAGAGGCGTTCCATCCGGATTCTTCATTACAATTGAAAACTGATTCCACGGGCGCGATGGATCACCATGACGGCGTGAGAATACAAGAGGCAGATACTCGTTACAAAGCCGGATCAGGTCTGTGTCTGCAGTTGCTTCCGCACGGCTCTGTAGCTCGGCAAGCGGTAGTGAATCCGGGAGTTCGGCCAGCCACACGGCGTGTCTCTCTGCAGTCGGGTTGTTGCGTTTCGCCAGGAACCCGGCCAGGTCATTACGGTCAACTATGTACTGATCCGCGAGGACACCGCCGCGAGCGATGTTGAAGAGCACATTGGCGATATGATGAGTAGTCGCAGCCGGGTCTCCGGTCACCTGGAAAGCGTCAGCGGAGGCCAGCAGCTGAGACAGATGCTCGCGCCCCCGGCCAGTATCCGTCTCGACATCTTGTCCCAGGTCACCTTTGAGCCCATTCTGCAATTCAACCACACCTGCCTGGTCGACGGGAGAGTCAAGGATGATGTTCCAGGACCGGCTCTTGCCTGCAGTAAGCGTGATCTCACCTTTCAGCAGGAAAGAGCCGCGCCGTCCCTTGAGTTCGGTCTCCGCCTTGAGGTCGTGCCCCAGGATGAACTCATCCCAATATGTGCTGCCAAGAATCGTACTCGCCTCCGCCAGGCCTGATTGCCAGGCGGTCGTCACCCGCAGAGATTCACTTGCCTCGGGGCGATCCACGATGTTTGCGGTCAAGCCGTAGACTGCAAGCATCGTACCTGGGTCGCGCTCCACGTACTTGTAAGCATCGACCAGGCAGCTAATGGAATCCTGCAGGCTCTTGCCGACCCCCGCCGGCAAGAGATTCTGGACACCATCCAGGATCTCAAGGTGCTGCTCATTCACGCTGGTGTTGATCAACTCCGCCGTCCGTATCCAGCCGAACTGATCGCTCGGTCGCCACCCATAACGAAAGACAAGTCCCAGCGAGAGATTCCGCTCTTCAAACCAGATCTCGCATCCCAACACATGCTTGTAGATTGACCGCTCGATACGGTAGCGCAGCCGGCCATCATCAGCGAATGGTTGCCAGATGTAGGTCTCATTCTCGCCCGGACATCTGATTACAGTCTTCGGTCCCGTGTGTGGATGAGACACATGGAGTTTGTCCACGGTCTCGTAGGGAAAAAGGGAATGCCCGGCATTGCCTCGACCGGCCGTGAGACCACCGTTCGAAGAGACATACATCCATAAATCCGAGTCGCTCATAACGCTGACCAGGAACGGATTCATCGCATCAAAACCGGCTATACGGTAATACTTGCCCTGCCGCCACTCAACCAGACTTCCGGTGACCCTGCTGGCTATCTGCGGAACGGCTGAGAGGCCAAGACGGATTGGTCGTTGGGTCATAGGATCTACATTCTCCGAGTACAAACAGAACCTAACACTGGCCGGATTGACTGTCAATTACCCGAAGCTCTGAGAGATTTGGTGGCCGGGAATGGGCTTGACTTTCTTAGCCCGATTAATGAGCATATTTGTGGCTTGAGGATCTGGGCCTGGTAACTCCGCCGGGCGGATTGTCGTTCTCAAGGGTTCTTCGGCACGGGATGTATCCCGAACCCGGAGGTTGACAATGATCTTGAGAAACAGGACATACCTGATTCTGATAGCGGCAATGACGATGTTTGCCGCCGCGGGCTGTAGCCGGGACACCGGGGGACTCGATCTTGCCCGCGCCGGAACGGACCCGGTCGTCTTTGTCGACGATTTTGGGTCCGGTATCGACTTTCAAGCTTTCATGTGGTCGGATGTCGAGGCCCTGTCCCAGGATTTCACTGGCGGGCTCGACGGAACGAACGCACTTAAGGTAAGCGTTCCCGGTCCTGGCGGCTTCGCCGGGGGCGCCTTTGTCAGCTATGAGGCGAGGGACCTGTCGGGTTACAACGCCTTGACCTTCTGGGCCAGGGCGACCCGGCCGGATACCTTCGACATCGTTGGCCTCGGTAACGACAACACCGGTACATCCAAGTATGAAGCCAGCTGGAGCAAGATTCCGCTCACGGTGGGCTGGCAGAAGTTTGCCATTCCGATCCCGCTTCCCGCCAGGCTGAACTTGGAGCGAGGTCTCTTCTACTTCGCGGAGGCGGTACCTGAAGACAGCACAGGCTACGTGGTCTGGTTCGATGATGTGAAGTTCGAGAACGTCGGCGAGGTTTCGAATCCACGGCCTTCCATGAGGACACAGACCCTGGAACCGTTCCTTGGAGCGACTGTTGACATACAGGGGACCAAGGTGATCTTTGATGTCGGTGAGAGGACCCAGACCATAAACCACCAGCCGGGGTATTTCACGTTTACCTCGTCGGATGATGGGGTGGTTTCCATAGTCGGCGGAGAGATCATGGTGGTTGGAGTGGGGACCGCGGTCATAACCGCGAAACTCGATACCCTGACCGTGGACGGAACGGTGACTCTCAACACAACCGCCGCCCCCACTGTAGCGGCACCGACACCGACCTTGCCTGCCGGTGATGTCATCTCACTTTTCAGCGACGCCTATAGCGATGTTACTGTGGACACCTGGGCTGCCCATTGGAGTGGTGCGTCTCATGAAGTAGCCGATTTCCAGGTTGCCGGGAACGATGTCAAGGTTTACACAAACCTCATCTTTGCAGGTGTCGAGTTCACCTCCCAGACGATTGATGCGAGGGACATGACGCATTTCCATATGGATATCTGGGTGCCCGAGGGGACCTTCTTCAAGGTCAAACTCGTCGATTTCGGCGAGGACGGGACCTGGGGTGGCGCCCCCGACAGTGAGGACGAGCTCACCTTCAATGCGAGCTCGGATCCGCCGCTTGAGACCGAGACATGGATCAGTCTTGATATGCATCTCAGGGATGATTTCAGGCGTCTCAGGAGCTGGGGGCATATGGCGCAGCTGGTCATATCGGGAAACACCAAGACGGTGTTCGTGGATAACGTATATTTCCACAAGTAGACTCTCTGCATTAACCGCGATTGAAGTGACACGAGGAGTGAGGATGAAGAGAAACAGGGTCTTTAGAATTGGTGCGGGGTCAGTGCCCCCGAGCAGACTGCTCCTTGTGCTGGCGCTGCTCTTGCTTGCTCTTACGGGGTGGGGTGGTCGCTGCGGTGACTCGGACCCGTGGGAGATTGAAATCGTCTGGGCGGATGAGTTTAACGGTCCGGCCGGGCAGCTCCCCGACCCGGGCCGTTGGCGTTTCGATAAAGGGACCGGCTGGGGTAATGAACAACTCGAATACGACACCGACCGTCCTGTCAACGTTTCCCTCGATGGTGAGGGGCACCTGGCCATCACGGCACGCGAGGAGGTCTACGAGGGCCAGAACTATACCTCAGGGCGCATCAATACCCGCGATCTCTTCGACCGGACCCGCGGGCGTTTCGAAGCGCGGATCAAGCTGCCGGTGGGTCAGGGCATCTGGCCTGCTTTCTGGCTCCTGGGGGCGAACTTTGGAGACGTCGGCTGGCCCGAATGCGGGGAGATCGACATCTTGGAGTACCGCGGTCAGGAGCCGGACATCGTGCATGGCAGTCTTCACGGGCCCGGCTACTCGGGCGGCAGTGCAGTGACCGGGAGCTACACTCTCGCCGGTGATCAGGGATTCAATGACGACTTCCATATATTCGCAATCGAGTGGGATGCCAACAGCATAACCTGGAAGATCGACGGGACAGCCTACCAGACCTTGACTCCAAGCCGCCTCCCGGGTGGTGCAAGCTGGGTATTCGACCACCCCTTCTTTATTATCCTGAATGTGGCGGTTGGCGGTCACTTTGTCGGCCCGCCCGATGAGACAACCACCTTTCCCCAGACAATGCTTGTTGACTGGGTCCGTGTCTATCGGGATAAACCGTGAGAGCAAGGGTGCATCGCGAGCTGGCAGTCTCGTTTGCTGTCCTCGTGATCGTGCTCGTGGGATTCGCATGCGTCCGGGACGTTCCGTACGCGCCCGAAGGCGTGCTTGTGGTTTCACAGGAACAGCAATCCTCATGGGTCCGGAACTTCAATCCTCTTACCACCGCGGCGGCGGCGCGGTGGCCGACGCTTGCCGGGATCTATGAACCTCTCCTTGTTTTTAACAGTGTTCACGCCGAGCATGTGCCCTGGCTTGCTGTTTCCTACGAGTGGCGCGAGGATAACCGGGTACTTCGCATAATCACCCGCGACGGAGTCCTCTGGTCGGACGGCCGTCCTTTCACGGCGCGCGATGTTGCATTTACCTTTGGACTTATAGATAGTCACCCGGCGCTCGACCGTAACGGTGTCTGGGGGTTTCTCTCCGGTGTTCACGCCGTCGACGACCGGACCGTCGACTTCCACTTCGAGCGGGTCTTTATTCCGGGGTTCGACGAGATAGTGGCACAGACGATCGTACCGGAGCATATCTGGAGCGATATAGAAGATCCGGTCACTTTTCCCAACGAGAACCCGGTCGCAACCGGTCCTTTTACCGAGGTCCGGCTGTTCAGGAACCAGGTCTATGAGCTCGGCCGCAACCCCCGTTACTGGCAGGAAGGTCTGCCACGGGTGGAAGCGCTTCGATTTCCAGCATATCCCTCAAACGACCGTGCCAACCTTGCGTTGGTCTTTGATGAGGTGGACTGGGCAGGCAACTTCGTCCCTGCTATCGACCGCGTGTTCGTTAAACGCCGGCCGGAACATCACCATTACTGGTTTCCGCTGACGGGAAGCACCATCTTTCTCTACGCCAACACCACGCGTGCACCCTTCGATGACGTCCGGGTTCGTAAGGCGCTCAGCATGGCCATCAACAGGGATCTCCTGGTGGAGGTTGCCCTCTTCCGCTATTCGCGTCCCGCTGAGGTCACCGGTCTGAGCGATGTTTTTGCGTCCTGGCCGAAACCTGAAATTGCAGAAGAGGCCAATTGGGCAAGGTATGATAGAGCTCGTGCAAACGCGTTGCTGGATGAGGCAGGCTTAGGTCGCGGCGCGGATGGCACGCGTCACCTGCCGGACGGCACACCGTTGAAGTATGAGATCCTGACCGTTTCCGGCTGGTCGGACTGGGTGCGGGCATCGCAGGTAATTGCCAGGGACCTCGGTGCCCTCGGCATAGATGCGTCGGTCAGGACCTATGATTTCAGTGCCTGGTTCCAGCTTGTCCTGGAAGGGAGATTCGATATGACGCTCGGGTGGTCCTTTGAGGGGCCGACCCCGTATGTCTTCTACCGGTGGCTGATGTCAGCAACGACGGTCAAGCCCGAGGGGGAGACTTCGACGGGCAACTGGCACAGGTACGGCAGCGTTGCCGCCGACGAGGCCCTCGAGGCCTTTGAGAGTGAAGCGGACCCGGTGGCCCAGCGGCAGCTCGGTCTTGAGCTCCAGCGAATCTTCGTTACAGAGGCTCCGGCTATCCCGCTTTATCCCAACCCGTCCTGGGCCGAGTATAACACAAGTCGATTCGAGGGATTTCCATCCGAGGAACAACCCTATGCCGATCCTTCGCCTAACAAGTTCGGCCGGGGTGAGACGCTGTTGGTTCTCACCTCTCTCACGCCACGTAGGAGACCGTAATGCGCTATATCCTCAGGCGGCTTGGTTTCTACCTTCTCGCGGCGTGGGCGGCACTTACACTCAATTTCTTTCTCCCGCGTCTCATGCCCGGCGATCCGGCCGCGGCCCTTTTTGCGCGCTTCCGTGGCCGGCTTGGTCCGGAGGCAATGCAGGCCCTGCGTGAGACCTTCGGTCTTACGGAGGCACCGCTCATAAGCCAGTACTTCACATACCTGGGACACGTCCTCAAAGGTGATTTCGGGATATCAGTCGCCTACTTCCCGTCGCCCGTTCTGGAAGTCATCGGTACGGGTCTTGTCTGGACCATATTCCTGGCCGGCACGGCCGTTATTGTGAGTTTCACGATAGGCACGCTGCTCGGGGTGGTGTCCGCCTGGTGGCGGCGCGGCTTGATAGACACCTGGCTGCCCTCAACCCTGGTTTTCATCGGCGCGTTCCCGTACTTCTGGCTCGCGATGGTCGTGCTTTACGTGCTCGGCTTCACACTCGGTTGGTTCCCGCTCGGTCACGCTTACGGCGACGATATGACACCGGGCTTCTCAGCTACTTTCCTCGCTGAC
Source organism: bacterium (assembly GCA_025774845.1). Classification (GTDB taxonomy): domain Bacteria; phylum Arandabacterota; class Arandabacteria; order Arandabacterales; family Arandabacteraceae; genus Arandabacterum. The sequence goes on from JALGZP010000012.1 coordinate 21,230, forward strand.
GTGGTCCGGCACGCGGTGCTGCCCATAGCCACTGTGGTGCTTGTGACCCTGGGAGGGTGGCTGCTTTCGATGCGTAACACCATGATCGCCGTGCTCGGTTCGGACTACGTGAACCTGGCCCGCGCCAAGGGGCTCAGCCCGTGGCGCGTGGTGATGCGCTACGCCGCCCGTAACGCACTGCTTCCGAGTGTGACGGGCTTTGGTATGGCACTCGGTTTTGTGCTCGGTGGCTCGCTGCTTACAGAGATCGTCTTCTCCTATCCCGGCCAGGGTTACCTGCTCGTACAAGCTGTCAGGAACCAGGACTATCCGCTGATGCAGGGCATATTCTTGGTCATCACGCTAGCAGTGCTCGGGGCAAACCTGCTGGTGGACTTTGTTTACCTCTGGCTCGACCCGCGGACCCGGGGGTCTGCTTGATGAAGGAATCGACCGGAGCAGGAGCCACTGGCATTGGTCTCTGGTGGGAGGCCATCCGCCGCGACCGTAAGGCGGCATTCGGCATCGTTATTGTTGCGGCCTTTGTCCTGGTTGCTCTCATTGGCCCCTTGTTTGTCGGTGAACCTGATGATCTCGTCGGGATGCCATTACAGCCGCCTTCCCTGAAGCACTGGCTCGGGACCACAGGTCAGGGGCAGGATGTTCTGGCACAACTGATTGCGGGCACCAGGGTATCACTGGCAATAGGTTTCGGTGTGGGCATCGTTGTGGTCATGGTGGGGGCACTTGTAGGCGTCACCGCAGGTTATTTCGGGGGCCGCGTGGACGGACTCCTCTCGCTACTCTTCAATGTCTTTCTGGTTATCCCGGGACTACCGCTTGCGATAATTATCGCGGCCTATCTTCCCACCGGGCCGCTGACGCTGGGGATGGTGCTGGTGGTCACCGGTTGGGCCTGGAACGCGCGGGTCTTGCGTGCGCAGACCCTGGCGCAGCGCCGGCGCGACTTCGTGGCAGCCGCGGTCGTGGCCGGTGAATCAAGTTTTCGGATCGTCACACGCGAGATCCTGCCGACAATGACCTCGCTGCTTGTGGCCCAGGTGATCGGGAGTACGGTCTATGCGATAGGCGCGCAGGTGGGGCTCGAGTTCCTGGGGCTCGGCGATGTTTCGGCCGTTACCTGGGGAACGAATCTATACTGGGCGCAGAATGACGCTGCGCTCCTTACCGGGGCCTGGTGGACCTTTGCGCCCACAGGTATCTGCGTAGCTGTTGTGGGGTTCGGTCTGACAATGCTTAATTCGGGTTTCGATGAGATAACAAACCCGCGCCTTCAGCTCGAGCATGCCTGGCGCGCATATCTTTTGAAGCGGGGTCGTCTGCCGGAGCGTTCGACACCGGTGGTGGTGGACCATGAGTAAGCCAGTCTTATCGATGCGTAACATTTGTGTTGATTATGTCACCGACCGGGGGCTCGTGCGTGCCATAGACAGTGTGTCGCTCGATGTGATAGAGGGTGAGATACTGGGCATTGCGGGCGAGTCGGGCAGCGGCAAGACAACGTTGGCCAAAGCACTTCTGCGCATACTGCCGCCACCGGCCGTGATTACGGGCGGCGAGGCCTACTTCGAGGGCCGTGATCTGTTCTCGCTTTCGGAGCCGGAACTGCGCGCACTGCGCTGGAAACGCATCTCGATGGTGTTCCAGAGCGCAATGAACGCGCTCAACCCGGTGATCACCGTCGGCGAGCAAATCATCGATACGCTTCTCGCCCATGACGCAGGAACGCCCGGGGCTGCCCGCACGCGCGCACGTGATCTCCTGGAGATGGTCGGCATCCACGGCGAATGTATCGACGCCTATACGCATCAGCTTTCAGGCGGCATGCGGCAGCGCGTGGGCATTGCGCTTGCGCTGGCGCTGGAGCCCGCCCTGGTCATTCTTGATGAGCCGACCACCGCTCTTGATGTGATTGTGGAGAAGGAAATCCTGGAACAGATTGGAGATCTTCAGCGGCGGCTTGGCTTCGCCGTGCTCTTCATAACCCACGACCTTGCCCGTATGCTCCAGTTCGCGGATCGTGTCGCAGTTTTCTATGCGGCCCGGTTGGCCGAGGTAGCCCCTGCCGAGGAACTGCGCCGTGCACCCCGGCACCCATACACTCAGATGCTTCTGAGCACCGTGCCGTCCATCCGCGGCGGGAAGGACAGGCAGGAGAGTATTCCGGGTGCTCCGCCGAGTCTCCTGGACCCGCCGGCAGGCTGTCGTTTCCATCCCCGCTGTGACAGGGCAATCGATCTTTGCCGCGAGCGTACGCCGGAGTTGAGAGAGCTCACTCCGGGTCACTCGGCCGCCTGTCACCTGGCGGAATGACTCAGTCGATGCGACCCGTTGAAAGCCGGCCGTCACCTACATAGCAACATGAAGGTATGTCTGAATCTCCCACTCGTCCCCATCCTCCCTTGATCCGACCAGTTCCGGAAACTCGGCCGGTAAGTAACGGGGCGAGTGCTCATCGAGCGATCTCCACATACCACGCACGCCAATCCGGGTTTGCGGAAAACCAAACCAGCGTGGTTCGCCGAGCGAGTGTGACAGATCCGCCATGATGTTTGCCGGAAATGTCTCATTGCCATCCCGGTGGTAGTCGTACGGTCCCCAGTCGTTGAACTTGGCAAACATCTCGAGCGCCGCCGATCCCCAGGTAATACGGCCGTCACACCCGTAACGGTTAATAAGTCGCGGGCTATCGCCGTTCGGTTCACCGGTACCGGCATAGAGGTGGGCAACCAGGCGCGCGTCATGCCGCAAGCGCGAGACCAGTCGAGTACGGATCTCCCATAAATCGCGAGGCGGAGTCGAGGCGCCGAAGGCGAAGCGTGTCTTGCCGTCCTCCAGGATTCCCGTGGCCGCGTCCTGCGTGGTCGGATGGTGACGGAAGACATAACTGACGCTGGCGGCAAGCCGCGCGTCTTCGCGAATATCGTTGTCCCACGCCCACATCCAGGTCGCAGGTGTCGGGTCATAAGCCACAATCAGCTCCCCGCCGACTGTTTCCCTGTTTGCCCGGACCGCGAAAGGATCAGGATCGTCCGCCGGGACACTTACGTTTCTCAGGTTCCAGGGAGGGACGACCTCGGGAGGGATCGGCCCCACTATGGGTTTCTGCCAGAGGAAGTTGGGTCCTATCTGGAAGTTCCCGGTACTCACGGCCAGGCCGGTGAGGAAATTCGTCTGGTTTCCGGAGCCGCTGTCCTTGAGGTTCCAACCGGTGAAGGTTGTGGTGGCAGTCGGGCCGCCGTCGGCAACGAGTCCCATGTAGGCCGCCTGCGCATACCAGTTCCAGCGGCCTCTGACTACCGTCACCTTGGCCTTGGCGCCGAAGGCATCAGATGCGAGGACTTCGTCCTCGAGGACAACGTAACCGGTGTCTGACTCTTCGGTGATCTTGAAGTCTTCGCCGGCTTTGGTGGAGCCCGACCATATACCGCCAACCTCGAGGGTCACAGGCCCGCGGGTGGTTGCCAGCATGAGGGTTGCTTTGCGTGTAGTCGGCAGCGGCACGGCGATAGAACTTGTTACCGAGAACTGATCGGCTATGTCCTCCTGGAAGATCCCAGCTGCATCGAACGGACCAAGACGGCGCTGGTACTTCACTAGGACTGAGGGGTTCGCGCCCCACCAGAGCTCCGGGCCGAAGGCTACCTTCAAGCCCTCGAGCCTCTTCTTGCCGCCGATCTCAAAACCCACCGGAGCCGCGGCATTATAGATGTCGATGTTCTCACCGTAGAAAGCCTCCCTGTAGAGGCCGAAGAAATCGCCCTCATACCCCCAGTGGAAGTGGCCTGTGCGGTAGAAACCCTCGAGCCGGAACCAGCGGTCATCCCACGAGACGGAAGCCCGGTAGACCTTGACTCGCTCGATGTCTGCGAGCTCCAAGTCCCCGTCGGCGGCCGCGACGGTCCGTGTCCGGCCGCGGTTCTCGTAGAATATCTGGTCGATACGGTTCTCCGGGACGTTGCCGAGTATGTTCAGTGTTAGGGTGCCCGTCACGTTTTGAACGGGCTGCGCCTGGAACTCGGCATAAAACGACTCCATCCGGTCAAAACCACGGAACGCCGGCTGGCTTACCTCTTCAGGGTCTGCGGGCCTCACCTTCGGGGTCGTTGTAAGGTACCCACCTGTGTTGTAGGTTTCGAACTCGAGCCTGAGCCCCGAAAGGCGAACACGGTTGGAGGAACCCGTAAGAAGACTGGCATGGTCACCGCGTGCTTCCAACGCCGCAGTAGCTGGTGTGATGGGTTCGAAGTGGGTCCGGATGGCCTCGAGATCGGTCCCGGGTGCGTACGGGTCCAGCGTAAAGGCCTGCTGCAGCGCATAGTAGGCTGCCCGGGGGTAGACCTCATAGAGGCCTCGATGATCGGGCCACCCTTTTGCGGTGATACCCCACCACTCCTCATTCATGTTGTTATCGCCTTCCACGTAGTCATCATACCCTCCGTTCGGCCAGGAAGCGTTCGTATCGTGGATATCGAGCCGGTCCTCCTGACCGAATTTCCACCAGCCGTCACTCCACTGGAAGACAATGCCGCCGATGGCGTTACCCACGCGTCCCTTACCCGAGGACTGCTCGTAAATCTCCTGCCACTGGCCGATCAGGTAGCGTGCCTGCATCTCCTGATCCTCACGCATGTCCTTTGCATTCCAGGCATCGGCCCCGAACTCGGTGAAGAGAACCGGGATGCCGAGTTTGTCTTTTACTTCCTGGAACAGGTCGCGGGCGGATATCCCCCTGTAGCAGTTGGTACCGAGAATGTCGAGTTGCTTGCACTCTTCAGCTATGACGTCTATGTACTGGATATCGCCGTTGGAGATCGCCACCGGCCTGTCCCCGTCCCGTTCCTTTATCACAGTGGCAATCTCATCGTAGAGCGAGTAAAGGTATCGTGCGCGAGCCGCGTTGCGCTCATCCTCAGGCAGGGCCTCTATGTCGAAGGAAGTCCAGTGGAGCCCATAGTTGTTTTCGTTACCAAGCAGCCACATCAGCACTCCGGGCGTTCCCTTGAACTCATCGACAATAGCCCCGATCTCCTCTTTCAGCGCGGCCCGAAGGCGTGGATCGGCGTAATCGACGAACGGGATCCAGACACCGTCAAGCGTGTAGCCGTAGCGAGCGCACGGATGATTGACGACTGTGTAGATGCCATAGCGCTCATAGATGTAGCGGACCCAGCGCGGTGGGATACCGACATACTGGCGGATGGTGTTTACCCCCATGTTCTTAAGAAGTGGCATCTCCCTGGCGAGCACCTGCTCAATGAAGTCGTCGGGCTGCTTCCACAGATCATACATGTAGTTCTGGCCGATCGGCATGTAACCCCAGTTCACACCGAAGACCATGAAGTCCCGGCCGTCAACCTGGAGCTTCAGGCCCGAGGGATCCCCGGCATGCTTTACTACCCGGATTGGTGGGGTACCCGCAGTGACCTGTACCCACATACCGGCCAGCATAAGGAATAGAATGACTGCGACTGCTGCCCAGAACCCGGGATTCGGCCCGGCGCTTTTCCCTCGGCTCAAACTCACGGTAACCTCCTTGCTTACGGCATCTGCAAACCGGTGTCGACCGCGTTTGCGGCGACGACATCACGGTACCAGAATGCACTGTCTTTTGGAATACGCTGCTGCGTTTCATAGTCGACCCAATAAAGGCCGAACCGCTTGCTGTATCCATGCGCCCACTCAAAGTTGTCAAGAAGCGACCAGGCGAAGTAACCCCGGAGCGGTACTCCATCATCGATGGCACGCTGGGCCATCGTGAGGTGGGCGCGCAGGTATTCTATCCGGCGGACGTCGGCGATACGGCCCTCGGCATCGGGGCCGTCTGCGTAGGCCGCTCCGTTCTCGGTGATGTACATCCTGGTCGGACCGTATTCTCGCTTGAGTCGGATCAGTAGATCGTAGAGCCCCTGCGGGAAGACCTCCCAGCGCATATCGGTAAGTTCTTCCTCTGGGGCTACCGGATGACCAACCGGCTCCCCCGCCTCATCGGCCTTGACGACCACACGGCTATAGTAATTGACACCCAGAAAATCGAGGGGAGCTGCTATGGCTTCAAGATCACCTCGCTCGAGGAACGGTAGGTCAGATCCTTCCAGGTGGCCTCGACGAACCCTGTCGGCGACTGCGTCTTCGGGATATCGCCCGCGGAAAAGGGGATCAAGGTACCAGCGGTTGAAGAATCCATCAAACCTGCGAGCCGCCTCACGATCCGCTTCCTCCTGCGATGCCGGCCAGACGGGTACGAGGTTAAGGACAATACCGACCTCCGCGTCTGGTGAGTTCTCACGCACTACCGCCGCCGCCCAACCATGGGAAAGCAGCAGATGATGAGCAACGCGCAACGCCTCAGCAGGGTTACGATGACCGGGGGCGTGTTCGCCATCCTCGTGACCGAGGGTAGCGATGCACCAGGGTTCGTTGTGGGTGGCCCAGTACGGGACCCGATCCCCGAGCCGCCTCGTGACCGCAGCTGTGTACTCTACAAAGGCCTCGGCCGTTTCTCTTGCGCCCCATCCACCCCGGTCCTGAAGTATCTGGGGTAGATCCCAGTGATAAAGAGTGACGAAGGGCCGGATACCTGCCTCGAGGAGCGCATCAACCAGGGCGTCATAGAAATCCAGGCCCTCGTCGTTTACTGTACGACCGTCGGGAACAATCCGCGGCCAGGCAATGGAAAAGCGGTAGGCCCCCACACCGAGCCACTTGAGCAGGCCGACATCCTCACGCCAGCGGTGATAGTGATCGCAGGCGACACTCGCATCCGAGCCGTCCGCGATTCGTCCGGGGGTCGCGGCCAGGCGATCCCAGATCGACTCACCACGTCCTCCTTCACTGAACCCACCCTCGATTTGATGGGAGGAAGTGGCGGTACCCCATAGGAATCCTTCGGGGAAGATGTGTTTAGCCATGCGTGATCAGCTCCCTGGTGCCCGCGTGCCCCCGGGGTAAAGATGGCAACGAACGCTCCGGTCGTCAACCGGTCGGGGCCCCGGGTCGGTCACCCGGCATACGTCAAACACCTCGGGACAGCGGTACGCAAAGGGGCACCCGTCCGCAGATTCCTCCCCGGCCACCTCAAGCGGTCGCCTGGCCGAAGGCTCTTGCCCACCGATATCGGCGATCGAGGCCAGCAGTGCACGGGTATACGGGTGGGCCGGTCTTTCCACGATGGCATCGCTCGGTCCAGCCTCAACGACCCGTCCGCGGAAGAGTACAAGCACCCGGTCCGCAAGGTAGCGGGCGGAGGCGAGGTCATGTGTAATAAGCAATATGGCAAGCCCGCGCTCGAGTTTGAGCTGGGCAAGAAGATTGAGAATCCCCATACGTATCGAGACATCGAGCATGGAAGTGGGTTCATCCGCAACCAGCAGGTCTGGTTCAACGGCGAGGGCTCGGGCTATGGCCACACGCTGGCGTTGTCCACCTGAGAGTTCGTAAGGATGGCGGTTTATAAACTCCTCGGCCGGCTCGAGTCCGACCACGCGAAGGAGTTCTATGGCCCTGGCGTGAACTTCTGTACTCTTTGCACGGCCGTGACGAAGAAGCGGCCGGACAAGGTGATGGGCGACCGTGTGCACGGGATTAAGCGAGCCAAAAGGATCCTGGAAAACCATCTGGACCCGGCCCCGGTAGCCGAGGGAGGCCCGCCTTGGCTCACGGGTGAGCATGTCAGTTCCATCGAGCCTGATCTCCCCGCCGTCGGGGTGTTCAAGCCTCACGATAAGACGTGCCACGGTGCTCTTGCCGCTTCCCGACTCTCCTACAAGGGCGATCGCCTCGCCCCGGTTTATCCGAAAAGATATGTCTTCCGCGGCCGTAACCCTGCGACCCGAGGTGAAGAGCCCCCTGGACAAAAACATCTTGCTGAGGCGGCGAACCTCTAGAAGGGGAGTATGTGAGGATTTGCTGTTAGTATACACTGAGTAACTCTATGGCTGAAATCACTCCATCTATCATAGTATCAACATGTCAGATGGACACACGATTGTCAAGACAGAGGTCATAAGCCCTTGATTTCAAGCAAGTATTGTGGTAAACTGTATAAGGGTACGGAGAGAAGTACCACAGATTTACCACAGGGACGCGACCTAGGTACAGACACCAAGGGATAGGTGTGCTGGATATGAGGGTATACGTACGTGTGTCAGTATTGCTCGTGCTGGTCGTGGTATTTGCCCGCGCAGCTCTGGGGCAGTGCATGCTCGCCAATCCGAGTTTCGAGCTGGGTGGCTCCGGTGGTGAGATCTTCGGCGGATGGAACCAGTTCGAGTCGGTCGGCTCATCGACAGATGCAACCCACGGTTTTGACGCCGCCAGGGTGAGCGGTCCCAACATAGGTCCCTGGGGTGTTTCAGGCTTCTGGCAGTCCCAGGACACATCTCCCGGTGAACGTTGGTCCGCATCTGTGAAGGGCTGGCATACGGCGATTAATCCGCTGACCGGGACGTCTCGTGCGATGCTCAACATAGAATGGCGTGATGCGAGCGATTCCTTGATCAGCTACGAATCCTACACCGTGGCAGATGCATCTACCCCTCTGGATGAGATCCAGGAGTTCTACGTAGAGAGCGGACCGGCCCCGTCGGGTACTGTGACCACACATCTGCTGTTGGGTGTGTTGCAGGGCCTGGGCGAACCCGCACCCGATGTTTTCTACGATGAGGCAACATTCGACAATCTGGGTCCCCCGACGATAGATGAACGGCAGTGGTTTGATTTTCCCGGCGGGCGAACTGTCGACTTTGGCGGCCGGACCTGGCGTGTCAAAGGTCCCGGCTGGTATGGCCCGGGTCCCAGTCTCTTTTGCGACAACTCGGGCTGTGTCTGGGTTGACGTTGACGATCGTCTGCATATGACAATTCAGAGAATCAGCGGCTCGTGGTACAGCACCGAGGTAACTCTCGAAGAAGCGCTCGGCTACGGCGACTACATCTTCACGACCCTTGGGCGTCTCGATGAACTGGATCCCAGAGCGGTGCTCGGCCTATTCATATGGCAGTACGGCCCGTGCTACGACCTGGGACGCATGTGGTGGAATCCCTATAACGAGATCGATGTGGAATTCAGCCGTTGGGATGACCCGGGTAAAGACATTGGCCAGTTCGTGGCTCAGCCATGGGATTATCCCGGGAACATCAGCCGATTCGACGCGACGTTCAGCGAGGGGGAGATCACGAGCCACGCATTCCGGTGGCTTTCCGATAGCGTTGAATTTCGGAGCTGGCGCGGTGGACCGCTGGATGAGGCGCCGGAGAATCTGATCCACACGTGGACCTACACGGGGCCGCATATCCCGCGACCCGAACAGCCGCGTGTGCACATTAACCTATGGCAGTTCAATGGCTCGCCGGGCACAGACCAAGAGGTGGTGTTCGACGAGTTTACTTTTGTCCCGGAGGGTGGCAACGCGGGCATTTCGACCGATGTTCTGGTGCCTGGGTTAAGCCGCCTCTCCCTGGCTAAGCCAAACCCGTTTAGTGATCAAACCACAATCGGGTACAACTTGATGAAAGGAGGAGATGCGGAGGTCGTTGTTTACGATGTGCTCGGGCGACGTGTACGCGGTCTTGTAAGTGGCTTTGTCCGGGCAGGTGACCACGAGGTTGTCTGGAACGGGTGTGATGAATCGGAGGAAAGAGTTGCTCCTGGTACTTACCTTTATCAACTCCGGACCGGTGACGTCGTGGAAACGCGGAAGTTTGTGCTCTTGGAGTGAGGTTCGGATCCGTGTGGCAGTAAGATGCTGGTGACTTGCTGCACGATTCGGAAACGTGAAGCACTTAGGAGGTAGGAAAATGCGTTTGAGTTATCGTATTGTGTTGCTGGCATGCGCGGGCGTGTTCGCCCTTGCGATGGCAGCGTCAGCGAATTCGCTGGTCAACCCTGGCTTTGAAACCGGCGATCTGAGTGGCTGGTTCGTATTCGGCAACGCGGCCGTGGAAGATGATCTCCCGGCCGAACCGGGTCACTACGTGCCTTACGAGGGTCTTTGGCTGGCCAAGCTGTGGGGTGGGTTCTGGTGCGAGGATTGTTTCAACGTGTCAGGCATATTCCAGGAGTTCGAGACCTGTGAGGGTGACGAGTGGATCTTCTCGTGTAATTCGAGGAATTCGGGTTGGGAGCCCATTGCGGGCGGCAACTGGATGGTTCAGAAGATAGCCTTTTTCGATGCTGGCGGCGAGATAGCCGGAGTCGAATCGGTTATCCTGGATGCCTCATCGCCTATCGATACGTGGTTCATCAATGACCCGATAGTCGGTGTTGCACCTGCGGGTGCGATCAAGATGCAGGCGCTTATCCTCTTCCTCCAGCCGTCGCTGGACGGCGGCGCAGGTCAGGTCGACGCCGCCTGCCTGATGTACATGGGTGGTGGGGCTTCTGCGACCGAATCGACTGCTTGGGGACAGATAAAGGCGCTGTATCAGTAGAGGGTCTGACGGAAGGACGAGCATTTCGAGAAAGGGCATCTCGACTGGTTGAGCCGGTATAGGCTGAGCAAACTGATCGGGTCTGAAGTCGGGCTCGTGGTTGGTGATACCTGGGGTCCGGCCACCGGTATGTGCGGTGGTCGGCTCGGTGACTCGTCACCAAAGGAGGTTTAAGGATGAAGTGTATTCTCTTTAGAATCTGTCTTGTGTTGACGTTGGTCGCCGTGCCGGCCATCGGCTCACAGTCATTTGCCCAGACCAATCTGCTCGTGAACCCCGGTTTCGAAGATGGGGGAGGTTCATACGATGGTTGGTTCACCTTCGGCGATGGCGTACAACTATCCACGCCCGACGGGGATAATATCATACGTACGGATTCGACCGCCTCGAAGATTTACGGGGAGTTCACGGGGTGCGACAGTGCCCCGCAGTTCGATGTTGGTGGCTACGGCCAGGAATTCACACCTACGGTTGGGAAGGTCTACCAATTCAATGGATACTCCTTTGTGTCGAGTGGTGACGACATTCCCGGTACGGACACCTGCAATAAGAACCGCTGTATTGCCAAGGTCGTATTCTGGGACGCCGACTCGGCCGGGTACGAGATCTCGGGGAACGAGGTCGTAATTGGCGACGGGAATACGGTCACCGACCAGTGGAACGAGTTTTCGGTTTCGGCGATTGCTCCGACCGGGGCGCTTCGTGTTGAAGCGCTGATCCTGTTCCTTCAACCGGGGTGCGATACCGGCTCCGTGTTCATCGACGATACGTCGTTCTTCGAACTTGATGGAGACCCGGAAACCAGTCTTCTGGTTAACCACAGCTTCACTGGCGGTCTCACCGGTTGGGAGAGCTTCGGCAATGCATGGTCCGACGGGCGGAACTGGGCAGTCCGGACACCGACGGGCAGCGCCAAGTTGTTCTCATCGTTCGATGACAGTTCCGATTCGGGCATTTACCAGACCCTGCCGTCGCTCGACTCGTGTTATCACTTCAGTGTCCACACGATGACCAGTTGCCGGGATGGTGACCCTGTTACAGGATCGAACGACAACTTTTTGCTTGCCCAGATCCGGTTCCGTAACATTGCAGGAAGCGTTTTGGGGGCGAGGGAGATGGTGGTCGGGGACAGCACATCACCCATCGGTACATGGACCAAGCACAGCATGATCGCCAGAGCGCCGGAGGGGACCGACTCGGTCGATGTTTATATCCTCTTCATATCGCCGACGCTTCAGGCCGGTGCCCTTTGGGTCGATGATATCCTGCTACAAAACGATCCACCGGCGGGAGTTCCGGGTGTTGTGGAGCGGACCGGCTTCGAGCTTCACCAGAATGCACCGAACCCGTTCAGTTCATCGACCGCGATCAGGTTCGACCTCGCAAAGCCCGGGCGTGTGAAACTGTGTGTTTACAACGTCCAGGGTGAGCTTGTCGCCACTGTTGCGGATAGACACATGACCGAGGGACCTAAGCAGTTCACCTGGGACGGGAAGGATAGCAGCGGAGAAATGGTCGCAAGCGGCATCTACTTCTACCGCCTCGTCACGCTTGACGCGGTGCAGTCAAAGAAGATGATGTTGCTACGCTAACAATAATAATTCGGTACCAGCTACCAAATTACTGCCGTAATTTGTAGACATAATTTGTAAGCTGGTACCGAATTATGGTTAGACTGTCAGCGGACTTGGTGGAGGGTGTAGGTGCTGTCTGAGGAGGCGAAGATCATCTCGAAGCCTGCGCGCAACTGCTTCGCGGCCTGCTCAGGGGTTCTTGCGACCACATAGACATCCCCGGGTAGGCTCTGGAGTTCGTCCCACTCGACCTTGGTGAGCCTGTCCGACTCGGAGTAGACACGGTCGACTATCCTGCGTCTCGTGCTTAGCATCCCGGTATCATACCCGCTCTGGAGCTGGAGTATTATATTTATACCGCCAAAGCCCTTCTGGCCGGGTCTGCGCGATCCACCCACAGCGACCAGGAGCTGACGCCGCGCAAGCACCGGGATCTCGAGTTCGCGATCGATAAACACACTGTTCGTCGCGGTGTTTTCCCTGATCCAGGTGTAGAGTTCGTTTTCTTCCTTCTCCGCGGAATGAACATTCACACCGCGTTCGACATAGGTACTCGCAAGGTTCCTGCCGCGACTCACCCTCAGGCGGACTATCCTGAAAGAGGGTATGAGAAGGAGTCCTATGAGGACGAATGCCACGTACTTGCCGTAACTTCCTCGCAGGGAGCCGAGAACCGCTCCACCCAGCAGGCCCAGTGTCACGGTAGAGAGCAGCAGGAACTTGTACTCATTGTCAAAGGGCAGATGTGTGAGAATGTATGAGCCCATGGTTGCCAGCGTCGTTATGGCAACAACAAAGAGGGCCGGCCTCTTGAAACGGTCACGGATAGATGCCGGATTCGCAAGCACGATGACCAGCATGGGAATGGTGATCAGCAGGTACTTAAGAGAGTTCTTGCCGATGTAGGTCCAGTTTAAGACAGCGAGGTTGGACATCGTCCCGGTCCCGACTGCGGTGAGATAGGGTTTAAGCACGAGAAGCCCGATACACGTTGCCGCAAGCACCAGACCCGCCCTCAGCCAGTTGATCCGGCTCCTGCCCGTGAAATGGAGCACCAGGGCAACAACAAGACCTGTGGCGACGGTGGCAATGATACCCGGCACAAAAGCCGGATAGAAGAAGCCCGTACCGAGGATGGATACAAGCATAACCAGACCTGTGCCCACGAGGCGGCTTCCCCTCAGGAGCCTGATCGCGGCGTAAAGGGCGAGCAAAAAACAAACCAACCCGATCGGGAGGGTGTTTAGCGTGATGAACTTATGCAGGATGGGTATGCCCCTGATTTCAGCCGGGAAACCATCGGGCAAGAGTCCGAGCATTTCGGGTATGAACATCGTGACCCCGTAGATCGAGCAGATGACAGCAAGAATGCCTGCCCGGTCATCGTCTATGAGCAGACGCGAGATCCTGTAGATCAGGAACAGCACGAGGACGAGCGATGCCATGTTCAAGAGTGCCATGGAATAGAAGGGTGTTATCCTGAAAATGCTGCTTATACCGGCCGCGATGAGATGCGGTCCCCACGGGTAATGAACCGGATGCCCCGCCACAAGGGGGTCAAGGGGTGGGATATTTCCGTTCAGGATCTGGTAGACGATACCCCCGTGCATGAAACTGTGGAACGAGTAGACCCTGAAGCCGGGATTCAGCAGGTAGACGATAAGAAGCGGCGAGATCCCCCAGAGAATAAGCCAGATCTTGGGTATTCTCCTCCCGGAAAGGATGAGGAGCACCAGCAGGAGGGAGCCTGCGATGAGTGTGTAAATTGTTATTGGTATCATTATGGTTTCCGGCCGAACAAATAAGGCATTCCCGGCCGCAGGTCAAGCGAATTCCCCATCGCCGGGCGCGGAGACCCGACGCTACGCGGTGCAATTCTCCGGCTCCCGCGCCTCTTGCAATGGGCTTGACTCTTTTGCCGGTAAATAGTAATATTCCTTAGTATCTCGGAGTTTTGAGACCCGCTGGTATCTGTTCGTATTCAAATCTGTGCAAAAGTAGTCGTTTCTTGAGGGAGGTCAGTATGGCAGGAATCGTCGGATACGGGGCGTACGCGCCCAAATACAGGATCAAAGTTGAGGAGATAGCCAAGGTCTGGGGTGCAGATGCCCCCAGTTACAAGCGTGGCTTGATGCTCAGGGAGAAGTCGGTACCCGCTCCCGATCAGGACGTCATTACCATGTCCGTTGAGGCTTCAAGGAATGCCATCAAGCGGGCTGGTATCGACGCCAAGAAGATCGGGGCCATATACGTGGGTTCCGAGTCACATCCCTATGCCGTGAAGCCGAGCGGCACGGTGGTCGCCGAGGCCATCGGGGCGACTCCCGACATCCACTGTGCGGACTTCGAGTTCGCATGCAAGGCCGGCACGGAAGGCATGTTCGTCGCTCTGAGTCTCGTCGAGGCCGGGAAGATGGAGTATGCACTCGGGATCGGGGCGGACACTTCGCAGGGCGCACCCGGTGATGCGCTCGAGTATTCAGCGTCGGCGGGAGCAGCGGCCTTCATCTTCGGTAAGAACGATACCGTCGCCGAGGTCGAACACACTAACGCGTATATGACCGATACGCCTGACTTCTGGCGGAGGGAATACATGCATTACCCGCGCCATGCAGGCCGTTTCACCGGTATGCCCGCATACTTCAAGCATGTGACCGGTGCAGCGACGGCGCTACTTGAAATCTCGGGCACAAAGCCTGAGGATTTCGCTTACGCCGTTTTCCATCAGCCGAACGGCAAGTTCCCGACGACGGTTGGCAAGAAGCTGGGATTCAAGCCGGAGCAGATAGAGACCGGGCTTCTTTGCCCGAGACTGGGTAACACCTATTCCGGCTCCTCCCCGATGGGGCTTACAGCGGTGCTTGATGTTGCCAAGCCCGGCCAGCTGATATTCATGGTGTCCTATGGTTCGGGAGCAGGAAGTGACGGCTTCATCTACAGGGTTACGGACCGGATCAGCAAGGTTCAGGATCTTGCCCTGAAGACTACTGACTATCTGGACAGAGAGACAATTCAACTTGACTACGGCACTTATGCTAAGTTCCGTGGAAAGATAAGAATGAGTGAATAGGCTGAAAACACTGATCGAGGAGTTGTGATCATGGTAGATGTAGCAGTTATCGGCGTAGGCATGATGAAGTGGGGCGAGTTATGGGACAAGTCCCTGCGGGCCGTGTTCGTCGAGGCGGCCTTAAATGCTATCGATGATGCCGGGGTCGACAGGATCGACTCCATGTATGTCGGGTGTATGACCTCCGGGCTCTTCACCGGGCAGGAGCATCTGGGTGCTCTGATGGCCGACTATCTGGGTGTATGTCCCATTCCCGCAACAAGGGTTGAGTCGGCATGCGCATCGGGTGGAATCGCATTCAGACAGGGCTTGATCGAGGTCGCTTCGGGTATGAGTGAGATCGTACTAGTTGGTGGCGTCGAGAAGATGACGGATGTCGATGGTGGCGGCGCGACATATGCACTCTCCACTGCAGCCGACCAGGAGTATGAAGACTACAACGGTGTTACCTTCCCGGGTCTCTATGCCATGATGGCAAGAGCTCACATGGAGAAGTACGGTACGACCCGGAAGCAGCTCTCCGAGGTTGCGGTCAAGAACCATGACAACGGCTCAAAGAACCCCAACGCCCAGTTCCGGATGAAGTTGACGGTCGATAAGGTAGCCGGCTCGGTCATGGTGGCCGACCCGCTGACCATTCTCGATTGCTCACCGATCACAGATGGGGCTGCGGCCGCTATCATTTGTCCGCTCGAGACGGCCAAGAAGATCTCCAAGAAACCTCTCGTACGTGTGACTGGTTCGGGCCAGGCGACCGATACGATTGCCCTGCACCAGCGAAAGGACGTCACGTGGCTCGCAGCAGCTGAGATCGCTGCGGAGAAGGCCTACAAGATGGCGGGGGTCAAGCCCTCTGACATAGACCTTGCAGAGGTGCATGACTGCTTTACGATTGCCGAGATCTGTGCAATCGAGGCCCTGGGCTTTGCCGAAAAGGGCAAGGGCGGTCCGGTGTCGGAGAACGGCGAGACCGCGATAGGCGGTAGAATTCCGATAAACACAAGCGGCGGACTCAAGTCCAAGGGTCACCCCGTAGGGGCAACCGGTGTCGCCCAGATCTGCGAGATCACAGAGCAGCTCAGAGGCGAATCGGGTGAGCGTCAGGTCAAGGATGCCAAACGCGGTCTAACACAGAACATGGGTGGTACTTGTGCCAGTTCGGTTGTCCACATTCTGGAGGTAGCGTAGATGTCGACGTCAGCAAGATACTGGAGAGAGATACCTCAGCGCTACAGGTATGAAGCCTCTAAGTGCAAGGGCTGTGGAGCCGTCTGGTTTCCCCCGAGGCTTATCTGCGCTGAGTGCGGCAAGCGGGAGTTCGAAGATGTTACGCTCTCGAATACGGGCAAGGTACAGACATTCACTGTGATACGTGTTGCCCCGAACGAGTTCTGTGATGAATCCCCTTATGCTATAGGTGTAGTGGAGCTCGACGACGGGGTTATGATCCAATGCCAGATAGTCGATTGCCTGCCTGAAGAAATCAAGACAGGTATGCCTGTTAAGATAGAATTCAGGAAGGTCAAGCAGGAGGGCCAGGCGGGCATCATCAACTACGGTTACAAGGCGGTGCCTGCGGCGTAGAAAAAGGGAGCAGAAAGGTGAGCACGTCATTTCAGACTATCGAGGTTACTTCTGAGAACAAGGTCGCGAGAATTGCACTCAACCGGCCTGACGTTCGGAATGCCTTCAATGAGGTGATGATTGAAGAGCTTATCCGGGCACTTGATGCGATCGAGAAGGATGAGGCGGTCCGGGTGGTGGTGCTTACCGGCAGGGGCAAAGCCTTCTGCGCGGGAGCCGATCTCAACTGGATGAAGAAGATGAAAGACTTCACCTTTGATGAGAACATGACGGACGCGCTCGAGCTGGCCGAGTTGATGTTCAAACTCTACAATCTCCCCAAACCCACGATAGCAAGAGTGAACGGTGCCTCAATCGGTGGCAGCAACGGCCTCGTTGCGGCCTGTGATATCGCGATCGCATCCCACAGGGCCGAGTTCAGTATGAGCGAAGTCAAGATCGGGCTGGTGCCTGCATGCATCGGCCCGTATGTTCTTAAGAAGGTCGGCGAGAACGCCTGTCGTGAACTGTTCCTGACCGGGGAGCGGATATCTGCCGACCAGGCCAAAACGGTCGGACTCGTAAACGATGTCGTCACTCATTCTAATCTATCAAAGCGGGTAGAGGAGAAGGTATCGAACCTCGTCACGAGCGGTCCGCATGCTCTCGCGGTGAGCAAAGACCTGCTCAACAAGATCTCGTTCATGTCACTTGCGGAAGCCAAGGAATACACAGCACGTGTAATAGCCGAACTCAGGTCGGGTGATGAAGCCCAGGAGGGCATGGCCGCATTCCTGGAGAAGCGAAAGCCCAGGTGGGTGGACTAACCGGCTCTGTAACGCTAAAGGCTTAGGCTGCATCTAATCCTGATAGATATTCAAACCTTTGAGGAGGTAAGTAATGGCACCAAACGAAGTCAATGTCGGCGATGCCGCACCGGATTTTACGCTCAAGGACCACCGCGGAAACGATGTTACCTTAAGCGAGTTTAAGGGCAAGCAGGTCGTGCTCGGCTTTCATCCGCTCGCCTGGACGGGAGTTTGCACGCTCCAGATGAAAGATCTTGAGGCGAATGCTGACAGGATGGCAAAGACCAACACAGTTGCCCTGGGTATAAGCGTCGACAGCTCGTTCTGTAAGAAGGCCTGGGCTGAGAGTATGGGTGTTGAAAAAACGCCCCTTCTCGCCGACTTCTGGCCGCATGGTGCAGTTGCCGCCAACTATGGTATCTTCAGAGATGCGCACGGTACAAGCGAGCGCTGTGTTTTAATACTCGATGATACGGGCAAGGTTAAGTTCAAGAAAATCTATCCTATACCGGAGCGCCCGGATATCGAGGAAATCATAGCCCAACTATAGAGATGCTTGAGGCTGGGAGACCGAGACCCTACGCTGCGGGCCCGGGAGGGTAAAATGCAAGAGTGTTCGGTCCTGGTAGGTGGTCAGGCTGGCGACGGTATACGCCAGGTCGGAAGTCTTGTCGCCGGCATGCTTGGGAGGCTTGGCTACCACATATACTTCTGGGACGATTATCCTTCACTCATCCGGGGTGGGCACAACTTCAGCGTTGTCCGGGCAAGCGAGGGCAGGATACTCGCATGCAATGATGGTATCGATCTCATCGTGGCCCTGAATCAAGAAACGATAAGGAAGCACCTGCCGCACCTTAAGCCGGACGGCATCGTGATCTATGACTCCGACATGGTCAATGCCGATGGTGTCGGCCTCAACCTTACAAGTCTGGTGAAGCAGGCGGGCGGAAAGCCCATAATGAGGAATATCGCTGCCCTTGCTGCGGCAGGTAGGATCCTCGGCATCGACTGGGAAACAGTCCGCGGTGTGATCGAGAGTGGGGCCAGGAAGCAGACCGAGCTCAACCTCAAGATCGGGGAGGCGAGCTACGAGGCGGCCGGCGAACCGAGTTTTCATCTGAAGCGAACCGCCGTCGAACCTTTGCCGCTTATTCAAGGTAACGAAGCGATCGCACTCGGAGCCGCAAGGGCGGGACTCAATCTCTATATCGCCTATCCCATGACTCCGGCATCGAGTGTGCTCCATTTTCTCGCACAGCATGAGGAAGAGCTGGGCCTAGTAACATATCATCCCGAAAACGAGATAGCCGCTGCGATAAGTGCGATAGGCGGTGCCTATGCGGGTGCCCGTACGATGGTTGGATCTTCTGGTGGTGGCTTCGCACTCATGGTTGAGGGCTTAAGCCTGTGCGGCCAGAGTGAGACCCCCGTCGTCTTCGTGGTTTCACAGCGGCCGGGACCGAGCACCGGTGTTCCTACATACACCATGCAGGGCGATCTGAGTTTTGTCCTGAGCGCCGGTCACGGCGAGTTCGTCCGGTTCGTCGTTGCACCGGGCGATCCGGATGAAGCATTCCTGCTCACGGGACTCGCCATGAACACGGCCTGGAAACATCAGATACCCGCGCTTGTGATAACCGATAAGAACCTGAGTGAAAGCACTTACTCCTTCGAAAGCAAGGGCGATGAGGTTAGCCGGGAAGAAGCCGCGATGTGGGACGGCGAGGGTGATTACAAAAGATACCTTGCGGCTGAGGATGGTATCTCGCCGCTTACCTTCCCCGGGAACCCGGGGGCAGTTGTAAAGGGAACGAGCTACGAGCATGATGACTACGGTATCACGACCGAAGAACCGGCGGGAATCGCCGCCGGGCATGAAAAGAGGTTGAGCAAGTTACCGTTTCTCAAACGTGAGATTGACAATATGGAAGCCGTCAAGGTCTATGGTAATAAGAAGGCTTCCACGGCCCTCATAACCTGGGGATCGACCAAGGGAGCGTGTATCGAGGTGGCCGAAGAGATGGGTCTCCGGGTGGTGCAGCCGCTTGTGATGGAACCCTTCCCGGTTGATGCGCTGAAGGAAGCTCTTAAAGGTGCCAAGAACCTCATCGGTGTCGAGGTCAATGCAACCGGATCACTTGCGCGGCTCCTGGCCTGTCACGGTGTTCAGGTGGATGACACCATACTCAAGTATGACGGGCGGCCCTTCACCGTAGATGGACTCCGTAAGAGGGTGGAGGAGGTGACGAAATGAGCGAGATCAAACTCGATACATATGCAGCGAACACCTGGTGCAAGGGCTGTGGTAATTTCGGGATTCTTTCCGGTCTGACGAAAGCCCTTAAGGGCCTGTTCGAGGGAGGTCTGTCCATCGAGAACGTCGTCCTGGCCTCGGGAATAGGCTGTCACGCCAAGATCGTCGATTATGTCAATGTAAACACCTTCTATTCTCTTCACGGCCGGGTCCCACCCACCATAACGGGGATCAAGCTGGCCAATAAGGACCTCACAGTGATCGGTTTCGCTGGGGATGGTGACGGCTACGGAGAAGGTCTCGCGCATCTCTTGATGTCGGCCAAGCGTAACATCGATGTCACAATGATCATTCACAATAACAGGGTCTATGGACTCACCACGGGCCAGTTCACACCGACGAGTCCGCTGGGCTTCCCGGGACGGTCTACCCCCAGGGGAAGTCTGGAGGAGCCGATCAACCCGCTTGAGCTCATGCTTGCCGCCGGTGCTACGTTTGTTGCAAGAGGTTATTCCGTAAGAGCGGATCATCTTGCCGGTCTCATCAAGCAGGCGGCTCTTCACAAAGGCTTCGCCTTCATCGATGTCCTCCAGCCCTGTTTTACGTTCTTCAATACGTACCAGTTCTATAACAAGCACGTTTACGAGATGGAAGATCATGACGCAGGTAGTCTTGAGGCCGCTCACGCGAGGGCAAGGGAGTGGGACATGCGGGGAGATGGCAAGATACCCATAGGCCTCTTCTACAAGGTGGAGAAGCCCTCGTTTGACGAGAAGCTGCTCCGCGGGCTCGTGCTTGCTGAGGGCAAGGCTGAACCCGATATATCCGCGATCCTCA
>JALGZP010000132.1 GCA_025774845.1 bacterium
ACGGGATCGTCTATGCCGATCGATGCCATCACGTCCTTGAGCGGGATGAACTTGAAGAGTTCGTCCATGTCGAAATCGGCCAGGGATCGCTTCTCTTGAGTTGCCTCATGAATCATCCATGGCAGGATGAGACCCCAGTGAAGAGCACCCCCCGGCCCGTTGACCTTGTCCCCGTTGAGCCAGCCGGATATGCAGAAAAGTGCCTTAAGGTTAGGGTGACCCGCTGCGGCCACTACGAAGCTGCTGTAGGAAAGATATGAGGAACCCCACATGCCGAGGCTTCCATTGCACCAGGGCTGGCCGAGTATCCAGTCGATGGTGTCGAGTCCGTCGCGCTGTTCATTGACGAAGGGAATGATGTCTCCTTCGGATGACCACTTGCCGCGCACATCCTGAATGACGACAGCATATCCGCTCGAAGCGAATGCCTCACCGAACACAATCATTTGCTCCTTGCTGTATGGTGTGCGTATGAGTATCGTCGGAAACGGTCCCCCGGATACCGGAAGGTAGATGTCGGCCCCAAGGCGAGTACCATCCGGCAGCCCGACTGCCACATCGTGCTCCGTTGTGAATCTGGGTGTGGATTCCTCTTGCGCTTCGCTGGCCGCAAGGCAGAAGGCCAGATGCAAGGCAAGCGCTAAGGCACAGATTAGCAGTGCGGGCTTACTCATCAGGTGACTCCTTTGCAACTTCACCGAGAATCTTCAAGGCCTCGTCGCACCACCGGATACGGGCCCTGGCGACCATTTCTCCATGTCGGATCGTCAAGAGAAAGTAGACACGGTGCATGGGATCGACGCCGTCTTCCATCACCATCTTTCTGTAAAGCCTGAATTTCGACAGGCCATGGGCGAGTTCCCGGCGCTGGAGCCTGATCTGCTCGGCATTGGATTCAACGGGCAGCATACTGCCGACGAAAAGCTTGAGCAGCAGCTCGTATCTGACCCGCGGGATGTCCGCTGGCTGGCGAAGCCAGTTCTTGAGCTCCCACCGACCCTTCCTGGTGATCGTATAGACTATGCGGTCAGGCTTGCCGCTCCCTCTCTCCCTCCTCGAGGTAACCAGTTTCTCGGATTCGAGGGCCCTGAGTGTCGGGTACAGCTGGCCATAGCTCTCGCTCCAGAAGTGGACAAGGGAAACGTCGATTAGCTTCTTCATATCGTAACCGGACATCGGCTCCAGGCTGAGGAGGCTCAGGATCGCATACTTGGTCGGTTTGGCTTTGCCCATAGGTTATATCCGAATAATATATATCATTATGATATATGACCCCACCATTATTGTCAAGAGAAAGTTCACGTAGACGGTCCCAAAACCCTGTTGCTCCTCAGTGCCGCGTGAGGTGCTCTTCCGCTGAACGGCTCGTGCGGTCCATCGTAGCGATAGAATCGTTCCCACTCCGCCGTTTCGTCGTTCAGATCGATATCATCGGTACAGGTCAGTTTCCGCCGTTGAAGCGGCTCCCCGGACAAATGTCTGAAAGCGTGGTCTTGTGGGATTGTGTAGCCATATCGTTGAAACCGGCGGCAGGGATACGCATGAGAAATGGGTTGAGTTGAGCGAGCGGTTGTGGTATCATACGCAATGCCTTGAACCGTAATAACGGTATCTGCTCAAGGTATGCATGAGGAATGAGCTGTGTGACTCAAACGTATGACGACATCTGAGGAGGTAAGCCATGACTTCCCGCAGGATGCTCCCCCTGGCAGTTGCTTTGCTTCTCGCCTGCTACCTGTCGCCGTCTGTCCAGGCACAGACCCTGGATCTCATCCACACCTGGAGTGATGGCTTCAGTGTGGGAACTGCGTCAAGGGATTCCTATGTAGATATCGATCCAGACGGCAATGTCTTCTGGGCCGGAATGTTCCAGGGGACTTTGGACACTGGCTGCAGGACGCTTTTCAGTGCCGGAGGCTGTGACATCTTCCTGGTCAAGTACGATCGAGACGGTGTCTGTGTCTGGGACAGTGTTTTCGGAGACCCTTCCCTTCAATCCTGCAGTGACGTAACCTCTGATCCGTTTGGGAATGTCATCATTGTCGGAGGCTTCATCGGAACAGTGGATTTTGGGGGCGACCCTCTTAGCACCGGGAGTTTCTATATAGCCAAGTTCGATGCGGACGGTATGCACATCTGGAGCGATGAATACGCTATCACCGGGGGCATAGTCGGTCACAGTGTTACTACAGACGCCTCCGGGAACATCATTATCGCCGGGACGCTCTCCGGCACCGTTGATGTCGGTGACGGTGCGCGGACAAGCGCCGGTGGTGATGACGTTTTTCTTGCCAAGTTCAGCCCTTCCGGGACCTGCGACTGGAGCCGGAACTATGGTGATACGAGTAACGATTTCGCCTATGACGTAGTCACGGATCAGTCCGGCAATATCATCATTACCGGTGGGTTCGCTGGCTCGATTGACTTCGGTGACGGCGAGAACGCAAGTCTTGGAGACTACGACATGTTCCTCGCCAAGTTCGGGCCCGGTGGAGTTCTTGAGTGGGCCGATACCTATGGCGCGGAGTACGATGGAGACGAGGTATTTGGGTTCAACCTGGATGTGGATGCGGAGGGCAATATAGCAGTTGTCGGATCCATGGAAGGAATCGTGTGGTTCCGCGAAGACGAACCACAGGTGGTCGGCCCCTCTCCCTACAGTTTCCTCGCCACCTTCGACCCGGACGGTAACGGCATCTGGGACGCTGCGCTCCTTGAGATAACCAGCGGTGAGACACCCACAGGTGGATTCTATTACGACTTCGACCTTGAGCTCGACGGGGCGGGAAATATCTACTTGGGCGGAACGTATTTCAGACCTGACTTCATTTGCGGCATCGGTACGCCTACGGCGAGTCACAACACTTTCATGGTGAAGCTGGGGCCCTCCGGTGATGAGGGTTGTCTTGACGCACAGCGCTTCGGGGAGAGCGACGCCAAGTGCTATGACATCGCTGTGGATGAACTCGGGAATGTTGTCCTCGCAGGTGTCTTTGATACCGCTATCGATTTTGGCGGAGAGATGATTACTGGGCCGGGATCATTCACGTTCTACTTAGCCAATTTCACACAATACGATACTGACGGGGACGGTATTGCGAACGAAATCGATCTCGAGCCAACCAACTTCTCCGAGGATTTCAGCGACATCCCCCTGGGTGGCACCACTACCGGCAGCATCGTCGACCGTTACTGGAGCAGCGTTGTAAACCCGACCAGAGTCACCATCAAGGACGAGCCATCGCCCGAAGGTGTGCGGTGCATCGTGGATGTGCCCCGGGCAAGTGTCAACAGCTGCGGTGCGATTGCAGGGGTCGATTTCGTGGAAGGCGAGTACCTGATAACCTGTTCAAGCATGACGCTTAAGGCCGACTCGGCAGCAGCCCAGGCGCTCCTGGGTCCCGATGTCTCTGCGGAAGTGAGCCCCGGCACCTCGATGAAGGTGGAACCTCTCGGCGGCGGACAGTCTGAAATTGAAAACCTCATCGGCAGCACCGGACTTGTATATGTCACAGTGAGTGAAGATACGACGGAGCTCAGTGCCGGAGAATCGATGATTACCGCCATCCCCGAGGGTCCACCAGTGTGTAGCGTAAGCAGGGACACCGTCGATTTCGGGAGTCTTGATCCAGGGTACTCCGCCCAGGAGACATTTGTGATCAAGAACATTGGTGCCTCGATTCTGAGCGGACAGGTCCTCGGGGATTGCGAAGTGCTCCGCGTGGATTCACTTCCGGGTCATCACCTGGCTGCGGGTGACTCGCTCATCGTGACTGCCTATTTCGATCCCGCCGCTCTCGGCCAGTTCCTCTGTGAGATCCAGACCGGAAACGACGATTGCGGCACGGTGATTCTCAAGGGCGAGGGCGAATACCTGGCATCGGTCCGTCAGGGAGATGAATCGGTACAGGCGCCGCGTGCCCTTCTCGGGGTATGCCGTCCCAACCCCGTAAGTCAGGGGACGGTTGTCCCGCTGGCCCTGCCGGCGCCGGCCCGTGTGAGCCTGTCGATTTACGATGCGAGAGGAAGACTCGTTCTCAATCTCTTTTCACGAGATTCCCTGGAACGGATGTAGGACCGCAGGGGAGGAGGCTGCCTCTGGTGTCTATTTCTGCCGTCTGGAAGTGGGTGGGATAACGAACACGAAACGGTTTGTCGTGGCCCGCTGACCCGGCGAGGCTCGGGATAGCCGATATGCAAATGGCTCCCCGGAGAAATGTCTGAAAGCGTGGTTGTGTGGGACATCCTTACCGGTAAGATACCGCGGCGGGAGAAAGGCCTTACAAGGATCAACGTATTCTGCTTGATGGCTCCATGGCGGCCTACGGCAAGTATGTAAGCTTCTTGGTCGCGCTGGAGCGGCCGGCTTCCAGAAAACAGAAGTAGAGGCCGCTGGGTAGATCTGCGGCCTGCCAGCAATACCGGTGTTCCCCTGCTTGGAGGCAACCATCGGCCATCGTGGTAACCTCCTCGCCGAGAACATTGTATATGGTCAGTCGTACAATCTCATCCCTGGGAAGAGAAAAGGAAATGGTCGTCTCAAGCTTGAATGGATTCGGATGACTCTCCAGCCGGCCCTGCCTGATATCGCGATCGCCTACGCCTGAATCCGACCCGGCATCACGCACACAGCGCACGTAGTTGAAGAGACGAATCGCATCACCCTGTGGCGCATCGCCGAAGTAGTAACCGTACGGGGCGTACGAATAATCGCTGAGCTCGCCATCCTTAGGGTCGCTGCGCTGGCAGCCTGCGCCGTGGGCGTCCACCCACGAACCCGACATGTACCCCATACCCCGTCCGAAGCAGACATAGGCCGCGGCCCCCCCCGGCGTCGGCGATAGGTTTGCGTGCGTCGTGCCCGTCCAGTACCATGGGTAGTCGGTCGCGAGGGTCTCGTTCGTGTTCCCCGTGCAGGAGAAGACGGGGTCGATCGCCGCCGAGCCCGAGTAGTCCGGTGACCGCGTGTAGTCCACAACGCTCTGAAGCTCCTTTGCATTGGGGAGCCGCCAGTCATCGTGTCCTGCCAGGCTCAGACTCTCAGCATAGGCCAGCGCGTCCTGCCATTGCATCCCCACCCCGCTGTCGTCCTGCTGCCACATGAGACCCGTCGCCGCATCGGTCACTGTGCCATCGCCATTGTCCGTGAAGTCGTTCATGCCGTAGTCGATGTTGCCGCGTACGCAGAGGGCAAAGTTAAGCTTGTAGCCGCCCATAGGGTTGTACGTCCCGTAGCCCTTGATACGTCCGTCGGCGAAGTTGACACCGAAGACGGTGTGGTCACCGTGCATCGTCGTCCACACGTACTCCGTTGTTGTCCAGTACTGGGAGTCGATGATCCGCTCGCCCTGACTCTCATCCCCGTAAACGAACTCGTAATAGTCCGTATCTATGAATGGCACGAGGTTCGTGGGGTTTGGACCGCTGGGGTCCAGGCCGCTGAAGTCGATGAGTGAGTAGAGTTCCTTGATGGATGGCAGACGCCAATCATCATAGCCCCCATAGCTCTGAGCATTCAGCGTCGCCGGGAAGTCCATCGCGTCCGACCACGAGAACTTGTCACCCGGCGACTCGAGGGTGCCGTCCAGATTGCCGTCCGGCGACGCCATCCAGGTGAGTCCCGTTACATTATCATAGACTGTGAGGCTGTCCGCACTCAGGGTATAGCTCGGCTGATTCCCGTCACGCTGTGCATCCTGGCCGTAAAAGGCCTCTCCCGCCACAGGACAGGCTATCTCGCCACTGGCGTTGTAGCATACTTCTTGGCCTGTATCGACAACAGGGTATGTGACGGCATCACCCCGGGTTGGGATTATTGAGTAGCCAAGTGAGATTACTGTGAGGACTCCAATTGCAATTCCTTTCTTAATCATAGCCTGATCCTCCCTCTCTGTTGGTTATGCCTGGTGTCTCTGGTAATATAGACGTGACTTTGCCGGATTTCTTGCGATCCAGGCAGAGCATAGTCCACGAACGGGAACAGGCTTCTTGATGGAGAACGGAGAACTACTAGAGGGTTTGAAGGCTGGCAGGGCAGGCGCCTTCAGGTCCCTCATCGGGATATACCAGGAACAGGTCATAAATACGTGCTATCGCTTCCTCAATAATCGGGAAGATGCCGAGGATGTTGCGCAGGAGGTCTTTCTTGAGATCTACCGTTCTATTTCACGCTTCAGGGGAGATGCAAAGCTATCTACA
>JALGZP010000133.1 GCA_025774845.1 bacterium
AGCTGAACCGGACCGGGTCTTCCCAGGGAATCGGCGTCCCAGACACGAGCCTTGTAGCCCGCATTATCGATGGCTGTTTCAAGATGCGTTTCGTAGCCGGCGCCGTTATCATCGTCAACAAGCAGAAACGACGGGAGATTGGCGAACGCCGCATAGGTTTGGCTCTTCACGATTGAAGGCTCCTGGCGCACTGTCGCCGTCATCGTCTCGAGACCCATATTCTGCGAACCGCCCACGTACACATCTACCACCACCGACGCCGTTTCACCCGGGTCCAGATAGACAAACCCATCATTCGGGATGCACTGGCCGCTGTTAATGCACATGTCTGAGGCCCATCCACCAGGAGGTAGGTTCTTAAAGAGATGAAGATCAACCGTACTACCCTCGGTTCCCGTGTTCTCGATCACGGTGGTGAAGACCGCGGGGTACCAGTACGGCACCGTGAACGCGTAGTCTTCGGTTGTCATTTCAATATCACGTACTGCCTGGGTCTCAGAGACCACCCCGGCCAGCAGGGCGATCGTTACGCCTGAAACGATAACAGCAGACCTTCCCAAATCTCCCAGTCTCATGTGTCTCTTTCCTCCGCGTTATATACCTCATCTATTATATCACATTTCAGCCGTTATGGCAGCCCCAAAATGCACCGCTGCCGCCCGGCCCTATTCGTTACGCAGCCGTGCCGACTGCAGGACCTCCCTGGTGGTCATATCCTGCACAAATACAATCACATCCATGTGATCGGGGTTCGATAATCCGTGCACGGAGAATTGCCTTTCGACCGTGATCGAATCACCGACCGCCACAAGCCCGAAAGGCTCATCCGCGGGCAGGTCTCGAGTGACGAAATCAAACTCAAGCGACCACGGACTTATGAAGAATATGTCATCCTCGATCACAGCGAAACGGACCATGCGATCGGCTTCATCCAGACGGGCCTCGACCTTTATCGTCGCCGTCACCGAACCTGAGCTTGCCCCTATCTCCCCCTCCGTCCTGATTGAAAGCGGGGATCCGAGTGCGACACGCAACTCGATCTCGGCCCGGTAGTAGGACTCTGCCTCTCCGGCCGTGACCGCTCCCTGGACGTATCTCAACCCGTCGATTACAACCGTCGGAAGCACGTCTTTGTCGCCCGGGAAGTTCGGATCGTTGAAATGCCAGTCGATGCGTGCTTCGGTCTCTTCCGTGGAAAACGGATCCCGGTCCGGTGTATCGTGGAAGCCGATGACGCTGAGTTTGTCAGGACCATACTCATCAAGGAGACTGTTCAGAGCAATTTCCGCCTTGGGGCAGTGCCTGCACCAGACTGCGGTGAAGAGCTCGAGATGGACCACCCTATCGACGGGACTTCCGGGTTTGGTGACCGTGAAACTGCATTCAGCCGGAGTGGGATCCACATCACCGTGATCGTCAACAGCTCTCACCCTCAAGGTGTGTTCGCCCAGCGTGACGTCTGCGATGACAGTGTCCTGCTCAGCAGTCGAGGTCCACGGCGAGTCATCATATGCACACTCATAACGGCTCACGGTGCCGTCTACGTCACTTCCCGCCCACTCGAATCTCACATCATCACCCTCATCCACCGCCATGTCTGAGGCGCACTCAAGGAACCTCGTTTCAGGATGTAGATTGGACTCCACCGGTTCCTCGAACCAGTCACACGCAGCAGGGATACAAATCGCCGCAACCAACACCAATCGAATTGCCTTAATCACTCTTCGAACCCTCTTTCATTTCGATGCAGGAAACCCATTCAGGTGGCTGCCTGAATCCCAGCCTCTAGAAGAAAGCCGAGAAGCGTAGCCTTACGCCCGCAAACTCAGGTTCCGTGTAGCAAATACCACCGCTACACTTCTTGCCACCTCGTTCGCTCCCCACACCCAGCGACACCTCGAAATCTCCTCCAACCGACACCCTGGTCTCACCGAAGAGCCATTTGTCGCGCTCCAGATCTTCCTCCGTCGTCAGTTCCGCACTGGCGGCAAGCGTCACACTCTCCCAGGGATAAAACGCAACCGATGCCATGAAATTCTCATGCGAGTCCAGTGAAGGCTCTTCTATGGTCTGTGCCTCGACCCCTACCTCAACTATGTGTTCGGATGGCAATGCGACTTCGAGATCGAGGCCAACACTCATGTATTCCGTGAACTTGTCGTACAGATACTCCCTCGACCAGGACCCTGCAAACGATCTGATTCCCCAGCGCGGCACGGGCTGATCCACCTGGCCGAAGACCTCCCAGTGTTTCAGGCCCCCCCCCTGGGTCCGGGCTTCGGAGGCCCCCCCTGTGATCTGTATCTTATCACTCGTTGAAAGTGTTCCCTCAACCAGGAATCCTCTTTCGTTATCAAGTTCCACCTGGTGCGTCACCCTGTTCATCAGAATCCATACGTGTTCCTTTAAACAGATCGGGGGATTCACAGTCGCATTCTCAAATCTGTCATAGTCTTTGTATTCCCCGAGCAGCGTAAGCAGTGTCGTCGTCAGGCTGCCTGAAAGATAGGTGGCACTGCCGCCTTCACCGTCCTGTTCGAGTCCGTGATAGTAGTCACCGTCCCGCTGCGCATATTCGCCCACCAGCGACACGGGTCCGTGCCAGACCTCGATCTCCGCCCCAATCAGATTGTCTGTGAAGCTCGCCACACTGTCGGGCAGGATCACCTGTTCATCCCGTCTCTTGGTGCCCCGGTCGAGACCGCTTACGGCAACAGCAAGCATATCGCCGACGCCGGCGCTTACTCTGCCGCCCCGCACATGGTGCTCGCGGGACTGCAGGCTAGTCAGCCGCTCAATCATCGAACCGGTGAGCCCGGTAATCCTTACAGGTCCGGTCTCGTACTCCGCAATAATACCGTCGAGTGATGTATCGTGTTCAAGACCGGCGTCTTCGAAACTTCTCAGGGTCAGTCCCCTGCCGAAGGTTGAAAAGAAGTGACCGGCCCTGAAGAAAAGGCTCTGGACGTTACCTTCTATGTACCGGTGCTTCAGATGGTCTACGGCATCTATGCCTGCTGGGTTATAGTCCTTGTCTCCGAAGTCATAGAACCGGTAGGCTCCCCCGAAGGTCAGGAAGTCCACGTCGATATCGAAGTCAACCCTGGCATCGACAACCCTCGCGCCCTCATCTGTGTTCAAGAGACCCTCACCCGACACGGCGCCCCTCGCACCGGTCTCGAATGCTCGAACCGGGCGGGTACATACAATAGAAACCGCCGTCAGGATAATGATCAGGTATACAATGGGGAGAAAACGATCACTCAGCACCTTTAGCATCCTCGCCCGCCTTGGCTTGCAGGATTGGCACCAGTGCTTCTTCGAGCTTCTCGTGATTGGATGGCCGGTAACCGACCGTAGCGAGTATGATTTCGCCGTCCGTATTAAGGAGCACCGTCCGCGGAAGTGCGACAGCGTTGTATTTCTTGGCGACCCGACCCTGGGTATCCAGAAGAACTTCGAATGTGTACTTCTTCGACTTGATCATGGGTCCGACACGCGCCCGTGACCGGGGACTGTCGACCGAGATCGCAAACACCCTGAGTCCACGCTCGCGGTACTTGTCATACATCCCCTGAAGGCCCGGGAACGCCTTGATACAGGGCTTACACCATGTTGCCCAGAAATCGATGATCACGGGCCCCTCGGCCAGCGCCTTCGAAAGCGTGACATCCTTTCCATCGATGTCGGGAAGTGTAAAGTCGGGGGCCGGTCCCGCCGCGACCGGAGACGACGTGGCCGCGACTACTATAAACACAGCAAGGCCCATAACGGCCGTCTGCCTGGGTAGCAATCGTGATCGCACTGTGTTCTTTAACCTGCCCATCACTTTAAGTATAAGACCTTGTGGCGTCCATGCCAACTACTTAAATATCGGCCCCGGCCCGATGTGGCTTAGGACCGATTCCAACTGGCATAGAAAGAGCTGGAGACCTC
>JALGZP010000134.1 GCA_025774845.1 bacterium
CTCACGATCGCCTCGTTCTTCGGTGGATTTCAGGCGATGATGCCGCTTATCGGATGGGGGACAGGAAACTGGGTCAGAACCTACATCGCCAACTTTGATCACTGGATAGCATTCGTGCTTCTCTTTCTGGTTGGATTGAGAATGATATATGAATCAAGAAGGCACGGCGAGGAAGGCAGCGCTATCGATCCGACCAGGATCACTGTTCTCTTGGTCCTCGCCATCGCTACCAGCATTGATGCCCTGGCGGTCGGTTTCTCTCTATCGTTTCTCGATATGGCGATCTTGGTACCAGTGCTCGTCATAGGAATCGTTACTTTTGTACTTTGTTTCGCCGGAACGTATATCGGGGCATTCTCCGGACGGCTCCTGGGGAAGCGAGTCGAGGTAATAGGCGGGATCATGCTGATCGGAATCGGTGTCAAGATCGTAATCGAACACACACTGGCAAAGTAGGAGGTACGATGTGAGCGCGTACATCATTGTCAAGATGGAAGTCACAGACATGGAGCAGTACAAGAAGTATATCGCGGCGACCCCCGCCGTGGTCGAGCAGTTCGGGGGAAAGTTCATCGCACGCGGCGGGGAGACCGTCACACTTGAAGGACCCGAGGAGACGCGCAGAGTAGTCCTGATTGAGTTCCCGTCACTCGATCTGATCCGGGACTTCTTCAGCTCTCCTGAGTACCAGGCAGCCAGGAAACTCCGCGAAGGTGCCGCCGTCGCATCGATCGTTGCCGTTGACGGTGTGTAGGACGCGGTGAGCGAGCGAAGTACCGGGAAGCCGCAGAAAGGGAGATGGGAGCGCATATACGCTGTCGTCCGTCGCATTCCCCGCGGCAGGGTCGCAACCTATGGCCAGGTGGCGCGTCTCGCCGGTCTCAAGGGACATGCCCGCCAAGTCGGTTATGCACTCCATGCCCTTAAGGGCTGGAAGCGCGTCCCGTGGCACCGGGTAGTAAACGCACGGGGGGCGATCAGTCTCCCACCGGTAAGTGGTGCGGATGTAACCCAGCGTCTCAGGCTCGAGCGCGAGGGTATTAAGTTCAGGGCCAACGGCAGGATCGACCTCAAGCGCTTCGGCTGGATACCCGAGGAAGATCAGTAATTTCCACTCAGTTAAGGATAACCATCTTCCGGGTCTCGATGCGACGTCCTGCCTGCAGCGTATAGAAGTAGACACCGCCGGGGATATCCTGACCATGTCCGGATGCATCAGGACCGGCGCGGGGATCCCAGCGGAGAGATGTCGACCCGGCTCCCTGGTATTCATCGACAAGTGTTGTTACATGTTTGCCGAGCACATCGTATACATCAAGCCTGACGTGGCAATCCACAGGGAGTTCATATCTGATTTCCGTGGTGGAGATAAACGGGTTCGGTGAATTCTGGGCAAGCCTGAAACCGGTCGGTGTCTTCCCATCACCGGCCACCCTCGAGACATCCTGACCCGTATTAAAGGTGTACCAGGCAAGAGGTGCCACGGGCGGCCGGGTGGAGCGCCGTCCGCTCAAGTCCTTTGCGAAGACATAGTATTCCACGTCCGCTGAGTCGGCCTGCAGCGGGATATCCGCATAGTAGGAATCGGGATAGGCCGTCGTCTGCATGACAACAGGATTGAAACCCGGTGATCCTTCGAGTCTCCAGTAGACCAGAAGTGAATCGTTTACAAGCCCGGCCTCACTCCGGTCATCGATGTAGGCTGTGACGCGGTAATCGCCGGATCCCGCTTCCCTGTCCTGAAGCGGGTTGGTATCCACCCTCAGCATATAGCGATCGGGTATCTCCATCGTCCGGCAATGGATAGCATCGTCATAGAGCCAGCCGTCTTCATACCCGTAGACTTCGTAGCCGGGCATAGCGGCTTCGTAGGTTGCTAACGCCGCGGCATCCGTACTGATGCCGAAGAGCGGCACAAAGATTTTGTTATTGAGAATCATCGAGTTGGTGTAAGCCGCTACCCGCCCCATGCCGATTCCACCACAGTAAACACGCACGATATTGTATGGCCGGCCATAGCAATTGGTTAATGTCTCCAGTGTCGCGACATTAGCTTCAATGGCAGCGTAGTGGGCATGGCCCGAGGCCACTTCCTTGACAAGAAGCGTCTCCTCGTTGAGGACCTTGAGCCAGCAGTCGATATGGTGGATCCCGCCCGATGAGATATCGGGAAGCACAACGTAGTTAGTAATCCCCAGATAGTCTTCCATCACCTGGGCAATCTCTCCGTGGGTCATACCCGAGTTTTCGTCCCAGACAAGATCGGTGGAAAACCCGGTCCCATGTCCATCAATCAGAAAGTTGCCACCGGCATGAGCCAGAGTCGTACCGTAGACCGGTGCGCTCCACTCCGTCCCCAGCTCCCAGGGCACCTGGTCGTCCAATGGGCGGGGTCTGTTATAGATGTGGTCCACGAAGCCCCACGTTCCATCCGCAAAGACGGTCTGGGGCCCGTAATCACGCGTCCAGATGGAATTGGTCGAGATATCGATCATGTCGACATTAGCCATGTTGACACCGTTGGAGTTGAGGTAGTTGTAACAGTTTGTCTGCTGGCTCGAGATGCAGAGGATGTGGACGGTGAGATCCTCGGCGTATTCGCGGATCGTCGCAACCGGAAGACCGAAGCCGTTGTAATACCGGATAAGTGCCCCCGTTAAGGGCTCCCACTGGGCACACTTGCGAACGGGTTTCGCCGGTGCAGCCGTAGTGATATGGGTGATTCCGATCTCATCGAGCCGGGTCATCTCTTCTTCAGTGAGATGGATGGGGAGTTCCTCAAGGGATGAATCGTCAGCCCGGAGGTCTGGAGCTACAACAAGCACAGTCGCCACAAGGGCGACCGCTAGGATTGCAAAACTCCGGTTGGCACTGCCCATCACTTGTGTGTCCCCGATGTCACTTGTCCGGCCAAACTGGAAGGGGGTCCCAGGCTCAGCAGGATCCCCTTCCAACCGGACACTATCTGTACGGAAATCAATTATACCGCATCCAGCCAGCATTTTCAAGGCTTACCGCCGATCCCACCCCTTGCATAGTCTTGATCTCATCCACGGGAATTGATAAGTTAAGGATATGACGATGGGATATAGGCTGGTTGCTGCGACACTTCTGATACTGGTTGTATTCGCCTCCGTGGTGGTTGCCGGACCGGTGGACATCTCCCCACAAATCACGCGAATCAGTATCCCTCCAGGGGACCAGAGCCGCCGGACCATATCGATCACCAATAACATGCTGTGTGCCGTTGCATGTGAGATTGAGACGGCTGATTGGACGGCTGCGCCGGGTGTCCCCCGGGGCCGTGAGTTTCACCCCGCAGGTACGCAGAAGCGCTCGTGCACGCCCTGGATGCTGATTTCATCCGATGAGTTTGATCTGGCGGCGGGTGAAAGCCGTGAGATTTCCATCTCCGTGACTTTGCCTGATACCGCCGAGGGTAGTTACTTCAGCGCCTTGCTCTTCAACTTGACTCCGGACTTGCCGCGGCCATCCGAGAACGTCACGGTTGAGACTACATTGCGACTGGATCACCTCGTCACGGTTGATACCGAAGGCAAGACAACCCGGGCGGCGTCGGTGGACACGTTCTATATCTCAAGACCCGACGATAACAAACCGCTCGTAATTACCACGGTTCTAAAGAACGAGGGCAACGCGGCGCTCTGGCCACAGGGTTCCTTCGTCATTGTGGATGAGATGGAAACAGTCTGGGGCACGGTTGATTTCAGAGATTATGTCATCCAGCCGGGAAGCTTCGGATACATATCGGAAGAGTGGCAGGGAATTCTCCTGCCGCAGCCCTATGAGCTGGTAGGCAAAGTGGATTTCGGCGGTGACGAAGTCCTCAAGCCGAAACTCATGTTTAAGGTGGAAAACTGGATGAGGGTTACGGGAATTACGGTCTCTGAGAAGGACGACAGTCTCGTGACGG